>DASXLL010000338.1:0-73647 GCA_036496265.1 Pirellulaceae bacterium | reverse complement strand
AAAGTGGATACGGCAGGCAGGATGCCTGCCCCACAGGCTATTTGTGCTTGGCGAGGAGGAGGGGGCCGCCGTAGAGGGCGGCGGTGTCGAGTTCTTCCTCGATGCGAAGGAGCTGGTTGTATTTGGCCATGCGGTCGGTGCGGGAGGCGGAGCCGGTCTTGATCTGGCCGGTGTTCATGGCGACGGCCAGGTCGGCGATCGTGGCGTCCTCGGTTTCGCCACTGCGATGACTGGAGATGCTGGTGTAGCCGTTCCGGTGGGCCAGGTGAATGGCGGAGATCGTTTCGGACAACGTGCCGATCTGGTTGACTTTGATGAGACTGCTGTTGGCAATGTGCTCGTCGATGCCGCGCTGGAGCCGCTCGGTGTTGGTGACGAACAGGTCGTCGCCGACGAGCTGGACTTTGTGGCCGAGCTTTTTGGTGAGCATTTTCCAGCCTTCCCAATCGTCTTCGGAGCAGCCGTCTTCGATCGAGATGATCGGATAATTGTCGCACCAGCTGGCCCAGAGATCGACAATCTCGCCGGCTGAAATCTGCTTGCCGTCGATTTCGTAGGTCTTCTTTTTGTCGTCGTAGAATTCGGTCGAAGCGGCGTCGAGCGCGATGCGGACCTGCTCGCCGGGCTTATAACCGGCTTTTTCGATCGCGGTCATAATCAGGTCGAGTGCTTCGCGGTTGCTCTTCAGGTCGGGAGCGAAGCCGCCTTCGTCGCCGACGGCCGTGTTCAGCTTTTTGTCGTGCAAGACCTTTTTCAGGCTGTGAAACACTTCGACCCCGCAGCGGAGGGCGTCGCTGAAGCGTTGGAAGCCGAGGGGCATGACCATGAATTCTTGCAGATCGACGGAATTATCGGCGTGAGCGCCGCCATTGATGATGTTCATCATAGGCGCTGGCAGTAGATTGGCGCCGACGCCGCCTAGATAGCGGTAGAGCGGCTCTTGCGAAAAATTGGCCGCGGCTTTGGCGACGGCGAGCGAGACGCCGAGGATGGCGTTGGCACCGAGGTTTTTCTTGTTGGATGTGCCGTCGAGCTCGATCAGCCGTTGGTCGATAGCAATTTGATCGATGGCGTCGTAGCCCATGAGGGCGTCGGCGATCGTGCCGTTGACATTGGCGACGGCCTGGGTGACGCCTTTGCCCAGATAGATGCTTTTGTCACCGTCGCGAAGCTCCCAGGCTTCGTGGACGCCGGTGCTGGCGCCGCTGGGCACGGCGGCGCGGCCGAAGGAGCCGTCGGAAAGCGTGACTTCGACCTCGATCGTGGGGTTGCCGCGACTGTCTAGAATTTGACGTCCGTGGATGGCAGCGATCAGGCTCATGGGAGATCAGGGGACAGGGGACAGGGGACAGGGGGACGGCGATAATTGTGACGCGCGACCCCGGAACTGACTAGGCGTCGGATCAAAGGCGTTAAGGCACGATAGGACGGACCTTGGCGGTCGATTAGGCTGGCTCGTGTACTTCTGGGAAGCGGCAAGGATTGGAGAGATGGGTCAGCGAAAGCGGCTATCGAATGCAGCGGCGGCATTGCTGTTCATCGCTGCGCTGGTTTCCGTCGGCTCGCGGTGCTGGCTGGAGCAGCGACCGGCCGAAAATCCGCATCATCCAACGCGGTCAGCGTTCTGCGATTTTCAGGATGTTGTTTATTACCCGGCGCGGGCCGCGTTTGCGGGCATCAATCCCTACGATCCGCGGCCGGCTGAGGAAGGCGGCCAATACTTTGCCCGCTATCCGGCGGGGAATTCGTTTCCGCTGTATGCGCCGGCGATTTTTGTGGCGTCGCTGCCACTTGCCGTTTTGGACCTGACAGCCGCCGAAATTCTGTATTGGATTTTCAACGTGGGGCTGTTGGCCTTCTATGGCTATGTGCTGCTGCGGATTTGTGAGCAGCGCGTGACAACCAGTAGCGTGATGGCTCTGGCGACGGTGCTTCTTGTGTGCCGGCCAGGGAACGCGAATCTTTATTTTGGCAATGTTGCGCTGCCGATGGCGCTGGCCACGGTTGGGTCGTGGTGGCTGGCGGAGCGGAGACCGTGGATTTCGGGATTATTGCTCGCCGTGGCATGTATTAAGCCGACGTTTGGCGGGCCGCTGTTTGTATTGTTGCTGCTGCGAGGCAGTTACCGGGCGGCGCTCACGGGATTCGGGATCGCCGTTATTGCAAATGTTGCCGTGGTAGCGGCGCTGCTTCCGCAATTGATGGATCCGAATCACCTGCTCGAAATGCTGGCAGCGAATCAAACGGTGACGGAGCTCAACGAAGGTGTCGATCCGCTGGTTTCGGCCAGTCGCGTGGACTTTCTAATGGTGATCGAGCGTTTGGTTGGCCAGCATTTGCAGAACGTTCTACGTTACGCCCTGACGTTTGCCTTGCTAATCGTCGCTGGGTTGGCGGTTCGGAGGTTGAAAAGATCGGCGAATGGCGATGGCAGCGGCACTGAATTGAATTCGTTGGCGATTGCATCGCTCACGATCACGCTCTGCATTTATCACAACATCTACGATGCCTTACTGATTGCGCCGGCGGCGCTGGCGGCGTTTGTGAATCTTTCCAAAAGCCAATCAGACCGTCGGCGCGGCGGTGAGTGGTTGCTGTTGGCGCTGTTGCTAGTGCCTGCCGTCAATTACTTTACATCGGCGAAGTTTTTGACGTTTGTTGCAGAAACGATGCCTCCGTTGGCGACCTCGGTCCAGCAGCCGGCGGTGTGGACGATGCTCTGCATCTTGAACGGCGCGTGCTTGATGATCGCCTGGATAATCTTGCTTATCCGCTGCTTCCACGCTAGTAAAGCCGCGACCGTTTAGACTTCCAAGTGAATTTCCGGTATTAAATCCGGCACGATGTCGATTTTGGGGAACTCTTCTTTGCTTTCCAGAATCTCGCGGCAGCAAATCTCCAACTGGGAGAACAGCTTGTCGAGATCGAGATCGAGATATTTGGGCCGATAATCTTCGAGATAGCCGCGGCAGCCGTGGTAGAGTTTTTTGGCGCCGCGAATGTTGCCGTTGCCGAAATGATGCAGGCACACGGCGACTTGAATCAGTCCCTGATAGAAACGCCGCGCGGGTCCCTGCGTGTCGGCCCAAAGTTCTTCCCAAACTTCGTGGGCCTCAAAAAAATCGCACTTGTTGAAGTGCTCGATGCCTTCCAAGTAGCGCGGGTCGTATCCCGGCCCGATGGATGTTAGCGGCTCTTTTCCCACTTGTTAATCTCTTGTGAATAGTAGGCGACGAGTTTGGAGACGAGACGCTCCACAAAATCCTCGATCTTTTCACCTCGCCTTGACCTCTCAATTTCTCGTTGTACGTATGCCAGCCACGGTGTCCGGCCAATCTGCCTTACCGATACGTTTCGAAGCACAGGAAGAATAAACGGAAACTTGATATCGACCGACGGCTGGCGGCTAAGCTCGATCAGTTCCGCATATGCCAACTCAAACCAAACCCAGCCACGTTTTGCGGCCTTGAGATAATTCGGCGAAATCCAGCCCAGGAAGAAATGGGACGCCGCCAACTTGCGTCGGATCAAGTCCTTGGGTGGATTGCCATGTTCCCAGTCTTGCACATCCAAAAAGCACGCTTTTATCGGAATGCCAAGAAATCTAAAGCGATCCTCAAGCGCGTTAGCAAACCAAAGAACTTCGTCATTGTCTTCCATGACATGCGAGACGAAGAAAACGAACTCGCATTCCAATCGATTGAGTTCGACCCGCCACGGCCAATACGTATCCGCCATGGCACGATCCCTAGTTCAAATCGGGCAGCGGCGGTACGACGACTGGCTCGTCAACGGATTCATCCAATAGGCGAATAACCTCTTCGCCGAGATCCGTTGGACTAAGAAATCCGAATTTGTCCTCGGTAATGTACCCCTTTGCCTTCAAATTCTGCCGCAGCTCACGGACTTGGGCCAAATGGTAATCATGCAGCTTTCCGACCGCCTCGCAGACGAAACTGAACGGTACGGCCTTGATCTGCATTACGGCGCCTTCTTGTTTGGACCTCAACACGGGAGCCAGCGTCAGCATAAAATCTCGATACACATCAGGCAGTTTTTCAACTTGTGACTTGGTCAGCGCCATAAACTTTGCCCTGGAACGGTAGATGTATTCTAACCCCGCTCGGCAATCGGCGAAACCAAAAGACTATCCCTTCGCCTGGTCCAAAGCCTCTTGCACCTTCGATTTCGACGGGATGCCTTGGAACCGTTGCACTGGCTGACCGCCTTTGAAGACGAGCAGCGTGGGGATGGCCTCAATGCCGTACTTGAACGCCGATTGCTGGTTGTCGTCGATGTTGACTTTGCCGATTTTGGCGGAGCCGGAATATTCGGCTGCGAGCTCGTCGATCATGGGCGCGATCTTGCGGCAGGGGCCGCACCAGGGGGCCCAAAAATCGACGAGGACTGGCTCGGTGCTGTTGAGCACTTCGTTTTGAAAGTTCGAATCGTTGATTTCAAGCACATTGGCAGCGGCCATGGTTCGTCTCCCTATTCACTGCATTGGTTGCGGCTGATCTCGCCACGCCCGTAATTATCGGATCGACGTTAACGGGTTGGTGATTGTAGAAACGGGCGGCCGCTGTCGTCAATGAGCCGTCAGCACAAGGAAACGTCGTAAGTCGAGTCGCGGCTTGTATCTTGGCTTAGCAGGTCCTAGCTTGAGCAGGTTGCCGCAGCAGGATTTTGAAGCAACAAGACACTTTTAAAAGTCGCCAATGAACGAGACCACGCTTTCGTGTTTTGTGGTTGAAAAAGATGCCGCTGGCAATGTCCGCCGTGAAGTCACGCAGCGGCCAATGAGCGATCTGCCACCAGGCGACACGCTGGTGCGGGTCGCGTTTTCGTCGCTGAATTATAAAGATGCGCTCGCGGCTCAGGGGCATCCGGGGGTCGTGCGGAAGCTGCCGCATGTGCCGGGAATTGACGCCGCGGGAACGGTGGCCGAGAGCAGCGATGCGCGATTCAAGCCCGGCCAGGAAGTCGTGATCACCGGCTATGAGCTTGGGGCCAGTCAGTGGGGCGGTTGGGCGGATTTTGTTCGGGTGCCAGCGGATTGGGTTGTGCCGTTGCCGGAGGGAATGTCGCTCAAGGAAGCGATGGTGCTGGGCACGGCCGGATTTACGGCAGCGCAGTGCGTGAATGCGATTGTGCTTAACGGTGTTACGCCGGATATGGGAGAGATTTTGGTCACCGGCGCGACGGGTGGAGTGGGGTGCCTGGCGGTTAAGTTGCTGGCGAAGTTAGGGTATTCGGTTGTCGCTGTGACGGGCAAGCAGCAACTCGTTCCGCGGTTGTATGAATGGGGCGCGGGGCGGGTGCTGAGCCGCGAAGAGGCCGTCAGCAAGAGTGATAAGCCGCTGTTGTCGGCTTTTTGGGCTGGGGCAGTGGACACGGTTGGTGGCGCAACGCTGGCGACGATTATTCGCGAGACGAAACCGTATGGCGTCGTCGCGGCGTGCGGCCTGGTCGGGGGCGCAGAGCTTCATCTGACCGTACACCCATTTATTCTTCGCGGGGTGACGCTGGCGGGAATCAGCTCATCGCTGCTGCCCATCGATCGTCGCCGCGAGATTTGGCGGAAGCTGAGTCACGAGTGGCGACTGGAGGGGCTCGATGAGCTGACGACGACGATCGGCCTCGGTGATCTCGAAAACAGTATTCAGCGGATACTCAAGGGCGAAATGGTTGGACGCACGGTTGTGGACCTCCGTGGGGGAGGCTTCTAGCCTGCCGAGCTAGTCGTTGACCTCTTTCAACGGCAGGCTGGAAGCCTGCCCCACGTTGCATGTACGAACTGTTCGAGCATACGGCTGACCTGGGACTTCGCGTTCAGGCAGATTCGCTGGAAGCGTTGTTCATCGATGCGGCGCGTGGCTTGTTGGCGATGCTCGTCGCCGATCCGGCCACGGTTCGACCGCAGACGACGAAGACGATCGCGCTGTCAGCGGATGAGCCGGCTTACCTCCTTTTTGACTGGCTCAGCGAACTGCTTTATGCCTTTGAAACCGACAGGCTGTTGCTAGTCGAATTCGAGATAACAATCGACGGCAACAAACTAACAGCTACCTGCCGCGGTGAGCCGATGGACGAGAGCCGTCACCGGATGGAACACGAAGTGAAAGCGATCACGTACCACGGGTTAAAGCTGGAAAAAACGCCCGCGGGCTGGTTTGCGGAAATAATTGTGGATATTTAGCGAAACTGTTATCCGGCGACTCGCAGTGCATTTGACATGTTGGCGGTCCAGGGGATAGTATTAATCGGGTAGTCGATTCGAGCTGGTTCTAGCGATGCCCGCGGGGTGATCGCTCGCTTTCGCCGCTCGCTATTTCTCCCCTTTTTGTGCGAGAGCGAATTATGTTTGGAATTGGACACACTGAGCTAATCATCATTTTGGTGGTGATCTTTATTCTGTTCGGCCATCGTTTGCCGAGCGTGATGCGGTCGCTGGGCCGCGGGGTAGTCGAGTTCAAGCAGGGCATGTCTGGTGTGGCTGAAGACGAGACGGACAAGGTCGAGAAGCGGGACGTCTGAATCAGTTCAAGGTTCAAAGTTTAAGGTTCAAAGTTGATACACTAACTTTGAACATTGAACTCGGAACTTTGAACTAGATACGTCTTCCATTCTCATCGACCTTGCGATTCTGAATCATGCTCGGCCTCAGCTTTCAAGAGTTGCTCGTCATCGGCGTTGTGGCCGTGTTGCTATTCGGCAAGAACTTGCCGGAGCAAATGAAAAAGTTCGGCGGGATGTATCGCGATTTTCGCAAAAGCCTGGATGATATCCGGTCGCAGGTTGATTTCACCGAGGCGTTCAACAGCACGCCTGCTCGCTCGAAGCCGCGGCCGTCGTACAGCGATTTCGACGATAACGACGAGATTACGGCACCGAAGTTTCAGCCGCCGCCTCCGCCGCCGGATAATCCGCCGCCGGCGGCGACGTAGCTGAGAAGGCGCGGCCCCAGCTGGGAGGGCGAGGCTCCTGCCGAGCCTTCAGGCGGATACAATTGCCCGCATGCGCACCAGCTGGAATTTTCACTCGGCCGGACAGCTTGTTTTTGGACGCGGAGCTGTCGCCAATCTTGGTTCGGGGATCCGCCGGCGAAAACTCAGCCGGGTTTTTGTCGTTACGGATGAGCGGCTCGCAGTCGCCCGCTTAATCGAACAAGTTACGACTCCGCTGCGAGAAGCGAGTGTTAGCTTTGAAGTTTTTCAAGGCGGCGAGCCGGAGCCGGCGGTCGAAACGGCTATTGCCGCCACTGCTGCGGCCAAAAACTTTCAGCCGGACTGCATTTTGGGCCTGGGCGGCGGCAGCAATATGGATTTGGCGAAAATCGTCGCCGTGCTTGTGGCGCATGGGGGCCAGCCGGCCGATTATTTTGGCTTCGATAAAGTGCCGGGGCCGACGTTGCCGCTGATTTGCTTGCCGACGACCGCGGGAACCGGCAGCGAAGTGTCGCACGCTGCGGTTCTGACTGACAAGGCGAATCACATCAAGGTTAGCACGCTCAGCCAATTTCTGCGGCCAGCGCTGGCGGTTGTCGATCCGGCGCTCACTGACGGCTGCCCGCGGCAAGTGACGGCAGACAGCGGCATTGACGCCCTAACGCATGCCATCGAAGCTTACACGGCCGTCGATTTCGACAAGCTAAACGAGCCAGAAGGCGCGCCGGTTGCTTATGAAGGCCGTCATCCATTGGGCGATTGCCTGGCGGAAAAAGCCATTGCGCTAATCGGTCAACATTTGGTCGCCGCTGTCGAAGATGGCTCGAACAAAGCGGCCCGCGATGGCATGGCTCTGGCTGCGACGCTGGCCGGTTTGGCGTTCTCCAACTGCGGCGTCGCTGTCGTTCACGCTCTGGAATATCCGATCGGTGGCGCGGTGCATGTGACGCATGGCGCGGGAAACGGCCTGCTGCTGCCGTTCGTCATGCGCTACAACCTGCCAATCCGCAAAGCGGCGTTTGCCAAGATCGCCGCATTGCTCGGAGAGAACGTCAACGGGCTATCCGAAGATGTTGCCGCTGAACGTGCCGTCGTCGCCGTCGAGCGCATTCGCGCGGCGATCGGCATTCCGCGGAGACTACGCGATCTGGGCGTTCGTCGCGAGCAGCTACCGATCTTCGCAGAAAAGGCATTCGCAATTAAACGCTTGATGGACACAAACCCGCGCCAGCCGACACAGGCCGATCTGCTCGAAATTCTCGAACGAGCGCATTAGCGCCGCACGTCGGCCTTGAAATGTCGGTCCGCGAAATCCAAAAACAATTTCCAATCGGCTGGCGTCGCCGCGTGGCCGCCGCTGTGATAGAGGAAGCCGAGATCGCCGCTCGTTAGCGGTGAATCGAGCGGTGGCAATTCGGTTGTGCCAAGATCGCGTTTGCCGAGCATACGGTACACGGGGCCGGCGGCGACCATCGACAGGAATTCGCCCTTGGGGTCGCTCCACTGATCGGTAAGGCCGCCGTTGACGTAAACGGGCCGTGGCGCGG
This sequence comes from Pirellulaceae bacterium, assembly GCA_036496265.1. Lineage (GTDB taxonomy): Bacteria > Planctomycetota > Planctomycetia > Pirellulales > Pirellulaceae > CAYLLN01. The sequence goes on along the minus strand of DASXLL010000338.1, from coordinate 65,153 downwards.
AGAAGGCGATCAGCATGTGTTGATCGACCGGCAGATCGTTCCAGCGGCCGACCCACTTCTGCAGATTGCCGGCGAACTGCCAGGAAAACCGCTCAGCCATGTCGTCGAGCGTTTCACCCCAATCTCGGCGGATGAGGGCCGCTCCCATCTCGCCTGAGACGGCTGAAAACACCGCGGCGACCCGCTCATCCTTGGCGGAGGCCCAGAGTACCGTTTTTCCCAGTCGCGAAGCGCCTGTAATCGCAATTTGCTTTGAGTTCACCCCCTTGTCGGTCTCCAAGTAGTCGACGCACCGGCTGAGGCCCCAGCTCCAGGCGCTGATCGTGCCCCATTCGTCGGCCGCCGGCTGAGTTTGACCCTCTTTGAGCGTCAGACCGATCACGCCGCTGGTCCACTGGTTCGCCCGGTCCGGCTGAATCTCGCCGTAATTGACGACGGCGTAGCCCCAGCCGCGATTGAGGCATTCGCCGAGGACGTCAAACTGCGGAGGGCGAGCGCTACTTGCTGCCTTCGGTTGCTCCGCAGTCTTGCTTTGGTCGTTTTTTGTTGCCGTGCCCCCTCGTCCGCCCGGCGGAAATCCAAACGAAATGTTTAGCAGCACAGGCACCGGCGCATCCGCCTTCGCCGGCAAATGAAGCGTCAAATTCATCCGCGGCCCGTCGGACTTGTCGCCCATGCGGCCGGCGATGCGCTTCATCAGTGCCGCGCCGTCGCGAGCCGATGGGTCGGTCTCGATCACTTCCCAAGTCACTTTTGGCGCGTTATCGGGAATCCGGCCGTAGATTTCCGTCTCGTAGAATTTCAGAATCTCCGGCCGCCGCCGCGTATGCCACATTTGGGCGGTCGTCACTCGCTCGCCGCTGGCCATAACGAGGGGATCGGGCAGCTTGTAAGCAGCGACTTTGTCCTCGGTGTAGTTCGACACGTGCCCGGTCGCTTTGGCCAGTCGGACGGGATTGCCGCTCGGGTCGCTCTTGCCGATGAAAGGCACGTTGTCGGCGTTGCCTCGCGTGCCGGGCGCTGGCAATTCCGCGTTTGGAGCCGTTCCGGCAATATCCTGGGCCAAAGCCGAGGAAATGGCAAACAAACCGAATGCAACATGGAAGGCAAAAGATGACCGCATGAGAGGCTCCTTGCGGAGGGCGACGAGATCGGACAAGTCAGCGCGCCTCAGCATACCAGCGGCAAAATTCGCCCGCTGCTAGCAGGCATGCAATCGCAAATGGGCTGGCTGCGTTCGAGCGGCCTTCTTAATATCCGTCGCCGCAATTCGCGCCAGCGATAGCTCGTGCGCCGGCGGCCATTTCTGGGAGTAATGCCATGGATCGGCGACTGCTTTTTCTGCCCACACTGATTGCGCTGATAATCACTGGCTGCAGCCGGGACAAATCACCGCCACCGACGGCTGGTGCGGCTGCGCCGGTGAAGGCGGAAATGCGTGCGCCGGCTGTTTCCAGTTCGGACACCAGCCAAATGCCGGCTGCTGGGCCTGCGATGGCTGCGGCACCCGACAATGAAGCGATAGCTGCGCAGCAGCAGCATGCTCTGGCCGCGCGGGCACGTGCAGACGAGGTTCGCCGCAAGGCGCTCGAAGAATTGCAGGGTGCTACGGTGCTGGGGGCGTTTGGTTCACCCGGCACTCAAAGCGGCCAGGAGAATTTGTTTGGCTCCGCCGAAACGCGCGACCAAAATCCGCTACGGACTGACGCTTCGCCGCGACTAGCGCCGCAAGGCACTGTACCACCGTCTACAGCCCCGCTAGGCGGCGGCAGTCCCATTGAACAGCGCGACGCCAAAGGCGGTGCGGCGGGGCGTGCCATCCTCGGCGGTGGAGCATCGCCATCAGGACCGCCTGTGGCATTCAAAGCCGAAACGCCGGCTAAAACGGTTGAAGACGAAAGCAACTGTGACGTTGTGGAGGTGCTGTATGGGACGGATCGATTGGCCGGCGCGCAAAAGGCCAGCGACGTGGGGCATTTGCTGCTCCAGTTTTTGCCCACGCTTTTGGTTGCCGGGCTCGGCGTTGGCCTGGTTGTCATTGGCATCAAACATCGCAACTGGTTGCTGGGCAGCGTGGCTGTGACGGGACTGGCGGCTTGCCTGTTGCTGGGTTACGACGCGGTCGATGAGGTGTTGTCGCGCCTTCGCGGCGCGAATCACCAAGGCCCGCGATACACGACGGACCGCTCGCCCGACGGCCGCATCGAGGTCGGCCGCTGCGAGGTCACCATTCCGCACACGCACGTCGTGGGCGAGGTTGAAACGCCTTCGGTCCTGCGATTGGAGATTACCGAGGACGTCTGCCGTCACCTCGTTTTACAGAAAACCGAGCGGCTGGCGAATCCGAAGTTTTACGACCTGTTGCGACAACGCGTGAAACAATCGGCTCACCGCGAATTATTTGTTTTCGTCCACGGCTTCAACGTCTCCTTCGAAGACGCCGCCCTCCGCACGGCGCAGATTCACCACGATCTCAAATTCGAAGGCGCGCCGATTTTCTTCAGTTGGCCGGCGAACGACAAATTCATCTTCACCTATCCGGCCGACGAGACGAACGTCGCCTGGAGCGTGCCGCATCTGAAACAGTTTTTGTTGGAGATCGTCAAAGAGAGCCAGGCCCAATCAGTGAACCTGGTCGCCCATAGCATGGGCAATCGAGCGCTAGCTGCAGCGCTGCGCGAGATCGAGCTGGAAATGCACGACCAGGCCCGATTGTTCAACCAGGTCATTCTCGCGGCGCCGGATATCGACGCCGACGATTTCCGCAACAACATCGCGCCAGCCATGCAGAAAACGGCCCGCGGCCTGACGCTCTATGCCTCGTCGCACGACGAAGCGCTGCTCGCTTCGCAATTCATTCATCGCCAGCCGCGGGCCGGCGATGCGGGCGAGGGCCTGACGGTGCTCGCCGGCATCGACACGATCGACGTCACCGCCATCGATCAAAGTTTTTTTGGCCACTCCTATTATGGAAGCAGCCACCCGGTGCTGAACGACCTCAAAGCGCTGCTCACGGGCGCGGTGCCGCCGCGAGATCGGACATGGTTATCGCCGGCGGAACGGGACGGGTTGACGTATTGGATTTTTCAACCGGCGAGGACGGCGGCGGCGGAGAGCGCTTCACAGACGAGATGATTACGTCCTAGCCGGGACCAAACCTGGTCCCGGACTTCCGCGAGTTGAAAACTCCACGGCCGATTCACCGGGAGCAAGTTTGCTCCCGGCAATTGAACCCGGCTATTGAACCCGGCAATTGAAATAGTGAGCCTGCCGATTAGTCCCACCACCAAGTGCGGCGATCGAGTTGCTTGGGTTGGTTCGCGTTGCGGTCGCTGGAGATCGACCCAGATGCGTCGGTCTTCACCGTATCTTTCGCGGCCACAGTGCTCGTTTCGACGCGAACTCCGCCGCTGACGGCGGCAATGACGTGCTTGTTGCCGATGACGCGATGGTTCATGACCGATTCCACTTCTTTGGGAGCGGTGGCCAGAATTGGCGAATATTCGCCGTTGGGCCCGAAATGAGTCATGTGCCAGCCAACTTGACCAGCGAGGTCGTGGCTTTGAATGACAGCCGCGACGAGTGCCAGATCGAACACGTTCCGCAACTCGGCGTAGATCGGATACTTGACTGCCAACTTGTCGAAATGCTTGGTAAATGAATCGGCGAACCGCTTGGTAAGCTCGTCACTGTCACCGGTATGCACCCGCTCACCGCGCTCAGTGAGCATTTCGTTTTCGCTGAGCACTTTCACGCCGGGGCCGCGCAATTCGAAAGCGTCGCGCTTATCGGTGGCGGCCAGCGCGTCGTAATTGAGCGTGAACCACCAACGGAGCACGTTCATCGGCAGTGGATTGCCGTCTTTGGCGGCCTCCACGGTGCTCAAGTAGCTGGCGACACCGAGCGTGCCTTCTTCCAGGCCGATGCCGACCAGCTTCATTCGATAATCGGCCTCGATGAGAATCCGGCCCGCTCGCGTCCGCGGATCGATCCCGTGAACCGTAATATCCTGTTGCCCCATGGCGTCCCGAAATTCAGCGAGCCATTTCTGCCGCTGACCCGTTTTGAGCGGCTCCTTGGACCATTTGTCGTTGACGGCCTTAGCCGCCGCCAGATTATCCTGACGCGGATTGATCGAGCAGCCGAAGCGGCCGTTGTCCGTCAGTGAATTTCGCAGCGTGACGACGAGATCGTCGAGGTTCAGCACCGGCGCTCCGCTGTCATCAACAAAGCGGCCTTCAAGATCGCGATGCCAGTTGCCGGCGGGACCCGCGATCACGATATCGCCCGATTCGGGATAGACGAGGAGGTATTTCACTCGCTTCAGGCCGGCGAGCGTCTGCATCGCTTCGCTCGGATCGCGGCCTTGAGCGTGCAAGAGCTGTACTTCGCGTTCGAGTCGTGTCAGCGAGACCTTGCGTAGGCCAGCTTCGCGGCGAGGATCGCTCGTTTGTCCCGCTTCCAGGCTGGCTTTGTGCAGTGCAACCAGCGAGCGGTTGGTGTTTGGCGGCAGCTTTTGCAGCAAGCCGATCGCATCGACATAAACTCCGCCAGCAAATTGATCGACTGCGCCCGGGCCGCCGACGTCGTCCCACGAGTCGGGCTTCAGCGTCGTCGTGATCAGCTCGATGAGCGAATCGAAATCGGCCATGGCCGCGCCGCCGCGTGCGCCGGTGTTGTTTTTGGTATTCGGGCCGTAACTGGCCGCCATGCTGCTCAGGATCGACTTGCGAGCCAAGTCGCTGGAAACGTCGCCGACCGTTTCGAGCGCCGCCCGTCGCGCGCCGCTTTTCGCCTGTTTGGCCGCCACGTTCGCCAAAGCGTTATCTCGAACAGCTGGGTCCTTGATGGCGCTGGCGGCTTCAATTGCCGGACCAAATTCCCCCGCTGCCAGCCGAGCCGCGACATCCGTTGTCGGGTCGCCGGCAAAAGCAAGCGGCGCCGCCATGAATACCAAATAAGCCGACGCCAAAGCGAGCCGCACGTACCGCGACCGCCGCGCAAAGTTCCAACGAGCCATTGCACACCTTCTCTTCAATGTTGCCGCACCCCTGGTAGTAATAAGCAGTGTGCTTTGCCGGAGTGCTAGATGTCAAGTTTGTTAGAAAAGTCGGGTGGGGCACTGTCAGGCCCCCGAGTAATCGGGTGAACCACCGTTCGCGGCAAAAATCGCGATTTTTCGCCTCCGGTTGACCCTCCGGAGCCGCACGGTATTGTGACCGGATACCAAATTCCCCTCATTTTTGGAGCCGCAACATGGCCCTGTGTCGTCGATTTTTTGCCGCCGTCCTACTGGCGACCGTCTCCGTTTCTGCCTCGTTCGCCCAACAAAACGATGCCATTGTCCCTGCCCCGCGCGAGGGCACGTGGATGAAGCGGCATGAGTCTTTCAACGAGCGGGTCAAGCAAGGGAATGTCGATCTGATTTTCATTGGTGACTCGATCACAGCCGGCTGGGAGAACGCGGGCAAAAAAGTTTGGGATGAGTTTTATGGCAAGCGCAACGCGGTGAACCTCGGCATTGGCGGCGATCGCACGCAGCATGTCCTGTGGCGGCTCGATCATGGCAACATCGACGGCATCAATCCCAAGCTGGCGGTGCTCATGATCGGGACCAATAATGCGTCAGCAGGCAATACGTCGGAGCAGATCGCCGAAGGCGTCAAGCTGATCGTCGAGAAGCTCCGCGCGAAGCTGCCGAACACCAAGGTGCTTGTCCTCGGAATTTTTCCGCGGGGACTGAATCTCAACGCAGATAAGAGTAAGACAGAGAAGGGATTAACAGACGACAAAAACCGCAAGGTAAACGAAGGCGCAAACGCCATCATCCAAAAGTTGGCCGATAACAAAAACGTCTTTTACATGGACATTGGCCCGAAATTCCTCGAACCGGATGGAACGCTCAGTCGAGAAATTATGCCTGACCTGCTGCATCTCAACGAAAAGAGCTACCGCATCTGGGCCGAATCGATCGAGTCCAAGGTGAAAGAGCTGATGGGGGGGAAATAGCCGTTGTCATTGGTCATTTGTCATTCGTCATTTGCTCCTTTACAAATGACAAGTGACGAATGACAAATGACATTCATGCCGCTTGCCCATAAATCCGCCGTTGTCGCCAACGAGTCTGGACTCGTCGGCCACCGTCTCGATCACCTCGTTAAAGAGCTGTGCGGCCTATCACACTCGCAAATCATCGGTCTCTTTGATCACGGCTGCGTCCAACTCAACGGTGCGCTGGCCACGCAGCCGGCCGATCGGCTGCGCGCGGGCGACAAGGTCGAGCTGAAATACGATGCGAACCAGCGGTATCACCCTAAGCCGAAGGCGAGGCGCAACCTAGGCTTCTCCGTCGTGTTTGAGGACAAACATCTCCTTGTCGTCGATAAGCCGGCTGAGCTGTTAACGGTTCCGACGCGCCGCAAGGAGACCAACACTTTGAAGGACAAAGTCGATGCCTACGTCCGTCACGTCGCCAAGGGCCACGGCGCGTTTCCGGTGCATCGGCTCGATCGGGGCGTTTCCGGCTTGCTCGTTTTCGGTAAATCGGCCGAGATCATGCGTCAGATAAAAGATCAATTCGCGGCGAGCAAGCCGGAGCGGGAATATATTGCACTCGTCGCCGGCCGACTCAAGGTCAAACAAGGCACGTTCGAGTCTTTATTGGCGACCGATAAAGATTTAAACCGCTTTTCCACCGCCGATGAATCCATCGGGCAAGTCGCGATCACGCATTACCGAGTCATTTCGCATCTTGACGGCGCAACGCTGGTTCAAGTTCGCCTCGAAACCGGCCGCCGCAACCAAATTCGCGTTCATTTTGCCGAGGCTGGGCATCCAGTGCTGGGAGATGAGCGATATGAACCGGAAGTCGCCCGGCATCCGCAGTGGCCGCATCGGCGGCTGGCGCTGCATGCTCGGCTGCTTGGATTTGAGCATCCGATCAGTGGTGAGCCGTTGCGTTTTCAGAGCCCGCTGCCAAGCGAAATAGAGCGGTTCATCAAACAGCAGAAAAAAGACCGGCAACAACCGTAACCGGCTGATTAAGCTGTGAGTTAGAAATGCCTGCAATTTCAGCGGCAGCGGAGAGCCAGAATCATTAATCTCGAACAGCGTTCCCAGCATCTTCGACCCGTCGGGCGCGATTTGGTTCATGCCCCCGTTCGTTTTGTCGGGCGGCGTTGCAAAGGCGCGCTGATCGAGCAATACACCGCCTTTACTAACCGTCCAACTCCAAGGTCGCTCGTAGTCATTCGATTTGTCGCCTATCAATTCCAGCGTTCCATCCGAACGCAATGCAGCCCCTACGATTGCGCCCGAATTGATGCTATCCAGCGGCACGATCGCATGAATTGGCACACACACCAGCCGGAACGGCGCGCGATTCCAGCGCCTCCAACAACAGTCTGCGAGTCGAGCGCGGGCGATCGGATTGGAAGCCGCGGCGCGGCATGATTCTGACGCAGTTTTTTCAAAAAATGCGCTCGGTCGGAAAGAAAACGCCTCGCTTGGATTGTCTTCCGGTCCCAGACCACCGTCAAGCAATTCGCGATCTCGGCCTGAGAGCAAAAGCCGTAATTACTGTACATTGGTATACAATTTGCAGGAAGCTCCTTGTTGGCCCCAAGCCTGCCATTTCAGCCATCCACTACGCCCCATCAACGCCCCGCAACCTCGCCCGATCATTGCTTACCACTCGCTAATACCCGCAGTAATATTAGCAATGCCAAACAAACCAACCCCTTTCCCCATCACGACTTCCGCATATTAGCTGCCAAAAATTCTCCCCAAATATTAGCCGTCACCACCCACGGGTCACAAATTTGAGCAATGCAAATTGGAGCCTTGTTCCCCGGCAATATCCCCAGCGGCTAACATCACTTTCGATGTTAGTACTGCTTTTGAAATGTTAGTCGTCCCAACCTTCAGCCGCACACCAACTTCCGCGAAAGCGCTAACATGTTCTCCAAGAAAAGTTTCCTGCAAATGTTAGCACCGTGCGCCAGAACTTGTTTCTTCCGTTCTTGGTTTTTCTCTGAACTTGTTTTCCGGATTTCCGCCATGCGACTCCTTTCCCAACTCGTCCTCCTTGTTTCACTGCTCAGCGCAGCCGCTCTGCACGCCCAAGCCCCCTACGACCTCGCCATCTACGGCGGCAAGGTCGTCGATGGAACGGGCAATCCGTGGTTTTATGCGGACATCGGTATTCGCGGTGGCAAGATCGTCTTTGTCGGGCAACTGCCGGCGCTGGCCACGACGCCGCAGATTCGTGCCGATGGCCTGGTCGTCGCGCCGGGCTTTATTGATATGCATTCGCATTCGGATACGTTGCTGCTCGAAGATGGTTTGGCTCAGAGCAAAATCCGCCAGGGGGTGACGACGGAAGTTCTCGGCGAAGGATCTTCGGCCGGGCCGCGCGTCGGGCAGCTTAAGCCGCAATCGATGCTGGTTGGTGGCCAGCCGACGACGTGGTCGACGCTGGGCGAGTATTTTCAGGTCGTCGAAAAAGCTGGCGTTTCGGTCAATGTCGTGTCGTACATCGGGCTGGATAACGCCTGGCAAGCGGCGATGGGCCAATCCTATGACCGGCCGACGAAAGCGCAGTTCGCGGAGATGCAAAAGGTGATCGACCAGGCGATGCAAGACGGCGCGTTTGGCCTTTCCAGCATGCTGGCGATGCCGCCGGGCTCGTTGGCGACGACGGACGACATCGTCTTGCTCTGCGAACCGGTCAAAAAACACGGTGGCCTCTTTTCGACGCACAATCGCAATGAAGGAACGGGCGTTTTCGAGGCGATTCGCGAGGCTATCGCCGTCGGCGAGAAAGCCGGCGTTCCCGTCGATATTATCCACGTCAAAATCGCCGACCAACAGTATTGGGGACGGATGAAGGAAATTGTCGACTTGATCAACGCCGCTCGCGCCCGCGGCGTCAATGTACAGACGAATGTTTATCCCTATACGCGGGGCAACAACAATCTCTCCAGTATCGTGCCGCCTTGGGCCCACGAAGGTGGCAAGTCGCAAATGCTGGCCCGACTTAAGGACCCCCAGGAACGCGAGAAGATGAAACGCGACATCCGCGGCGGCATTGCGGGCTGGTACAACCACTTCACGGCCGTTGGCGGCGATTGGTCGCGGATGCTCATCAGCGGCCGCTCGCAATACGAAGGTCAGACAATGGACCGCGTCATCGACATCCGCACTCGCGACAAGAACCCCACGCCTGACAGCCTCGACGTGCTTTTCGACCTGCTGCTCGAAGAAGAAGGCTCCGTTTCGACCGTGTATGCCCATCACACCGAGGAGGATATGAACCTGGCCCTCGCTCAGCCGTGGTGCTCGATCGGTAGCGACGGCTCAGCCTATTCGATCGAAGGCGAGCTGCGCCGCGGCAATCCACACCCGCGCAACTTCGGCACTTTCCCCCGCGTCCTCGGCGTTTACGTCCGCGAGCGCAAGGTCCTCACGCTGGAAGACGCCATTCGCAAGATGACCAGCCTGAATGCGAACAAACTCGGCCTCAAAGATCGCGGCTTAATACGCGAAGGCTTGGCTGCCGATCTCTGCATCTTTGATCCGGCGAAGATCATCGACCACGCGACGTATACCGACCCGTTTCAATACAACGATGGGATTGAGTACGTGATCGTGAACGGAAAGGTGGTCCTTAAGCAAGGGCAACACACGGGCGAGAAGCCGGGCAAGGCGCTGCGGCACAATTTGAATTAAGAACGTCTAACACTAACCCGAAGCGTAAGCGAGGGACCGCCCCAACTGGCTTGATTCCCTCGCTTACGCTTCGGGTTTGTATAGGTTTTATTAGCCGTCAAGTGAAGTTAGCTGCGGCGATTGCCTGAGGGATTAGCGGTCGCTAATAAGCGTCACCGGAATCGGCGAATCTTCGCTCGCGCCCAGCACCGCGTCATCGCGGTCAACGCCGGCGGCGACCCAGCCGTTCCGATTATGGAACGGATCGTCGAGCATGGGATCGATTGGCAATTGCCGCAAAAAGTGAACGTGGCCGTCTTCGAAGAGCACGTTTTGCCCACGATCGGCATGATTGGCGCTCGCCCGCCGCGGCCGCGAGTTGCTCGGTGCGTCGCCGGCCAATACATACTGCCCGCGACGGCTATTGGCGGCTCGCACGAGTTTTCCGCCATCGACATAGCCCATGTTGAACCCGTAATCGCCGCCCATCGCCTTTTGCAGAGCGACAAGCTGCTTGCCGGCCGACCGATCAAGTTCGTCCAGCATCGGCATCCGAGCGTTGCCGGCATCGCCGCTCCGCGGCGGCCCCGGACACAAGAACATCTGTGAATTCGCGAGGTTCTGACTCACTAACAGTGGCGCGACGATGCCGGCAGCAGCCCGCGGACCCTCGGCCTCGGGGCCCGGAAAGCTATGGTCCGGTTGCAGGTCGCTGTATTGTTGCATTCCGAAGCCAATGAGCCGCAACTGATTCTGGCACGTTGTAATCTGTGACGCGGACCTACTGAACGATAGCGCGGGAAAGAATAATGACGCCGCGGCAACGATCACTGCTGCGATTGTCACAAAGTCTGACCAGGTGAACCGCCGTTCCCGCTCGACATCCTGACCCGACAGCCGGCCCGGCGGCAGATGAACTCTCCGCGCCGCCTCCGCGACAAACCGGCAAGTCCGCTCGGCCAGTCCTGCCGGCGGCTCCCACGCCTGCCGCTCTTCGGCCAAACCCACGTTCTCCACACAAGCCTTCAGCCGCTGCATCTCATCCCGCAGCGTCGAATTTCGCTCGATCTCGATCTCGACTTGCTCGTGTTCCTCCGGCGAAAGGGCACCGAGCAGATAGCCGAGCAAATGTTCGCGTGACGGACTAGTCATGGCTGTGATTATTAATACGCCGATAATTCGGGCGCTTGTCACTATGGTGATTGCGGCTGACTTTGATTCCAGATTTCATTCAATTTGGCAACCGCGGCGTGCATGCGACTCTTCACCGTGCCCACCGGAATGTCCAAAGCTTCGGCTGCCTCGCGGTATTTCAATTCCTGGAAGTAAACTAGGTGTACGACGTCTCGCAGCCCCTCGGGCAGTTGCTCGACGGCCGCGTGCAGCCACGCGGACCGCTCAGCCGCGTTTAGCTGCGCCGGCGCCGTCGGCTCCTTGCTCGTCAACAAATCGAGCAGCTTGCCGACATCCTCGCCGTCCCTGGGACTGCTGCGATCGAGGCTGACCATCCGATGCCGCCGGCTACGACGCTGAGCGTCGATCGCCTGGTTGGTGGCAATCGTGTAGAGCCACGGCCGAAACGCCCGGCCGGGCTCATACTGGTCGCATTTCAGGTGGACCTGTAAAAAGGCCGCCTGAAACGCATCCTCGGCCATCTCCGCGTCGCCCAAGTATCGTCGCAGATAGCTATACAGCTCCCGCTCGTATCGGCGAACCAGTTCCTGAAACAGGCTGGATTCACTCGACTCGCGATAACCCATGAGCAGCTCTTCGTCGCTCAGCGAAGAAGGCTGCCGCATAATGGTTTTCGGCTCGGGCAACGTGGCTTTCATCGATTTCTACGGCTGGCAGTGAGGTTAGTTCGCCCTGATGAGAAAAGGATCTCTGGGAAACGGTCTTTTCAACGCCGTAACTCAGCCCAGCGAATCAGTTTAGCAATCGCCGCCGGAAAGTCACGCTTGGCCAAGGCATTCAAGTCGCCGGCAGCAATTGTACGCATGCACGCTCGGGCTGGCATGTTCGTTGGCCGAAAAAATCAGCATCCGAGAGCTCTGCCACGAACCGCCGATGGCGAACCCGCCTGAATACGACCGAGCTATGGCACGCATCCGCCGATTTGACAGTGTTTCCGAGGCATCCTAGACTCACCGCACCCATTTCGCAAACACTGTGCCGCTGCAATTTCTGTGAGCCAACCGCGCTATCCTTGGGCCGCTTGGGGCGACGTTAACGCGTTTTTCGGCTTGATGTTAGATAACGTCGCGAATTTGTTGTTGACGGTGAGCTTGCTTTCGGCCGTCTTTGAATTTCCTACCAAAATCGCCCTGCGCAGCATGGTGCCCGGCACTGCCATCGGCGTGCTCGTCGGTGACCTTCTGTTCACGCTGCTGGCGTTTCGTCTCGCGCGTCAGACCGGCAGAAACACCATCACGGCCATGCCGCTCGGCCTCGATACGCCGAGCACGCTGGGCATGATCTTCTTCGTACTCGGCCCCGCATTCATTGCGGCCAAATCTCGCGGTCTCGATCCCGAAACCGCGGCGATTCACACGTGGCACATCGGGATCTGCTGCATCTTCATCAGCGGGTTGTTCAAGCTGGTCTGTTCCGTAGGCTCGAACTGGATTCGCCGTTCGCTGCCGCGGGCCGGCCTCCTCGGCTCGCTAGCTGCTGTCGCGCTCGTTCTGATCAGCTTCCTGCCGCTGTTGGAGATTTTGCATTCGCCGATCGTGGGCTTCGTGTCGCTGGCGCTGGTGCTCACGACACTTGTCGCGCGCATCGACCTTCCTTTCAAGATTCCGGGGGCTGTCGGCTCACTGCTGGTGGGCGGTGTTTTGTACTACGCACTGCAAGCAGCCGAGGGTTCGCACATTTTGCCGGAAGTCTTGGCTCTTCCTCACGAGCCAACAGCGATCGATCCGGCGGCGGGGCTTTTTCCGACTGAATGGCTGGCTGCGTTCCGGTTCGAATGGGTCGGCGCGTTTCGCGATTCGCTCAATTACTTGCCAATCGTGATTCCCTTTGCTCTCGCCACGGTTGTCGGCGGCATCGACTGCACCGAAAGCGCGGCGGCTGTTGGCGACGAATATGACACCGGCCAGGTCATTGCCGTCGAAGCACTCGCCACGATTCTCGCCAGCCTGTGCGGCGGCGTCATTCAAACCACGCCCTACATCGGCCACCCGGCTTACAAAGCCATGGGCGGCCGCGCGGCGTATGTTCTCGCCACCGCGCTATTTGTCGGATCGGCAGGCGTCCTGGGTTACTTTGGTTACCTCTATGTCGTCATTCCCAAGGTCACCGTCTATCCGATTCTCATCTTCATCGGTCTCGAAATCGCCGCGCAGAGTTTTCACTCTACACCGGTGCGGCACTATCCCGCCGTGGTCTTGGCCTGCGTACCTGCGCTCGCACAACTCGCGCTCATCTTCGCCGAGAAACTGCTGCCGTTTGTTAGCGGTCCACTGAATCCGCAGACTTCTGGCGAATTGCAAACCATTCGCATGCTCGCCAGCGGCTTCATTATCACCAGCCTCTTATGGGCTTCCGCCCTGGCTGCCCTGATCGACCATCGTTTGATCCGCGCCGGGGTCTTTTTCCTCATCGCTGCGGTGCTTGTCGCCTTCGGCATCATGCATTCGCCCCTGCCGGGCAGCCCGATGTTCCTCCCCTGGCAACTCACCGCCGAATTCCAACGCCCCATCTATCAATACACGCTCGGCTACGGCCTCGTTGCAATCCTCCTCGTCACTTGGGGCTGCTTTACAAAACCCAACATGATGCACGCCGTCGAAGGCGACGATGTTCTTCTTCCCGGAGACCACACCGATGACGCTTAACCGCATCCTCGAATCCGAAGTCATGGACTCCCCGGCGGAAGCCGCCGACTACGACGCGATGGACCACGCGGAGGTGAACCGTAGATTTGTGGAAGATCTGCTCACCACGATTTCGAATTCAGAATTCAGCATTCAGAATTCAGAACTGGATATTCTCGACCTCGGTACCGGTACCGCCTTGATTCCCATTGAACTTTGTCAAAAGCTCGCAGGCTGCCGGATCATGGCCGCTGACGCTGCAGTCAGTATGCTCGAACTGGCCCGTTACAACGTCGAAGTTAACGGCCTCACCGAGCGAATCGAACTGGCGCACGTCGATGCGAAAAAGCTGCCGTTCAACGATGCCATGTTCGACGTGGTGATGTCCAACAGCATCATTCACCATATTCCCGAGCCGATTGATGTTCTTCGCGGAGCCGTCCGCGTCGCCAAAGCTGGCGGCCTCCTTTTCTTCCGCGACCTATTGCGGCCCGAAACCGACGAGCAGCTCAAAGACCTCGTCGCCGTGTACACCGCCGGCGCCAACGTAAACCAACGACGCCTCTTCGCCGAATCTCTCCACGCCGCCCTCTCGCTGGACGAAATCCGCAGCCTGGTTACCTCGCTTGGCTTCCCCGCTGACACCGTGCAACAAACGAGCGATCGGCATTGGACATGGCCGGCATGCCGCTCGTCCTTGTGAGGCTTTCAAACCACCGATAAACTCAGCGTTTCAACAAGTATTGATTACTCGAACGCAAAAGATTCACTGTGGCAAATTCTCTCAAAATTGCCGTCATTCCCGGCGACGGCACTGGTCCTGAAGTCACGGCTGAGGCTTTGAAAGTCCTTGGGGCCGTTTCAAAACTCGAAAAATTCACCTACGAAACGCAGAATTTCGATTGGGGCGGGGAGCGGTATCTCAAGACAGGCGAAACGCTGCCGCCGGGTGGTGCCGATCAGCTTCGCAAATTCGATTGCATCTACCTCGGCGCTGTCGGCCATCCCGACGTAAAGCCGGGGATTTTGGAAAAGGGCTTGTTGCTGGAATTGCGGTTTCAACTCGATCAGTACATAAACCTCCGGCCGGTAAAGCTCTTTCCGGGCGTCGAATGCCCGCTGGTTGGCAAAGGCCCGGAACACATCGACTTCGTCGTCGTCCGCGAAAACACCGAGGATATGTATGCCGGCGTAGGCGGCTGGCTCAAGAAGCACACGGCTGACGAGGTCGCGACGCAAACGGCCATCTACACCCGCAAAGGTTGCGAGCGGGCCATCCGCTGGGCCTTTGAGTTCACGCGGAAGCGGAACAACCCCAAGGGCAAGATGCTGACGCTCGTCGCCAAGACGAATGTGCTCACGTATGGCCACGACCTCTGGTGGCGGGCGTTTCAGGACGTGGCCAAGGAATACTCCGACGTGAAGGCCGACTACAACCACGTCGATGCCTGCTGTATGTGGATGGTCAAGAATCCTGAGTATTACGACGTGATCGTCACGACGAACATGTTCGGCGACATCATCACCGACCTGGGCGCGATGATCCAAGGCGGCCTGGGCGTCGCTGCCGGCGGCAACATCAACCCGGATAAAGGTGGTGTCAGCATGTTCGAGCCCATGGGCGGCTCCGCCCCGAAATACACGGGCCAAAACGTCATCAACCCCATCGCCGCCATCGCCGCCATGAGCATGCTGCTGGAGCACAGTGGCCAGCCGGCCGCAGGGGCGCGTGTCATGAAGGCCATCCAGCACGTTACCGGCACGAAGATGAAGAGTCAAAACGCCGGTAAAATGGGCTACGGGACGAAGGAAGTCGGCGATTTGGTGATTGCGGCGCTTTAGATTATCCCTACGTCGTCAGCTGCGAGTTCAATCCGCGAACCAACGCGAGTACTATGTACTCAGTATGTAGTACTCGGATTAAATACCGCCCAACAACTTCCGTCTGGTCTCCGCTGCCCCGCCATGTCCAGCCCATCCCGCAGCGGTGTGTTTTCTCAGCAGGCCGACAGCCGCGTTGAGCGATTCACCGAAAGCATCAGCTTCGATCACCGGCTTTACGCGCACGACGTCACGGGCTCGATTGCTCATGCCCAGATGCTGGCCAAAGTCGGCCTGGTCAGCGAAGGCGAATGCCAGCAAATCTGCCAAACGCTGGAAGCTATCCGCGGAGAAATCGAATCCGGCAAATTTCCGTTCCGGACGGAGCTGGAAGACATCCACATGCACATCGAGCAGGCGCTGATTGAGCGCTTGGGCGATGTTGGGCGCAAGCTCCATACGGGCCGCAGCCGGAATGACCAGGTGGCGACCGATCTGCGGCTGTGGGTTCGCGATGCCCTCGATCGCATCGATGCCCGCTTGCTCGATCTACAAAAAGCTTTCGCAGGACGGTGCGACGCGGACCTGGAAGTAATCTTGCCCGGCTACACGCATTTGCAGCGGGCCCAGCCCGTGCTCGCGCCGCACTACTGGCTCTGCTATTGCGAAAAGTTTGAGCGCGATCGCGGACGGGTGGCGGATTGCCGGAAGCGGGCGAATATTTCGAGTCTGGGGGTCGCGGCGCTGGCGGGAAGCAGCTTGCCAATCGACCGCCACGACGTGGCCCAGCGCCTCGGCTTTGCCGATGTTGCGGCCAACAGCCTCGATGTTTCCAGCGATCGCGATTTTGTCCTCGAATCGGCCTTCCTCCTGGCCAATATCGCGGTCCACCTCAGCACCTGGGCTGAGGAATGGATTTTGTGGTCCACGGCCGAGTTCAGTTTCATCAAGCTGCCGCAGGAATTCTGCACGGGCAGCTCGATCATGCCGCAAAAGATCAACCCCGACGTGTTGGAGCTGACGCGGGGCAAAACGGCTCGGGTTATCGGGAATTTGCAGGCTTTGCTGGTCTTGGTGAAGGGGCTGCCACTGGCCTACAACCGCGATTTACAGGAGGACAAGGAGCGAATCTTCGACTCTTTCGATACGGTCGAATTATGCTTGGAGTTGGCCGCGCCGCTCGTCGCGGGGGCCAAGCTGAATCGCGAGGCGATCGCCGAAAAGCTCGATCGCGGGCATCTCGATGCCACAACCTTGATGGAGTGGCTAATTCAGCGGGGCACGCCGCAGCGGACGGCACACCATGCGGTCGGCGAACTCGTAAGGAAAGCCCTTCAGCGGGGCTGCCGCCTGGCGGACCTGAAACTCGAAGACTTTCGCGCGGCCGACGGCACGCTCGACGAATCAGTTTACAACGTCCTTGGCGTGGGAAAGTCGATCGCCGCGTTCAAAAGCTATGGCTCAACCGCGCCGGCCGAGGTGCGAAAGCAAATCGAGCGATGGAAAACCAAACTAGCGATTTCATGAACACTTGCCTTTGCCGTCTGGTCGCGATATCGCTGCGGGCAGCCCTTGTTGCGGCCGCGGTCTGCGGCGGAATCTGCCCGGCTCAAGAAGATCCGTTCGGAGCCACGCCCAAGCCTGCCGGCGGCGCTGCAGCGGCGCCTGCAGCCAGCAAGCCTACCCTGAAACCGGCCACGGTTGAGCGGGAGCCTTTGGTAATCGAGCTCTTACGAGCCAGTAACCCGATTTCGCCGGAACAGCTCCTCTCCGCCGCTCAAACGGCTTTTCAATTCGGCCGACCCGACGAAGCCAAGAATTCGCTGGCCAAGCTACTTGCCGACAAGCCAGCTGATGACACTCTTGCCCCGCTCACCGCGCGTTACGGAAATTTCCTGCTGCAAATCGGAGCTGCGAAAGACCTCCAGCCGGAGGGGAAAGAAGTCGCTGACCTAGTGCTTGCCGCAGCTCAACGCACGGCCCAAGACCAGACGCGAATCGAATCGGCAATCGTCCAACTCAATAATACTGATCAAGCGGCCCGCCGCGCCGCGATGGAACAACTGTCGGGGAGCGGCGTCGCGGCTGTCAATCCGATGCTCCGCGCTCTAGCCGATCCTTCGCGCGCCGCCGAACACCCGGCCATACGCTCAGCTCTCGTGCAACTTGGGCAGCCTGTCGAGGCGCCGCTGATTGCTGCTCTCGACACGAAAAACGAATCTCTCAAGAACCAAATCATCGCGGTTCTCGGCCGCTTGGGTTCCCGGCGAGCGGCTTTATTTCTGATCCGCCCCGCGCTTGATTCCCAATCGTCGGCCGAAACGCGGCAGTTGGCAGCAGCCGTTCTGCAACGCGTCCATGGCGCGATTCCGGATCTCTATGAAGGGGAAAATTACCTCATTGAGCAGATCCCGCGATTGCTAAAAGGCGAAATTCCCTTCGAGAGCGACCAAAACGATCGCGTGAATCTCTGGACATGGGACGACTCGACGCAACATGTTGCGCCCGGCCAATTGCCACGTCTTGACGCCGGCCTGCTGCTGGCTGCTCGAGCGGCCAGCGACCTGTACCTGCTCAAGAAGGGCGAACCGGCCGCTCAGCGGCTGATGCTCGTGACCAATTTAGAACTGGCCAAAACGCTCGGCGGATTCGATCGGCCCGTTTCCACTGCGGCAGGCTCTGCGGGCGCTGTTGCGCTAGCTGCCTCCCCGGATATTCTCAATGGCGTCCTCAGCGAAGCCCTGCGGATGGGCAAAACGGGCGCCGCTGCGGCTGCCGCCGAGTTGCTCGGTCAACTTGGCGATATTTCCGCATTAAGAACTTCAGGTCCCGAAGCTCCTTTAGCCGAGGCGCTGGGTTCCTCGGATCGCCGCGTCCGCCTGGCTGCTGCGCTCGCGGCCTCAAAAATCTCCAAAGGCGAGCCGTTCTCCGGCGCGGGCCGAATGGTCGAGTCACTCGGTTGGTTTGTGGCCACGAGTGGGGAAAATTCGGTTTTGATCGGGCATCCCCGCGGTGAAGAAGCCCAATCGCTTGTCGGCTTTGTCAATGCGCTCGGCTTCGAGGGCCAAGGGGCGTACGTGGGCCGCGTGCTCGCCGAGCGGGCATTTGCCAATCCCGATTTCGGATTCGTTTTAATCGCCGATGCCATCGACGGCCCACCCGTCGAGGAGCTTGTCCAGTGGCTCCGCCGCGATTATCGCACGGCCCACCTTCCCGTTGGCGTAATGGCACGTGGCGAGCGGCTACTGAAATTGGAGGATGCATTCGCCGGCGACCGGTACACCACCGTTTTCCCGCGCATTTATTCCATCGATGTGTGCGGCGTTGAAATCAATAAGCTGCTGGCGATCGCGGGGCGAGATTTCGTCGATCGCGATGAGCGGCTGGGCCAAGCCCAGGCGGCACTCGCTGCTTTAGGCACACTCGCTAAGCAACCGGCGGTCTTCGCCCAATACGACCTGCTCTCGCAGCAAAATACTGTCATCGCCGCACTGGCTAACCCCGCGCTCGCATCCGCGGCCGCCGCTCTGCTCGCTCAATTCCCAACGGCGGCAGCTCAAACGGCTCTTGTCGATTTTGCCGGCCAATCGAACCGGCCGCTGGCCGATCGGCAGGCCGCTGCCGGCGCGTTCGCCACGTCGGTTCGTGCCCGCGGCATATTGTTGACGCAGGCCCAACTGGCGCAGCAATATGCCCGCTATAACGCCAGCCAGTCGGCGGACAAAGCTACGCAGGAGTTGCTCGCTTCGATACTCGACGCCGTCGAGGCTCCCGCGCTCGCTCGCGGCGAGCTCAAAAAACAACCTTAGATCCTTGTTCGCTCAACACGGCCGCTGAAGGCCAATCCGCAGGCTGTAAAGCAGTCGGGGCGAGTTACTTTTTCTTGGCGCTCAATCCTGAATCGAGCGTCGTGCTCAGAAGATACGCGTCAACGGCCGCTGAATTCAGTGTCGTCTCCGGCGCGGCTGCAGCGGCACCCGTCGCATCGCTTGCCGAGACACTCGTAGCGTGCGGATGAGCATTGATGTAGTTGATCACCGCGACGACATCATTGGCGGCGATCGTATTATCCGCGACAACGTCTATAAATCCTTTGGGAGCCGCAGACGGGTGGATTTTTCCAACGTTCGTCGAGCCGGGATGGGAATTAATGAAGTTGATAATCGTAATAATATCGGTTGCCGAAATCACGCCGTCCGCGTCAACGTCAGGGGGGTTGCTGTAATTGTGGTAATCGTAAAAGTCCTGGAACGCGATATGAACGGTTGCTGTGGCGATTGTGTAACCATCGAAGGCGCTGTATTGAAAGCTGGCAGGCGCTAAACTGTCCAGCGTTGGTGTGAAAGTAACGGTATGGCCATCCAGCACGACGTCGCCACCGATGGGATTTCCCACCGAATAAACGGCCAACGGATCGCCGTTTGGATCGGTATCGTTGGACAGCATGTCAGCTGTGGAAACGGTGAGTGAATCACCGGTATAGACGGTGTAATAGTCGTCTTGCGGCTGGGGCGGGTCGTTCTGAGAACCGCCGCCCCCACCGTCATCACCCCCACCATCATCGCCCCCACCGCCCGACGATGTACCGTCAGGCGTAATATCTAAAGACCAACCAGTCAAAGTTCCTTGACGGGTCGTATTGGAGGCATTCTGAATGTTTAGCTGCCACGTACCGAACGCGTTTTCGCCAATGAATGACGACAACAGCTGATCTGGCCGAAACGCTCCCGTAAACGGGGCAGTGCCTTCTGCAATGGTTTGATCCGCCTCGTCGTCAAAGACCGTGCCGGTGAAGTCTTGGGAACCAGTCGTACTGCCGCCGCGGCGCTGCGAAAGGTAGACGGTTGTGCCCATGGGGGAGACGAGCCAGATGTTGAGATTTCCATCGCGTGGATAAGTCAAATCCAATGCGACGTTCACATCCGCAATGGGCAGATCCTGGTCGATGGCCAATGTGGATGTAAAAACGGAACGATTCGTGATCGACTTTGGAACATCGGTCGATGGATACTGGCCTACAGTCGAGCCTGATCCGAGTATCGAAAAGCTAACTTGAAAATTATCTAGATCATCGCTGACTCGATCGCCATTTTCATCGACTTCGTTGCCCGCCATGTCGGTCATATGAGGACCAACGACGAGCGTGTAGTCGCCGGGCGTCGATTGTGGATCGAAATCAATGTCGAACGTCGTGTTGTCGCCGTTCACCGGCGTGACACTAAAGGCGAAAACGGCCCCATCGGGCCCATCAAAGCTGACGATGTCGCTGGGATCAAATGTCGCGGGATCGATTGGCTCGCTAAACTTGATGCGGACATGATCGACGGGCGCAGCCGCAACCCCACCCGGGTCGCCGAGAATGAACGTCGGCGCGATGGTATCGGTGGGCGTCGCTCCTAAGGCCGCTGCTGCATCCAGCCGGCCGCCGGTCTTGATCATTGACGCCAGCGATGGCACCGGATCGGCCGTATTCAGAACATCGGCAATGACTTCCTGCATGGACCAATCTGGATGCATGCCCCAGACGAGAGCCATAACGCCCGACACGTGAGGCGCCGCCATTGAGGTTCCGTCGAGGACGCCATATCCCGGAATTAACCCTTCATAGTCCATCGCTGGCGTGCCAATCATGGGCAAGGTGCTGAGAATGCTGACACCCGGCGCCCCGATATCGACGGACTTTTTTCCGAAGTTGGAAAAATAGGCCAGCGAGTCCCCAGCGTCGGTCGCGGCGACTGACACAACATTGCTGTTCGTGTAACTGGCCGGATAGAAACCCTGGGAGTCGTCGTTGCTGCCATTGTTGCCGGCGGCTGCGACGAAAATGTGTCCCTTGGCCGCTGCATTGCTGAGGGCCGTTTGAAACGCCGCTGAGAATGGCAGCCCGCCCCAACTGTTGTTCGAGATCTGAGCGCCATGGGCCACCGCATAGTTCAGCGCACGGATGGCGTCGCTTTCTACGCCGCTGCCCGTGTCGTCGAGGAACTTGAGCGCCATGATTTGCACATTGGGTGCGATGCCCGCTATGCCAATGCCGTTGTCAGCGACGGCGGCGATCGTTCCGGCGACGTGCGTCCCGTGGAAGTAATCGTCCATCGGGTCGCCGTTGTTATTCACGAAGTTGTAGCCATATACGTCATCGACGTAGCCATCGTCATCGTCGTCGATTCCGTTGTCAGGAATTTCGCCTGGATTGGTCCACATCACCGGCGCTAGGTCCGGATGCGTGTAATCGACGCCGGTATCGATCACCGCGACGACGACGGGAGCGAGCGACTGACCTTGGATCGCGTTCCAGGCATCTTCCATGTGGATGTCGGATCCAACGTTGCCGCCTTGTTGCCCGGTATTGCGGAGGTCCCATTGATCGTTGTAATGCTCGTCGTTCGGCGGAACGTTGAAGTCCGTCAGCTTGACGTGATAGTCGGGCTCGGCATGCACAACGTTCGAATCGTTGCTATATGCGGCCAACGCGGCTTGAACGTTGACACCGGCGTTGAGCTGCACCTCGCGCATGTCCGGCACGAGGTCCCATGACTCGCCGAGACTGCTTCCGTAAGAATAGGCCGACAGGGAACTGGTGAAATCCGTGTCTGATTTGAATTGCACGATCAGGGACGTAGGAGCTTGCGCCGGATCAACAATGAGCTGTGCGTTGTCGTCGCCTGGAACGTTGTCAGCCAGCGCCAAGAGCCGCCGGTCTTCCAGGCTTTCGATTTTCAGCCGGCAAAACCGCCGCAATCGTTCTCGCCGCGCAATATGCGATTGGCCGCGTCGGGCTCCGAACAGCCAGCGTCGGATCATGTTGCCTCTCCTGAATCAGTGCGCAGGCTCAAAGTTCACGGGCGCAGCTCCGAACACACAGCCGCGCCGACGAGAGTTCGCCGGCTTCGCACTTGCCTCTGTTCCAAGCAACGAAAGAAAAGACACCAACCCAAAAGCGTCGTCATTTGTACGCCTGCTGACATCTAGTGTCAATCAGTTTCGTCGCTTTTTCTAGTCCGTTTTTCTAATCCTTGGTCGCCTTTTTCTTGCCTTTGGCCTTCTTTTTGGCTTCGGGAGGCGGGGACTCGCCTTTGTTCGCCGTCGGAAGCGGGGCTTTGATCTCTTTGCGCCAGGCGAGCAGCCGATCGTGCATTTCCTTCGTCTTTTCGGGCATTTTTTGAGCGAGGTTGTCTTTTTCTCCGATGTCGTTGGCGAGGTTGTACAGTTCCAGGCGGCCGTCTTCGAAGAATTCCATCAGCTTCCAGTCACCGATTTCAATCAAGCTGACGGGCGTCGTCCGCCAGGAACCAGCGCCGGCGCCGAGGTACCCCGGGAAGTGCTGATAGATGGCGTCGCGCTGAAGTTTGGCGCTGCCGTCGCGAAAAAGCTTCACCATGCTCTCGCCATCGAGGACGTAACCGTCTGTGGCGTTCGCGCCGGATAGTTCCAACAGCGTCGGATAAACATCGACATGAATGGTCGGCACATCGCAGGTGCTGCCGGGTTTTACTTTTCCGGGCCAGCGGACGATAAACGGATCGCGCGTGCCGCCTTCGTAGAGCGATCCTTTGCCGCTGCGAAGCGGCGCGTTGTCCGTGATGTCGCCGGCTTGCTTGACGCCTTCGCGCACATACCCGCCGACACCGCCGTTGTCGCTGGAGAACATGAGCACGGTGTTGTCGGCCAACTTTAGCTCGTCAAGCAGCGACATGATTCGACCGACGCTCTCATCGACGCTCGCAATCATCGCTGCGTACGTCGGATTATTGTGACCGTCAACACCCGGCTTGGGCTTGAAGTGCGAAATCCAGTTTTCTTTGGCCTGATGGGGACTGTGGACGGCGAAGTGGGGCAGGTAGAGGAAGAAGGGTCCGTCCTTGTGCCGTTTGATGAAATCGGCGGCCTTGTCGGTCAGAAAGTCGGCCAGGTATTGGCCCTTGGGATATTCGACGGGGGGGCTGGTGTTGAAATCGAAATGCTGCCCCATCGAGACGATTGCTTCGTCAAAGCCGCGTTTGCTCGGGTGATAGCCGCCGGCATTGCCTAAGTGCCATTTGCCGAACATTCCCGTCGCATAACCGGCGTTCTTCAGGCGCTGCGCAATAGTGATTTTGTCGAGCGGCAATTCGGTGACATTATCGACGGGGCGGAGCGGGCGGCCTTGCCACTCAAAACGGTCGATGCCGCCGACCGTATAAATGCCCGTCCGCGGGGCATATTGGCCGCTCATTAGCGCCGCTCGCGTCGGCTGGCAATTCTGGCAGTTGTGATACCGCGTGAACTTCATCCCCTGTGAAGCCAAGCGGTCGATATTCGGCGTCTCATAATACTTGCTGCCATAACAGGCCAGATCGGTCCAGCCGAGATCGTCGGCCAGGATATAGACAATATTTGGTTTGTCAGCCCCTGCTGAGGTGGAGACCAACAAGACCAAAGCGATGGCGATCCGCAAGAACGGTTTCATGGGTTGGTTGAATCGCAAAAGGGGAGAGTGAGAATGGGATCAACGAGGACTTGAGACTAGCGTATCATCTGGCGCGCGAGAACGCAGCGACTTATCCTCCGGCTCGGCTCGTCGGGCAAAGTTACTGATGCCTTTGACAGACCCGCAATTAGGCCCAATACTCAAGACATAGGGCTATCTCTCGCTGCGCCGCAGTTGCTTCTCCGTCGCCATCCATTCGCGCCTCGTTGCTTCAATGGTCAACACGCTGTTCCTGCCCGAACTGCGCGAAATGTTGGCCGAAAACAATACGTTTGAGTTGCAGGAATTTTGCACGGCGCTGCATCCGGCCCGCACGGCTGAGTTCATGGAA
This sequence comes from Pirellulaceae bacterium, assembly GCA_036496265.1. Classification (GTDB taxonomy): domain Bacteria; phylum Planctomycetota; class Planctomycetia; order Pirellulales; family Pirellulaceae; genus CAYLLN01. The sequence continues at coordinate 41,005 of DASXLL010000338.1, read as the reverse complement.
GGACTAGACGCCGCCGATTCGTGGCGGGTAATGCAACATGCGGATTTGAAGCTGCGGGAGGAGATTTTTGGTTATTTTCCGTCGGAAAAGCAGCTTGAAATTATCGAATCGCAGGACCGGGCCGCGGTCGCCGAGTTGATCGCCGATCTACCGGCTGACGACCGCGTCGATTTGCTGCACGACGTTAAGCCCGAGGTGGTCGAAGAACTGCTCCCGTTGTTGCCGGCGCACGAGCGGCGCGAAATTCTTCGGCTCCGCGAATATCCGGAAGATTCCGCCGGCGGGATGATGACCACGGAAGTGGCCATGATCGATGAGAACCTGACCGTGCGTCAGGCCATCGATGATCTGACCCGCGCCGCCGAGCACCTCGAGACGATTTATTACATCTATGCCGTCGATCAGGACGGGCGGTTGGACGGCGTCGTCACGGCCCGGCAGCTTTTGACGGCGCTAAAGAAGCCGGACATGAAGGTCGCGGAGTTGATGGAAGCCGACCTGATCTTTGTCAGCGTCACGGACGACCGCAATGAAGTGACGAACCAGGTCGCCAAGTACGATTTACACGCGATTCCCGTGGTCGATGACCGCCGACGGCTGCTAGGGATCATTACGCACGACGACGTGATCGACGCCGTTCGCCAGGAAGCGACGGAGGAAGCCCAGCGCAGCGCGGCCGTCGCGCCGCTCGAAGACGGTTATATGCAGACGAGCCTGATCACGCTGTGGTGGAAGCGGGGCGTGTGGCTGACGGTATTGTTTGTGACGGCGATGTTCACGGCGACGGCGCTGCGGCACTACGAAGGGCAGCTCAAGACATGGACGTGGCTGGTGATCTTTATTCCGCTGATCATGTCCAGCGGGGGCAATTGCGGAAATCAATCCGCGACGCTAATCATCACGGCCATGACCAGTGGCAACGTGCGGCTTTCCGACTGGAGGAAAATCGCCTGGCGCGAGCTGCGCGTCGGATTGATGCTGGGCGGGCTACTAGCCGTGCTCGGCGCGGTGATCTCTTGGTTCCAAACCCTGACCGAAAAGGACGCCCACGAGCATCCTCTCTGGCCCCTCGTCGTCCCGCTCACGCTCGTCCTCGTCGTCACCTGTGGGGCCGTCTCCGGCTCGCTATTACCTATATTTTTTAAGCGAATGGGGCTCGACCCGGCGTTGATGAGCAATCCGTTCGTGGCGGCGATCAGCGATATCCTGGCGATTGTGATCTACATGACTGTGGCGATGTCGCTATTGTCGGCAACCTGATGCTACAGCGTTGCAATCTTTGGTGGTTTCATTGATACTCTAGATGCCCACCTTTTAGCCCGCCTGGCACACCCTGCCGAGATTGCCGGATGCGACCGGTTTGCCTGCCCATTGCCGTTCACTTAGCGCTAGCCACGTTCACGTATGTGGCCGCCGCTGAGCCGGTGCGCTTTGAGCGCGACGTGATGGCCGTTCTGTCCAAGTCCGGCTGCAATTTGGGCGCTTGCCATGGCAATTTCAACGGCAAAGGCGGCTTTCGACTGTCGCTGCGAGGCGAAGATCCGAGTGCCGACTACGCGGCGCTGCTGCGACAGGTTGATCAACGTCGAGTGAACCTGCTCGATCCCGAGGCGAGCCTAATTTTGCAGAAGCCGACGGGCCAAGTCGTGCATCAAGGCGGGCTGCGGTTCAATCGGGATTCGGTCGAATATCAAATTCTCCGTGACTGGATCGCCGCGGGCGCTCCGGGACCTTCCATAAATCCGGTTCAACTTGTGCGGCTGGTGGTGACGCCGCGCGAGCCGATTCTGATCGATCCGATCGAGTCGGCTCAGCTTCAAGTCACCGCGCATTTCGCCGATGGCTCGAAACGGGACGTTACCGAACTGGCGTGCTACGAAGCTACGAATCGTAATGTCGAAATCGAGCACGATGGCCTCGTCCGCCGGGAGAAACTGGGGCAATCGACCGTCCTGGTGCGGTATCTCACCGAGCAACTTGCTGCGCGGCCGGCCTTCTTGCCGGCACAAACGGATTTTAGTTGGAGCGCGCCGCCCGCGAGTAACTACATCGACAGGCTCAACTTCCAGCAGCTTCAAAAGCTGCGGATGAATCCCTCACTCGTTTGTGATGACACGACATTTCTCCGCCGCGCGTATCTCGATTGCCTGGGTCTTTTGCCATCCGCGGACGAAGCTCGCGTGTTTCTGGCATCGCAATCGCCCGAAAAGCGCAGCCGACTCATCGACGACCTGTTGGCTCGGCCCGAATTCGCCGACCATTGGGCCATGAAGTGGTCGGATGTCCTGCGCAACGAAGAAAAAGCGCTCGACGCTAAAGGCGTTGACGCGTTCTTCGGCTGGATTCGCGATTGGATCGCCGCCGGGAGGCCGCTGGACGAATTCGCTCGGCAATTGATCACCGGCCGCGGCAGCACGTACGAAAATCCGCCTGCCAACTTTTACCGGGCCAATCGCGACCCGACGACGCGCGGCGAAACGGCGGCGCGACTGTTTCTCGGCGTGCGGCTGCAGTGCGCTAAATGCCACAACCATCCCTATGACCGCTGGACGCAAGACGACTATTACAACTGGGCCGCCGTCTTCGGCCGCATCGACTATCAAATTGTCTCAAACCAGCGCCGCGATCGGCTCGACAAACATGAGTTCAACGGCGAGCAGATTGTCGTGCTCAAGGACGAAGGCGAAGTGCAGAATGCCCGGACGGGGCTCGATGCTGAGCCGCGATTCCTTGGTGGCTATTCACCGCCGCTGCACCCGGCCGAAGACCGATTAATGCCGCTGGCCGAATGGCTGACCGCGCCTGACAACGAGTTATTCGTCAAATCGCAGGTCAATTTCATCTGGTATCACCTGGTTGGCCGCGGTCTGGTTGAGCCAATCGACGATTTCCGTGTTACAAATCCACCCAGCAATCCGGCGCTCCTCGACGCCCTGGCAAGGCAATTCGCCGCTAGCGACTTCGATCTCAGAACAATCGTTCGCGAAATCCTGAACAGCCAGACCTATCAGCTCAGCTCGGAGCCCAACGAAAGCAATCGGGACGATGAGGTCAATTTCGCCCGCGCGATCATACTCCGGCTGCCCGCGGAGACGCTGCTGGACGCCCAGTGCGAAGCCATCGATGCGTTTGCCGAATTCAACGGCTATCCCGAAGGCACGCGAGCCGGCCAGGTCCGCGGCGTGCAGCGCGTTCGCTCTCGTGAGAAAAAGGCTGCTTCTGCGGATCGATTTTTGAAAACATTCGGCAAGCCTGAGCGTCTGCTTGCATGCGAGTGCGAACGGTCGAACGAAACTACGTTGAAGCAAGCACTGACACTCATCGGCGACGAAGGGCTCAATGCCCTCCTCGCCAAAGACGGCAACCGGTTGTCGAAGTTGGCCGAATCGGGGATTTCCGCCGAGCAAACGGTTGACGAGTTGTATTGGGCGGCCTTAAGCCGGGCACCGACGCTGGACGAGCTTGCTGCAGGGGAATCGTTGGTGACCTCAGCAGGATCAGAGCGATTCGCCGCATTGCAGGATTTGGCTTGGGCGATACTGAACTCGAAGGAGTTCGTGTTTCGACACTAAGACGTGAGGGGCAATGATTATGCCGCGGCTTGCACTCTGGTGCATTGCGATCTCCATCGCCTGCACATCGACACTCTTCGCCGGCCCAGCCGACCGCCGCCTCGACCTGTACTGGATCGACGTCGAAGGCGGTGCGGCGACGCTGTTAGTCACGCCCGCCGGTGAGACGGTTCTGATCGACACGGGCAATCCCGGCCGCCGCGATCCGGATCGCATCGTCAAAGTCGTGACCGAAGTCGCTGGGATGAAGCAGATTGACCACTTGATCATCACCCATTACCACGGCGATCACTACGGCGGCGCGCTGACGCTCGTCGATCAGCTTCCGGTGCGCAATCTTTACGACAACGGACAATTCGAAGGAATGCCGGATAATCCGGGCAAAGCTTATTTCGAGCTGAAAGTGGGGCAGCGGCATGTCGTGAAGCCCGGAATGAACCTGCCGCTAAAGCAAGGAGCAAGTGAAGGCGCCAAGCTTTCGTTCAACTTCCTTGGCGGCCAAAAAACGTTTATTGATCCGCCCGCGAACGCTGCTGACAACGCCGACATCTGTGCCGCTTCACGCGAAAAAGACCGTGATGGTTCGGACAACGCGAACAGCGTCGTGATGGTCGTGGGCTTCGGCGATTGGCGGTTTTATGACGCTGGCGACCTGACTTGGAATCAGGAAGCCCGCCTGGTCTGCCCGAAAAACCTGATCGGCACGGTTGATGTCTATCAAGTCACGCATCACGGGCTGGATTCGAGCAATAATCCGCTCGTCCTGCGAAGTCTTCAGCCCCGCGTGGCTGTGATGAACAATGGCTCAACGAAAGGCTGCCTGCCCGAAGTGTTTGCGACGCTCCACGACACCAAATCGCTCGAAGCCGTCTATCAGCTTCACAAAAATCTCCGCCCGGACGGCGCGACAAATAACGTGCCCGACGAATACATTGCCAACAAAGAGAAAGAATGCCAGGGGAACTACGTTAAATTATCCGTATCACCCGACGCGAAGACTTATACAGTCGGCATCCCGGCTCACGGTCATTCTCGGACGTTTCAATCGCGAGGAAAGTAATGATGTCCGATTTTGCTTGTCGCGATTTTCGATCCACTACTGCGTTCTCCCGTCGCACGTTGATCCGCGCCGGCGGCGCGGGACTCCTCGGCCTCAACATGCCCGGGTTGTTGCGAGCGGTTGAGTCGAATCAGCCTGCTGTGGTCGCGGCCGCGCCGAAAATTCGCGCCAAGAGAGTCATCTTTTTGTTTCAATGGGGCGGGCCGAGCCATGTCGATATGTTCGACATGAAGCCCAACGCACCGGACGATTATCGCTCGCCGCTCACTCCTATTCGCTCCAGCTGCCCCGACATCCAGGTCTGCGATGAGCTGCCCGAAATGTCCAAGCGGATGCACAAGGTGACGCTCATCCGCACGCTTACGCACACGATGAAGAACCACAACTCGGCCGGCTACTACGCGCTTTCAGGCCACGCCCCGCCGACAGACGACCAGCGCCTCCGTGATTCGCTCGATCTCTTTCCCGCGTACGGCAGCATCGTTAATAAGCTGGGACCAAGCAAAAACGGCATGCCCACGTTCGTGGCTTATCCTCACGTCATTAGCGACGGCTCGATCACGCCTGGTCAACATGCCAGCTTCCTCGGCAAAGCCCACGACCCGCTACTTTTTACCGAGGACCCGAACGCATCCGATTTCAAGCTCCCTGAGCTAACACTACCTGAAAGTATTTCGGTGGACCGTTTGCACCGCCGTCGCGAGATGCAGCGGCTCGTCGATCGCCAGGCTCGCCTCCTCGACTATTCAGCCGAGGCCCGCGGCTTCGATGAATACTACGACCGCGCGATCAACATGTTAACCAGTCAAAAGGTCCGCCAGGCCTTCGATCTTTCCGCCGAGCCAGCCGAAGTTCGGGATCGATACGGTCGCACGACCTACGGCCAAGGTTGTCTCCTCGCCCGCCGTCTCGCTGAAGCCGGCGTCAAATTCACGACCGTTTATTTCTCGAACAATATCGGCGGTCGCAGCGATACGAGCGGTGGCTGGGACACGCATGGCTTCGACAACACGCGCATGTTTCCGATCATTAAGAAGTACCACTTGCCAATGACGGAGCACACTCTGCCGGTGCTGCTCGACGATCTCGAAGAGCGGGGTCTTTTGGATGACACGCTCGTTCTGTGGATGGGCGAATTCGGTCGCACGCCGAAGATCAATGCCAATGTCAGCCGCGATCATTGGCCGCAGTGCTACACGGTGCTGATGGCTGGCGGCGGCGTCAAACGCGGCTTCGTCTATGGCAAGAGCGACTCCACGGGATCGTTTCCTGACGAGCACCCGGTGCGGCCGGATGATCTCGCCGCGACGCTCTACTATCTCATGGGCATCAACCCAGATTCTGAGGTCATCGACCGCAATAACCGGCCGCTGGCCATCTCGGGTAAGCCGGTCCTGGACGTGATTGCTTAGCCGCCGGGAAACGCTCTATCACTGCGACGGCTGTTATCGAGCTCTAGCTAGCGGGCCGCCGTTCCTTAACCGCTCGTTGTGCGTCTGAGGCGCGCCGTCTGCTGTATTACTTGGTCGGGGTTCGATATCCTTTGAAAAAGCTAGCACCGGCTTGCTAGCAAAAGTGAGGAAACAGCCTAAAATCACCGCCAGAATAGCAGCGCAAGTCCTGTAGAGATAATGAGTTGCGAAATGGATCGGCATCTGGGGGGCTTCCGCTTGCTTCGACCAACCCAATAGAATGACCGCCGGTATGAAGCCTCGCCCTCGCAATGTAGGAAGGATCCGCTATGAGCCCGGCAAGTTTTTCTGAGGCCACGTTTGCTCAGCCGGACCTCATGCTAGCACCCGCCACCCGCCGCTTGGTTAATGCGGCGGAGTTCCGCAACTTGCTGGTTTCACACCGGCGAATGATCCGTTTTGACGTTCGCAGCGAGCGGCTGCGGGGCCTTCGCGATCTGGATACGGGCGAAATCTTTGTGACCGACGAGCGAAGACTATTACATGCCTAGCAAGCGGCAACTGAACTGGTCATGCTGATCGGTTAACCGAGCCTCCGCTACGGTCTCTTCACAGGAAACACGCACCAATGATTATGGGAAAGTTTTGGGCTGCGCTACGGGCGCAGGTCAACAAATTGGCGAACTTTTTTTGGACCGCCGATCCGATCGCCCAGATGCAGTACGAATACGACCAGGCGGTTGCTCAACTTCATGACGGCCGCAAGGGCTTGGAGCAATATCGAGCGCTGGTCGAGCGCGTTACGTATCAAGTCAGCAACGACCAGAAGCATGTCACCGACCTGGAAAGCAAGGTCAAGGCGTATCTGCAGGCCGGCGACCGCGAGACAGCGGCCAAATTCGCGCTGGAGCTACAGAAAGCCAAAAATGAATTGGCCGAAAACCAAGGCCAGCTCAAAATGCACGAGGACGCCTACAACAACAACGTCGCCAAGATCAAGCACGCCTCGGGGAAGCTCTCGAAGATTCGCGAGAAGATTTCGAAGTACGACGCCGACCTCAAGATGAGCAAGGCCGAGGCGGAGATCGCTCAGCTTGCGCAGAATTTCAATTTCGATGTCACGACCGACTTCGGCCAGATTGAGCAAGTGATTCAGGACAAGATCAGCCTGAACCGAGCGAAGGTCCGCGTGGCGTCTGATCTTTCCGGCGAAGGCATCGTCGATATCCAGCGGGAGCAAGCCGCCGATAAGGTCCTTGCCGATCAGGCGCTCAAGCAATTTGAGGTCGATATGGGCCTGGTCACTCCGGAAACGGCGGGAGTCAAAGACGAGGCCAAACAGCTCGGTGCCGCGAAGCAAACGCAAACGACGTAACTGTGGCCGGCGGAGAGGCATCACATGACCGCCGACGCACCACTGCCGTCGCCCAAGTCGCAGCCGGCGTTGCCGGATTGGTATCCGGCTTGGTCGAAGGAGCTGGCGAACCTTTATTTTTCCGGCACGATCAACACATTCGTGATCTATGGCAACGTTCATGATCTGGTCCGCTGCCAGTCCGGCGATGCGACTTCATTTATCAGCCTCGCCGATTTCCTCGCCACGCAGCTATTTGGATCGTGGGACGTCACTCTGAGCTACGATCTGGGCCGCGGCCTAAGGCCGGTCGCGGGAGATGACGGCAAACGTCTGCAAGGCATGATGCAGTATGTTTCGGGCGCGATCGGTGCGCCGAACACTTGGCCGCGCGACCCTGACAAAATCCTCGATGCGTTCGAGCCGCTGCTGCAGCGCAATTTGCTCGAAGACAACGTCGCCAACCGAAAACGCATCGCGCTGATTTTCGAGCACAGTCAGTTTCTGCTGCCAGCCGGCGATCTGGCCAGCCAGGCCCGCAGCCAGGCCGTCCGTCTCGTGCGCTTCCTCGGCTGGGCCGCGAATCCCTATCTCAAGCGATTGAACATCGCCTTCTGCCTGATATCGGAAAAGCTTTCCGAAATTGCCGAGCGACTCGTCAACAGCCCTTATGTCGCGACGATCGAAGTGCCTTTGCCCAGCGCAGATGATCGCCGTGAATTCATCGCCAGCCGTCGCGTCAGCCTCCCACCCGTTCCAACAAGCACGGCTGAGACAATCACCAAGCAATCGGCCGGCCTTAGTCTCGTCAACCTCAATGTTCTTCTGTCCCAAGGAGACAATTCCAGCGGCATCGACCCAACTCAATTTCGTAAGCTGAAAAAAGGGATGATCGAGCGGCAGTGCCAAGGGCTAGTCGAATTTGTCGAGCCGCCGCACAAGCTGGATTTGCTCCTGGGTCAGCCGGAAGCCAAGGCGCGCCTTGAGCAAGATGCCGCCTGGATCACGCAGGGCAAGCTCGAAACGGCGCCGATGGGCTACCTCTTCTGCGGCCCCGTCGGCACGGGCAAAACGTTTTTTGCTGAATGCTACGCTGGCTCGATCGGCATTCCGTGTCTTAAGCTGCGCAATTTTCGCTCCAAGTATGTGGGAGAGACGGAAGGCAACATCGAGCAGGTGCTCACGGTGCTGCGCTCGCTCGGGCCGGTGGTGGTCATCGTCGATGAGGCGGATGCATCGCTCGGTAACCGTCAAACGGAAGGGGATTCCGGCACATCGGGACGCGTGTTTTCAATGATTGCCAGTCAGATGGGCGACACGCGGTATCGTGGACAAATCATTTGGATGCTGCTCACGAGCCGGCCCGACCTATTGCCGATCGACCTCAAACGGCAAGGCCGCTGTGAGGTGCACATTCCGCTCTTTCCGCCGCAGGACTCGGCGGAGATTGCCACGATGTTTCGGGCCATGGCCAAAAAGAACAAAATTGCCCTCACGGAAGACGCAATTCCTGACGTGTCGCCTGATCGCCAGCTCAGCGGAGCCGATTTGGAAAGCGTTTTGTTGTCCTCTCGCCGCAAATCGCTGATCGCCAGCCGGGACAAGGTCGAGCGTGGCGATCTGGAAGCCGCTCTGAGCGAATTCATCCCCTCCGCCCAAAGCCTCGAAAAAGAGTTGCAAGAACTGGCTGCCGTGCTCGAATGTACTGACCGCAATTTCCTGCCCCCGGTTTGGCGTGATCGAATCGCTCAGCCGGGAACCCGCATCAAGCTGCAGGAGCGGCTCGTCGCCCTCCGCCAGTTGATCGAAGACTGATTCAGACCAATAATCGACCGCACAAACCGAAAAGTAGGGTGGGCTGTGCCCATCAAATCCATCATGGTGGGCACAGCCCACCCTACCAAGGAAACCCCATGCCATCCAAGCAGTCCTGGCTAGACGACGAAGCGAATCCGCTCATTGACACTTATGTCCAAAAGCTGAGCACTTTCGTCTCTGCCATGGCTGACGGACGGATCGATGATCGCGAGCTGGCCGACCAGGAAAAGCGCCTTGTCGCATCGCTCAAAGAGGTCGAGCCATCGCTGAACGAAGCGCAGCACGCTCAAGTGACCAAGCTTCTCTGCGAGCTGACGGCGTACAACGTCATGCAAACCCTCAATTCACTGCAAAGTTCGCGTCCAAAAACGAAATTTCAAGGCTAGTTGCCTGATTGCTGGCTCCTAACCACAACCTCACGTCTAACTCACATGGCTGGCCAACCCAAAGCTCCGTTCTACATCGCCGTGCTTTTTGTCGTCGGCGGCCTCGTCGCCCTGGCCGCCTATCAGGCCACAAAGCACCGTGGCCCGAAACAAGACGACAAAGGCAACGCTCCGGGCCTCGATATCACGATGCCCAAGGCTGGCGATGAAGCCGGCGGATCGGGCACCGGCGCGGAAGCGCCAGACACGCAGAGCATCACTACTGTCAAAGAATACAAATTCAAGCCGTCGGAGCGGCTGCCGGCGGTCAAAGGCACGGCCGCCTATAAGCCGCTGCAAAACAACACCGTCCGCTTCGCCCTGAATGTGTGGGCTGGCTGGGCGCCGATTATTTACGCTAACAACGGATTCAAGTCCGGCAAAACGTGGAAAACGCCGGATGGCAAGGATTTTCATGTCGAACTCGTGCTGATCGACAAGCCGATCGAAATGCGCGACACGTATGCCGCAGGCGACGTCCATATCGGCTGGGCGACGCTCGACATGCTGCCGCTCATCGTCGATGGCTTTGTCGATTCGTCGGGGCAGCCGCGCGACAGCCGCGTGATGCCGCGCGTCTATCAGCAGGTCGATTGGTCGAATGGCGGCGACGGTGTCGTAGTTCGCGAAAACATCAAAACCGTCGCCGATCTCCGCGGCAAAAAGGTCGCGCTGGCTGAAAACTCACCGTCGCATTATTTCCTGCTCAATATGCTCGTCGCCGGTGGCCTGCAGCCTTCCGAAGTGCAAATGTCGTTTACCAGCGACGCTTTCGAGGCGGCCGCGGCGTTCAACGGCGACCGGTCGTTATCCGGCTGTGTCTCTTGGGCGCCGGATATTTACAACCTCGAGAAGGTCCGCGGCAACCGAATGCTCGTGAATACGCAAACGGCCAATAAGCTGATCGCTGACATCTGGTTCGCTCGGGCCGACTTCGCTCAAGATCACCCCGACATGATCGAAGGCCTCGTCCGCGGTATTTTTGACGCGATGACCGAACTCAAGCAGGACTCCACGAAGCAAAAGGTTTCGGAGCTGATGGCCCAAGGCTACGGCATTCCGGCCGCCGATGCCCTGGGCATGCTAGGTGATGCTCATAGCACGAACTGGGCCGAGAACTATCAGTTCTTCGTCAACCAAAACAATCCCACCAATTTCGCCCGCGTGTGGAATCAGGCTTATTACCTATATCGGAACGCGCCCGGCCGGCCGATTCGCAATCAGCCGGTGTCGTTCGACCAGGTAATGGATTATTCGGTTATTTTCAAGCTTGGCAGCGAAGACAAATACAAGAGCCAAAAGGATGAATACACGATCGCCTTCGCTCCCAAGCCGACGAAGGAAGTCCGCGGGGCGGAGGAAGTGCTGACGAATACGGTCTCGATCCACTTTTATCCGAACAGTTGGGAGATTTTTAAGAAAGTCACGAAAGACCAAGACGGCAAAACGATCGAAACCGACTACGACCCCAAAGCCAAATACGTCGTCGATGAAATCGGCCGTCTGGCCGGCCAATTCGCCAACGCCCGCATCATCATCGAGGGCCACACCGACAGCTCGATGAAAGGCAAAGTGCCGGCTGACATGGTCAAGGAACTCTCGATGCGCCGCGCCAACGCGGTGAAGGAATCGGTCATCGAAAAGTTCAAATTCGACCCCAACAAGTTCAATGTTGAAGGTTTCGGCTGGGATCGTCCGTCCGATCCGGCTGATCCCGATAATCAGGCGCTGAATCGTCGCGTCGAAGTCAAAATCTTCACCGCGGAAGCCGGGTAGGCTTTGGCTATGAAACAGCCCGGCCCTCCCCGGCAATGGCTCGCCGATTGGTTTAAGCTCCGCAAACCCGCGCCGCTCTGGGAATCGTTTGTTCTGGGGGCGTTTTGCCTTTCGTTGTGCTATGTACTTTGGTGGTTTCTTACTCTGGGCGAATCAGGAGAACAACGCATCATCGGTCCGCTGACACTGCCCAGCCCGAAGGAAACATTCAAAGTTGCGCCGGAACTCTTCAGTCAACAGATCGACACCGTCACCAATACCTTGGTGACGCTTCGCCGCGTTTGTCTCGGCTTTTTGCTGGCGATTACAGTCGGCGTGCCGCTAGGCGTGCTGGCCGGCTGCTTTCCGCGATTCAACGCGTTTCTTTCGCCGCTAGTGATGTTTGGCCGCAACATTCCACTGGCCGCCGTCCTTCCGCTGCTGGTTTTTGTGTTTTCCGGCGAAGAGCGCAAGGTGATGTTCATTTTCATTGCCTGCGTGGCTTTTATCATTGCCGACACAGCCCAAGCAGTTACGGACGTGGCGGAGCGCTATGTGGATACGGCTTACACGCTGGGCGCAAGCCGCTGGCAGGCGATCATCAAGGTGCTTGTGCCGCTGGCTATGCCGGCCATTTTCGGCTCGTTTCGCGTGTTGTTTGGACTCGCGTTTGGTTACATCATGCTCGCCGAATCGATGAAAAATCCGGGCGATGTCGGTGGACTAGGCTTTGAAATCAATACATTCCAGCGCCGGCAGCTCCGCGAGCATATTTACTTAATCATCCTGCTGATTCCGCTCGTCGCCTTGGCTGTTGATCTCGTCCTGTTTTGGATTCAGCGGCAGCTTTTTCCGCATATCTATGGCGGCCCTGGTTGGTTGCAGCGTGGTGTTCGCCTTTGCCTGCTTGCCTGGGACGATCTCAAGCGGGTGTTCTTTCACTATGAGCCGCCGGCACTGACGACGGCTGTTCAACCGCCCGCACAGGGCGTCGCTCCGCCGCCGAAGGACGCTGAGTCATGACGGATACGTCGACCACGGACGCGGCGCCAGTTGTTCCTAAACCCGTCGGCATGGGTGAAATCCTGCCGACGGTGCGCGCGCCCGAGGAAATCAAACTGCCGGCCGTCGTGACGTTCAATCATGTCACGAAGACATACAACTCCGGCCAACCGAACGCGTTTACGGCGATCCGCGACGTCACGTTTGTCGTTGAGGATCTGCCCGATAAGGGTGAATTCGTCTGTGTTCTCGGTCCAAGCGGTTGCGGCAAAAGCACGATTTTGCGGCTCATTGCGGGCCTTGAGCCGCAGCATCCGGCGACGATCGGTGAGGTTCTTGTACTCGGCCAACCCGTGATCGGTCCCGGTGCCGACCGCGGAATGGTTTTTCAGGACTATACGAGCTTCGATCATCGGACGGTGCTGGAAAATGTCACGTTCGGGCTGGAATGTCAAGGAATGCCGCGGCGGCAGCGGTTTGAGCTAGGACGCGAGTGGATTGCGAAAGTCGGCCTCAATGTCTCGCGCGATCAAAACAAGTTCCCGCATGAGTTGTCTGGCGGCATGCGGCAGCGGGTCGCGATCGCCCGCACGCTGATTCTCCACCCGCGGATCATCCTGATGGATGAGCCGTTCGGGGCGCTCGATCCCAATACGCGCTGCAACATGCAGGATTTGCTCGTCAAGCTGTGGAAAGAGGTCCAAGCCACGGTGTTCTTCATCACGCACTCGATCGAAGAAGCCGTGTTCCTTGGCGACCGCGTGTATATCATGAGCAACTCGCCGGGGACGATCCTGGAGGAGATGAAAGTCGAGCCTCCGGATCGCCCTGCCCAAGCTATGCTGAGCCTGCCTCGCTTTCTCGATACGGTGCATTATATTCGAGACAAAATCACGCAGCTCGAAGTGACATAGCCCGGCGCCGCAATGGGTTTCGTTAAGTACATCCAATCCGCCTTCGCCAATCGCTGGAATGTGCTGGCGCTGTTTGGCGGAGTCGGCGTGGCTATGCTTTCGGGCTTTCCGGATGTTGCGTTGCCACTTGTTTTCGCCGCCGAAGCCGCGTATCTGGGCCTGTTAGGCACACATCCCAAGTTCCAGAGTTATGTCGATGCTCAGCGCGCTGCTCGCGACCGCAAACAAAAAGGTCAAACGTCACAGCAGGCGCTGAAGCAAATCATGCAGCTTTTGCCGCCGCAGGCATTGGCCCGCTTCGAGAAGCTGCGGTCGCAATGCCTGGAGCTGCGGCAAATCGCGGCTGATATCGCCCATTCGCGGACCGCGGAAGTCGGTGCGCCGCTCGACTCACTGCAGCTCGCCGGACTTGATCGGTTGCTGTGGATCTTTCTCCGGCTCCGCTTCACCGAACATTCGCTGAACAAATTCCTGGAACGGACCAATCCTCGTCTCATCCAACAGGAAATCACCGGCTATGACCAACGCCTGAAATCATTGCAGCCAAGCGACTCCTCGCCGCATGTCCAGAAGATGCGCCACACGCTCGAAGACAGCCTGCAAACCTGTAAGGATCGCCTCGCGAACTACGAAAAAGCCAAAGCGAATCACGAGCTCGTTCAGCTCGAGATCGACCGCCTGGAAAACAAGATCAAGTCGCTGGCGGAGCTCTCGGTCAATCGTCAGGAGCCCGATTTCATCTCTGGTCAGGTCGATCAAGTCGCCGGCAGCATGCTCGAAACCGAAAAAACGATGAACGAGCTGCAATTTGCCACCGGCCTGTCGCCGATTGACGAAGACGTGCCCTCGCTGGTTCAGCCGCCGGTGCAGATGGTGCGGTGAGCTAGGGCAGAATGTCTTTGACCTTCAGCCGACCGATCTCTCGCCCATCCACGACGACGGGCACTTCGGCCCCTTCATCATGAATTTCGCGACTGGCATAGTCCGGTTGCGCCGCTGGTCCGCTGGGCTGCGTGTAAACCTCTACCTGACGAGCCAAAAGGTTCACGATCCAATACACCGGAATGCTGGCTTCCGCATAAATTAGCTTCTTGGCGAGACGGTCATTTCCGAGAGTTGCTTCGGCGACTTCGATCACCAGCGGGACATCCTTCGCGGCTGGCTGCTCGCTCTGATAGTCTTCCGCCTTTCCTCGGACGGCATACACATCGGGTTCTGGCTCGCTGTCGAGCGCAACCAACGGTTCCTGTGAGTCCACATAACAATTGCAATCCGCGAGCAGCCGCTGCACCATTTCTCGAAGGCGACGCGTAACAAGCGAATGCCGCCGATTCTTGCCCATTTTGTGGACCACCAATCCCTTGAGCAACTCGCAGCTACCGTCTTCTGCGAGGATGCCCAACTTAATCAACGAATGATATTCGGTGATTGTAAAACGCTTCAACGAATCGACCGGCACGGGATACGCCGTAAAAGTGCCAGCTTCGGTTGGGGGAGCAATCGACACGGTCAACTCGCGATTCCAAGATCGAACAAATATCTATCAATCAAAATATTCCGCGACCGTCATGCGGTCAACGGAAAACTACTTCCCCACCGGCTTGCTCGAAATGGTCGTGCCGACTTTTTCGCCGCGGACGGCGCGGAGGATGTTGCCGTCTTTTTTGTAGTTGAAGACGAGGATGGGCATGTTGTGCTCCATGCAGTGGGCGATGGCGGTGGAGTCCATCACACGGAGGTTGCGCTCGCGGACGGTGTTGTAGTCGAGCTCGCTGTAAAGCATGGCGTGAGGGTTGCGCTCGGGGTCGTCGCTGTAGACACCGTCAACCTTGGTGGCCTTTAAGAGGACGTCGGCTTCGAGCTCCATGGCCCGCTGAGCCGCGGCGGTGTCAGTGGTGACGAAGGGGCTGCCGGTGCCGGCGGCGAGGATTACGATCCGCTTCTTTTGCAGATGGCGGCGGGCGCGGCGGCGGATATAAGGCTCGGCGACGCCGTGCATGTGAATGGCGGTCATGACGCGCGTCTCGCAGCCGAGGGATTCGAGGGCGTCTTGCAGGGCGAGGGCGTTGATGACCGTCGCGAGCATGCCCATGTAATGGGCGGTCGCTTCCTGGATTGCCGCGTGCGTGCCTTTGAACTGCGCGCCGCGGAGAATATTGCCGCCGCCGATGACCAACGCAATCTCGCAGCCGCTGTCAACGGCTTGCTTTACCTGGCGGGCGATCTGCGTCACCTCCTCCATGCCGATGCCGCGCTCGCCGGCATGGCTAAAGCTTTCGCCGGAGAGCTTAAGAATGACACGTTTTGGTGGCGTAGTAGTCATAAGGGCGGGCAGTCCTACTTTGCGACTAAATTATGCAGTAATTGTCTGATGTGCTCGACGACATGCTTCGAGACTTTTCCAAATCGTTTTACGATGATCGATTGTGCCAGCGCGAAAACCTTGTCCGCGCGCACCGTTCCTGGTCTGTTCAAAGAACCTTGCGTTAAGTCACTTGCGGTTATGCGAAAGCTATACGGCACGGCGGCAGGATTGGAGGTCATTGCGACGACAACAACGTCCAGGGCCGAGCCATTGTAGGCATCGTTCGAAATGACAATGACCGGCCGGCGTTTCTGCGACGACAAGTCCGTAAATGGAACCGGTACGAGGACGATATCGCCCTGCTCAGGCGTGGTTCCAGTCCTCATCATCTTCCGGATTTTCCCAAAAAGACGTGCTGCTGCTCGACGCGGCTAGTAAGTCGTCAAATGAATCTTCAGAGTTCTCAATAACATACACGGTGACATGTGATCCGGCCGGAAGCGGCACTTGGACCTCAAGACGGCCGCTCGGGGGTACTTCCAAATCGTATCGGAGCGATGGTTCGTTGGACGACATAAACAATGGGCCCCCGTAAATCCCGACAACCCATTATACACGACCCCGTCACGTAGCTTCACCCGGCGATCTTTCAACTATTCCTTCCCGAGTTCCCAGTGCACGAACTTCTTCACCTTCATCCCATGCCCTTCGGCATGCTTGCCAACGGAAATGCTGTTCTCCTTCACAAACGGCTGTTCGAGCAGCACCTTCTCGGCATAAAAATTCTTCAGGCGACCTTCGACCATTTTATCGACGATGTTGGCCGGCTTACCCTCGGCAAGGGCTGCGGCCTTTAAAATCTCGCGCTCCTTGGCGACGATGGCCTCGTCGATCTCTTCCTTGCTAACAGCGAGCGGACGCATCGCCGCGACGTGCATGCTCACGTCCTTCGCGGCATCGTCGTTGCCGCCCTCGACCTGCACAAGCACGCCGCTGACGGTGCCGGCGTTGTGGCTATAACCGCCGGTGGCGCCCTCCAGCCGGGCCATGCGGCCGACATTGAAGACCTCGCGAATGCGGTTGAACATGTCGTCCTTGACGTCTTTGAGCGTCTTGCCCGGATGGCTCGGCGACGGCTGAGCGAGGAGTTCATCCGCGGTGGACGCGCCCGGCCCTGTCGCCAGTTGCTTGGCCATATCATTGGCAAGTTGAATGAATTCTGCGCTGCCCGCGACGGGCGCGCTCTCGCACTTCAGTTCCACAATGCCTCCGGCCTTTTTGTCGAGTCCGGCATAAATGCCAAACCGGCCAAACGCCGTTTCCCGGCCGCCGCGCCCCTCTTGCAGCTTGATGCCCTTCTTCCGCATCTCCTCCTTAGCCTTCTCCTTGTCGCCACCCGCCGCCACAAGCGCCTGCTTGCAATCCATCATCGGCAAACCGGTTTCATCGCGCAACTCGCGAACCAACGCCGCAGTGATCTCGGCCATATCAATTCTCCTACAGAGTTCAATGTTCAAAGTTCAAGGTTCAAAGTTTACATATAGATTTCCGAGTCCAACCTTGAACATTGAACTCGGAACTTTGAACTGCGAATCTTCGATTCGCTTAGACGTTTCCTTCTTTCGCTTCGCCAGCGGCGGCGACTGCGGCCATTTCGGGCTGAGCCGGCTTGTCGCCTTTCTGCTTCATGGCAGCGGCGCTTTGGGAGCCGACAAGGCACGCTTCAGCCAAGTGCCGCATGATCAACTCGATGGAGCGGATGCCGTCGTCGTTGCCGGGAATCGGCAGATCGACGAGATCGGGATCGCAGTCGGTATCAATCAGCGACAAGGTGGTGATGCCGAGCGTTCGCGCCTCCTTGATCGCGTTCTTTTCCTTGTTGGGATCGATGATCACGAGGCACTCGGGCATGCGATTCAGCGTGCGAATGCCATTCAAGTTGCGGAACATCTTGCGATATTCGCGGGCGAGGGCCGATTGGGCCTTTTTCGAGTAGGTCGCGATCTCGTCGCCGCCGCGAATCTTTTCGACTTCTTCGAGACGACCGAGTCGGCTGCGGATGGTGCGGAAATTAGTCAAGCAGCCGCCGAGCCAGCGCTCGGCGACGAAGGGCATGTGGCAGCGGGTGGACTCACGCTCGACAGCCGGGCCGGCTTGCTTTTTCGTGCCGACAAAGAGTACGAGCGAGCCTTGAGCGGCGACTTGAGCCAGGTATTTCTTGGCCCGTAGAAGTCCGCGAATGGTCTCGCGAATGTCCACGATGTGGATGCCGTTTTTGCGGGCGTAGATGTAGGGCGCCATTTTCGGATTCCACCGGCTGGCCCGGTGTCCGAAATGCACGCCCGCCTCGATCAATTCGTTTACTAACGTCGATTCAGCCACGATCTGCTACTCCATGGCTCCGCGCGGCAAATGGCAGCCGGTCTACGCCGCATAGGAGCGGCGGATTGGCAGCCACAGGTCTGACGACCTTCACCGAAATTGCGGAACACAAAACAGGATACGGACTTACGTCCGCCGCGAAAGACAGCGAACGAAATGGAATTCCCTAGATTATCTGGGTATCTGCAAGTGGTCAACGGCACGGGTCAGCAGGAAGGCTTCGTGCGTGGCGTATGTTCCGAGTTTTTGACAAAACCTTACCTTCGGGTGATTTATGCCTGACCGCATATGCAGGCGATTTATTTTATGCAGAGACTCGTACTTTATACAAACGTTTACTTCACAACGAGTTAGGACACCTTGTCGGTATGCGGCGCATGCACATTATGCATGGCAATGCGCTGGGGCCGTTTTTTTGAAAAATATTGCATCATCTGCGTCGTTCCGGTGACGAACTGGTGATAGTACAAGTGCAGTAACGCATATAGGCAGATGCGCCCGGGTGGCCATTTATTGCCGGGCCTTGGCAATTGCAAAATCGACGAGCGCTTGTTCGTGGAAGAAGCCGGGCCAGAAGCTGTGGCCTTGGCCGGGAGCGATGATGAGGTTGACGAGGTCGCCAGCGCCGGCTTCCTGGTAGCGGCGGAGGAGCTCGGCGGAGTTTTCCTGGATTGGGACGACGGTGTCCATGTCGCCGTGGATGATGGTGACGGGGATTCTGCTTTTGGCGAGGATGCTGATACGCTCGATGGGGTTCAGCTCGGCGCTGCGAGCTTCGAGTTGTTCCGGAGTCAGGCCGTAAGCCGGGGCGGCTTTTGCCAGGCGGGGATAGGTGCGGAAATCGAAGACGGGATAGATGCCAATGATGCCGCTGACACGTTCTGGATGGCGAATGGCATAGCTGCTGACCCATAATCCGCCGCGGCTGCGACCGAAGAGGCAGGCTTGGGGGGCGAAGTTTCTTTTCGTAATGAGCTCGTCGTAGAGCGCGTCGAATTTGACGTGGCTTGAGGGGCTGCCGTAGGCCTCGCCGACATCGATGCCGGCGACGGCGATTCCGGCGGCGAGAAATTGCTCGTGCATCCAGCGTTCGGCTTCGTCGGGATAGGCCGGGAGCGTTGGCGCGTAGAAGATCCAAGGCTGCGGCTGGGTGCGCTTTTCTGCGGGCGGCAGAAAGATGAAGGCGGGACGGTCGGCGATGGTGAGGATTTCGCCGGGCAACGCGAGTTTTTTGGGCGGGGCGGGTTTGGCTGGCGGTTCCTCGGCAGGAGCCATAAAAGCAATGGCGCTTACGAAGACGAATATCAGAACGAGTTGATTTTTCATGATTACATCGCGCTATTGGCGTTCTAACGTTCTGGCAGTCGATGAATCGAGTTGTGAATGACTCGTTCCAAGCGCTGGCCGTCGGCTGTCACCAGGCGGCAGAGAATTTCCATTCCCCACGTCGGGGCTAACTCCGGGATGTGTAGCGTCACGCTGCGACCATCCACCGAGACGTCCGCTCGTTCGACTGTGAGCGGGTGTTCGTCGTAATGCTCGGAGCCATAATTGGCGGTGCGTTTGAGCGACCAGACTTTGATGGAGTAATTCGCTGCGTCGGCGCCCGCCTGGAGATCGATGGGATCGGTGAAGGTGATTTCAATTTTCTTGGGCTTCGCGTGCAAGGCGATGGGCAAATGCGTTGGGCGGCCGGTGGAGCGAATGCGATAGAGTCCGCCGGGTTGGGTGGCATTACCGGCCCAGGCAAACATGCCGCAGCAATAGAGTTGTTTGTCAGTCGGGTGGAACCGGCCGCGCATGACGCCGGTGGGAAGCGGCCCGACTGGCAGCATGCACATTCCGCCCTGTTTTTGGCCATTCACGTCTTCGAAGGGGACAACAAACAGCTTGCCGGCGCCGTACGAGAGGTTGATTAGGTTTCCCGCCAGCGGCCCCCAATGATTCGGTGGCACCCATAGTAATTCGCCGGGCGAGCGGTCGAATTGATTGGTGATCCAGCACAATGGCTGCTGCATCGCGGCGTCCGACGAGTTGGTCACGTCGTGATAACCGAACATGTTGCCATAGAATTTGCCCGGCTCGACCCAATTGATTCGGTTCTTGGGATTCCAATGTCCTTCCTGATCGGTGACGACGAAGGTGCCGTCGTCGTTGAGGCAGACGCCGTTTGCGGCTCGGAAGCCGGTTGCCAAAATGTCCGTCTTCGAGCCGTCCGCAGATATCCGCAGGAGCGTGCCGTGATGTGGCACGACGGCCGGGAGTGCATGCCGAGCGGATTTCGCGTAGTAGAAATTGCCAGCGGCGTCGGTTTGGAGGCCCATGGCGAATTCGTGGAAGTGCTCGGTCACCTGGTGATCGCTGTTGATGCATTCGTAGAAATCCGTTTCGCCGTCGCCGTTGAAATCGCGAAGCTTCACGAGTTGATCGCGGCAGGTGACGAAGATGTCAGTGCCGAGGCATTTGATACCGAGAGGCTGAAAGAGACCGGAGGCGATTCGTTGCCAGGTGAGTTCAGGGCTTGCTTCAGCATTGTCAAGATTTGACAAGCCGGTGACTCGCCAAACATCGCCGTCCCAGGTGCAGACCATGGCTGCGTCGCCGCCTGGCAGGAAATCGAGGCCGGTGAGCCGCAATTGGGCTTGCCAGGGATTTTGCTCCGGCTGCGTGAGGATATCGACGGCAAAGGGGCCGGTGTTCGAGCCGCGGATGGCTGTGGTGGTTAACTTTTGGGGCCAGCGAGCGATCGCCGCTTCTCCCTTCGAGAGCGGGTTAGAGACGGGGTATAGCGAAGCGGTGAGCTTTGTGGTTGCAACATCGCGTGCTACCGCCAACTCAAACCGCATTGGCTGGTCGCCGGCTGGAATTCGCAGGCACAGCCGGTCGCCGACGGTGGCCCAACTGCAATTGAGGTCCGATCGAATGGCTTCAGTCGTGGCATCCCGCTCGCAAGCGACTAATGTCATTTCTCGCTTGCGCGGCCCGATCTCAATGGTTCGTATGAAGGCCGGCGGTTGGCTTGAATCGGCGTCCATTAATCGAGGGCTTTCCAAAACCTCGGTTTCGCCGACTATGTAGGCCACGACGATGCGATCACCGATGTGATAGAGCCCGCGGTAGCGTCCCCAGGCTCGCGGAAGCGGGCCGTAGCGCCGATTGTCGCGGCCGATGACTCGTTGCTCATCGGCCAAGGAGCTGGTGCCTGGTTCGGCCCAGCCGGGGCCGGTCGGATTGCTAAAAACGACATCGCCGACGACGTGCGGATGCACTTGGTGCTTGCCGTTGAAGTTGATGCCGTCCCAGTCGATGAAGCCGCTGCCGGTCCAGCCGGCGGCCCAGCGGAGCGTGTCGTGCTCGAAAATCATAAAGGCGCGACCGCGGGCGACACCGCCGGGACCGGGATCGAGCCGGACGGCGATTCCTTTTTGAGCGATGTTGCTACCGTCGGATCCGATCTCGAACGTGCCGATGAGGCTCGGGCCGTAGTCCATGTCGCGCCAGGGTTCGACGATGCGCGGCTCGGGTCCGCGCGTGTCGCCGCGTGGCAGTCCGGCCAAATAATCGCGTGTCACGGAGAATAGCTGACTCGGATTATTCTTCCGCAGATATTCCTGGCGGATGTAGTGAATGACATCGTATTTCTGCTGTGGCACCATCCAAGATTGCGGGGCCATGAGGCCGAAACCTCGCGTTAATGCTTGATACATGGCGAACGGATCGCTGCCGTTCTTGAATTTGCCCTCTGCGAATCGCAGCGAGGTCGGAAGCGACCCCGGCTGCTCGCGCGTGCCGTGGCAGTTGACGCAGAGTTGCTGATAGATGGCTTTTCCGCGGCGCGACGCGGCGGTATCCAGGTTTTCGATGAGTCCGGCGTGGTCGATGTGCGACTCGTATTCCGGAAGCTGCAGCGTCACGAGCGAGGGAGGCGGCGCGAGCGCTGCGGCGCGGGCCCGGCCGCCGTCGCGAATTTCCATCAGGTAGCGCGCGAGATCTAAAAAGGATTGCCGGCTGGTGATTTGATTGGCGACAGCCGCCGGCATAGCGGAAAGGGGATTCGCCTTTTGTGTTTCGATGTCGCGGCGCGGAATTTCGATCGTTTTGTCGGGCGCGCCGGTATCGCGAAGGGTTATCTGCTGCTCGTCACTTTGCGTCACGATGCCAGTAACGACGCGCCCGTCCGCCAAACCGACGGTTACCAGTTCGAAGCCCTTCCGAATCATCTTCGAGGGCTCAAGAATCGACTCGACGAGGTAGTCGTCGGATGTATCGCGCGGCAGGGCGGTCAATTCGGGGCCGAAGCCCACTTGTGTGCCATCCACCGCGTGACACTTGCTGCACATCGTCTGGGGCTGATGAAAAACGACCGCGCCACGGCCCGCGTCGCCTTCTCGCCGCGCGGCCACTGCGAGCGCGGCCGCGCCCTCTAATTTCAGTCGTCCTTCGAGACCCGCATCTTGCGCACAAACGTACGCAATTGCCTGACTGAGCCAGATAGCGGCCAAAAGCGGGGAAATGGGCTTCAAAACTGACATCAACGCGCTCGCATCCGTCATCAAAAGCGGCGCAAGCGGATTAGTGGTCGCCTGCGGCTCCCCGTTAAACGACGAGTAAGGGAAGGGTTCAATAATGTTGGTTGTAGCTTCCGGGGTGAGCCGCGACGAGTAAAATCGATATTACGATGTTGCGATTTTGGGAAGAAGTCCGCCTTCCGTCTGGCCGCTTGAATCGGCGGCAGTGGCTCGGCATTGGGTCGCTTGGTGCATTGAGTCTGGCAAAGATGAACACAGGCGCGGCCAATGAATCAGCGGCCCGCGTGGTAGGGTTCGGCCGGGCAAAGTCGGTGATTCTTGTTTTCGCCAATGGTGGGCAGAGCCAGATCGATACGTGGGATCCGAAGCCTGAGGCGCCGCTGGATGTGCGGGGGGCGTTTCAGCCGATCGGGACGGCGATGAGCGGCGTGCAGTTTTGCGAACACATGCCGCGGATTGCAAAAATTGCGGATCGGTTGACGATCGTCCGCAGCTTGTCGCATGAGGATCTCGATCACGGGACGGCGGCGTATCTGGCGCTGACGGGCATGTATCACAAGCAGCGGTCGGCCAATCCGCTGCCGAGCCCGAGCGATTTGCCGACTTACGGGGCGATCGTTCGCCGGCTGCAAACGAAGAGCAAGTTTGTTTTCGATGCGATTCATGTAAATGGGCCGGCGCTAGTGCCGACGAATCTGTCGCCGGGACAGGATGGCGGGCTGCTGGGCCGGGCGTTTGAGCCGCTGGTGATCGGCGACCCGAGCGATGCGGCGGGGGCGCTGCCGGATTTAGCGCCGCGGCCGGAGTTGCCACCGGTGCGACAAGACGATCGGCTGACGCTGAAGCAGTCGCTGGATCGGTATGCCGCAAGGCTGGAGGCGAATCAGCAGGCGCTGGATATGGACCGGCTGTATGGGCAGGCCAGCCGCATGTTGTCGTCGCGGGCGACGCGGGAAGCGTTTGATTTCACGGCAGAGCCGGCGAAAATTCGCGAGCGATATGGAGATAATCGAACGGGGCAGGCGATGCTGCTGGCGCGGCGGCTGGTGGAGGCGGGCGTGCCGTATATCAATGTGATCGCGACGCAGTCGAACCGCGGGCAAGATAAAGACCCGGATGATACGGATGCCTACGGCTGGGATACGCACAATGATATTTTTGATGCCCTGCAGAATCGTTTGCTGCCGCGGTTCGATCAGAGTTTTGCGGCGCTGATTGAGGACCTTGATCAGCGCGGGCTGTTGGATCAGACGCTGGTTGTGTGCATGGGCGAGTTTGGACGCGCGCCAAAGGTGGCGCTGGAGCCAAGATTTGCTGGAGCGTCGCCGGGAAGAAAGCATTGGGCGTCGGTTTATTCGATTGCGATGGCGGGGGCGGGAGTGCAGCGCGGGGCGGTGGTCGGGGCGTCGGATCGGCTGGGGGCGGAGCCGGTGACGGATCGGTATGGTCCGTGGGATGTGGCGGCGACGATGTTTCATGCGCTCGGAATCGATCCGAGGGGACATTACACGGATACGCTGAATAGGCCGTATGCGGTGGCGGGGGGGAGGGTGATTGAGGCGGTTTACTCGTGAAATTCGAAGCACGAAGCTCGAAATCCGAAACAAGCACGAATGACTGAATGAAGAATGGCAGAAAAGGCGAACGCAGCAACGCTATTGATTTTCGTGCTTTGAATTTGTCTCGTGCTTCGAGTTTTGGATTTAAATATTGGAACGAATTGGTAGCGGCCGGGCTCATCACGCGGAGCGTGATGGCTACGTTAGGGCCCGGTCGAGGTGGACGTAGCCGCCATCAATGTGGAGGAGTTGGCCTGTGGTGTGGCTAGAGCGGTCGGAGAGGAGGAAGGCGACGGCGTGGGCGATTTCGTCGCTCGTTGTCATGCGGTGGCCGAGGGGGATGCGGGCCTCGATCTGGGCCCGAGCGGCGGCGGAATCGGGTTGAGTTGAGAGCCAGGTTTCGTACATCGGGGTCCAGCATTCGGCGACGATGACGGCGTTGACGCGGATGTTGTATTTGGCCAACTCGACGGCCCATTCGCGCGTGAGGGCATTGCGGCCGCCGTTGGCGGCGGCGTAGGCGGATGTGCCGCCTTGGCCGGTTTCGGCGACTTTGGAGCCAATGTTGACGATGGCCCCGCGGGATTTTTTTAGCTCGGGCAGAGCGAAATGGGCCATGTCGTAGTAGTGGACCAGGTTTTTGCGGAGCGAGGCGAGGAATTTTTCGGTGTCGCCGTGCTCGAGATTGACACCGTCGTTGACACCGGCGTTGTTGACGAGGCCGTCGATGCGGCCGAATTTTTCGGTCACAGCTAAAACGGCGCGCTGGCAGTCTTCGGTGCGAGTGAGTTCGGCGGTAATGGCATTCGCGCGGCCGCCAGAGGCGATGATTCGCTTGACGGCGGATTCGTTATCGCTTTGATTGCGGCCGATGATGACGGGAATTGCGCCTTCGGCGGCTAAGACGCGGCCGATGGCTTCGCCGATGCCTTTGGCGCCGCCGGTGACGAGGATGACGTGGTCTTGAAGGTGAAAGTCCATCCGAGAACGTAAAAACAACTGCGAGAATGGAGTCGATCGTCCTCGCTTGCGCGTCGGGTTAGTGTTTGAAGGCGGAGTCAATGAATGCGAGGGCTTCGGCACCCCATTGTTCTGTGCCGAGGCTCCAGCAGGCGAAGGCACCGTGGCCGTGCTGATTGGTATGGCCAAAGGCGGGATAGATGGTGCTGTGGCTGGACGTGCCCTTGGATTTCAAGAGCGGACCAAGCAGCTCGCAGGGGCCGGTGCTGTAGTCGTTTTGGGCTTGGAGAAGGAGCATTGGGGTCTTACAGTTTTTGACGCATTGCTCCATGCGTTCGCGGAGAGGGGCGCTGGCGAAGGACATTGCGCCCGGGGCGAAGGGGAGGAAGGCTTTGACGCCGAGACCTTTTTCGGCGGTGATGAGCGTTTGGATGCCGCCGTAGGAGCAGCCGGAGACGACGAGGCGGGTGGGATCGACGAAGGACTGTTCTTTGAGCCAGGCGAGGGCGGCGACGACGTCGGCGTTATAGACGTCGTGCAGTTGGACTTGCTCGCGACGGGCTTTAGTTTGGTCGGTTTCTATTTCGGCAATTTCTTTTTGGAGATCGACGATGTAAGGCCCGTCGGTGTTACCGTGGCCGTGGCGAATGGGGATGAAGACGACGAAGCCGTGTTGCGTATAGAAGCGGGCCAGTTCGGGCTGGGCCCGAGGATCTTTTTCACTGCCGTGGTTCCACATGACGGCGGGAAAGGGGCCGTTCCCTGCCGGCTTATATAAATAGCCGGGGAGGCGGCGCTCGCCGGATTGATAATGGACGACTTCGGCCGTTTTGCGGTATTCGGCCATGGCGTCGGTTAGCGTGCGTTGTTCCTTATTTTCCGCGAGCTCCTGTTGTTCGAGTTTGGCTTGCTCGGCGGAAACCGCGTCGAACTTGAGGCGGTCGGCGGCGGTGGTCGTGGCAACGGCAAGGAACGAAAGTGCGAAAACGAGGGCTGAGAAACAGTACCTGGGCATTTAAGTTCTCCGAGGAATCAGATAGCCGGCATTATCGTGGTGCGCCAGAGAAAAAGATAGAAGTTCATGCTAAGCGAGTGCTGCATTGCCCGGAAATTGGGGACGGTGGATGAGTAGAATGGGATGTGATGGAGAATTACCGGGAGGCTGACGCCTCCCGCTCGCCTTATGGCAGTCCAATTGCCTATTTATCTTGATAACCATGCGACCACGCGGGTTGATCCGCGAGTGGTGGAGGCGATGCTGCCGTTTTTTACGGAGCAGTTCGGGAACGCGGGGAGCATCAATCACAGTTTTGGATTGGAGGCGAAGGAGGCCGTCGATCGGGCGCGGGAATCGATTGCGGTGGCAATTGGTGCGGAGGGGCGCGAGATTGTGTTCACGAGTGGGGCGACGGAGAGCAACAATCTGGCGATTCGCGGTTTGGCGGACCGTCCGCGGCGGAAGGGAAACCACATTGTCAGCGTGGCAACGGAGCATAAGGCGGTGCTCGATCCACTGCGGCGGCTGGCGCGGCGAGGTTTTGAGGTGACGCTGCTCGAAGTTGAACAGCATGGAAGTTCGCGCGCCGGTTGGCTCGATCCGCAGAAGGTGGCTGACGCGATCGAGCAAGAGACGCTGCTGGTTAGCGTGATGCTGGCGAATAATGAGATTGGGGTGATTCAGCCGATTGCGGAGATTGCGAAGATTTGCCGCGAGCGGGGGGTGATTTTTCATTGCGATGCGACACAAGGTGTCGGCAAAATTCCGGTTGATGTACGGAAGTTGGCCGTCGATTTGATGAGCTTTTCGGCACACAAGATTTATGGGCCGAAGGGTGTTGGTGCTCTTTTCGTGCGGCGCAGTGGCGGGGCGGTGCGGCTGGAGCCGCTGATTGACGGTGGCGGGCAGGAGCATGGGTTGCGAAGCGGGACGCTGAATGTGCCGGGGATTGTGGGGTTTGGTAAGGCGATGGAATTATGCGTGGCTGAGATGGGAACGGAGATTCCACGGTTGGTTGAGCTGCGGCAGCGGTTGTGGGAAGGGCTAACGCGAGACATTCCGGATGTTGTGCTTAATGGGCCGGAATGGGAAGGCGCCGCTGGGCAAACCAGCAGTGGCACCCGAGCGGTTAGCCCTCGCTTACGCGTCGGGTTGGTATTGGAACCGCGCTTACCGGGGAATCTCAATTGTGCTTTTCCCTTCGTGAACGGCGAGGCGCTGATGATGAGCATGAAAACGATTGCCGTTTCGAGCGGGAGCGCGTGTACGAGCGCGAATCCGGAGCCGAGCCATGTGCTGCGGGCGATGGGGCTGAATGAAGATTTGACGCGGGCGAGCTTGCGGTTTGGGATCGGGCGGTTCAATTCGGAAGAGGAAATCGACTATGCCGTGGCTGCGGTGGCCGAAAATGTCCACCGACTGCGGCGGCTAAGCAGCCTAGCCACTTCTTGACAAAACTGACGGCCGCCAAAGAATTTACAGCGACCGGCGGGCGACCTTTCGGCGGCGTAATATACGCCTCGCGGCGTTCGCTATGGGCGCGGTATACTTCTAGTAGTCATAACAATCAACACGATTCGAGGAGCCGAAGAGCTATGTCGTCGATTACCCTCACTGAGAAAGCCGCCAGCGAACTGAAACGCCACAAAGAAGGCGCGAGCGCGGGCGATGAAATGTTCCTGCGTGTGAAGATCGTGGCCGGGGGGTGCAGCGGCCATAGCCACCGCCTGTTTCTTGACAACCAATTCGATGAAGCCAAGGACAGCCGGTACAAATTCCACGGCGAAGATATTGTCGTCGATAAGAAGAGCGAGTTGTTCCTGGACGGGGCAACGCTCGATTTTATCGATGGGCTGGAGCAGCGGGGTTTCCACCTCGATGTGCCGATGGCGAAGAAGAGCTGCGGTTGCGGTAGTTCTTACCAGTTCTAAGACAGGTGAGTGGTGAGTAGGTGAGTGGTGAAATCAAAACCACTCACGTACTCACTTACTCACATCTTTCTACCACTTGTATTTGTCGCGCAGGTCGCGATTGACAACGCAGGCGTCGGGCCAGTTGCCTTTGTAGAGATCGACGATGCATTGGGCGGCGAGATTGGCCATGGCGACGGTCGATTCTTGATCGAGGCCGCCCATGTGCGTGCAGACGAGGACGTTGTCGTACTTGAGCAGCTTGCTGTCGAGCGGCAGCGGCTCGGTTTTGAAGACGTCGAGGCCGGCGCCGAAGAGATGACCGCGGTCCAAGGCTTCGCAGAGAGCGTCTTCATCGACGAGGGCGCCGCGGCCGGTGTTGATCAAGATGGCATCCGGCTTCATGAGGGCCAGCGTCTTCGCATTGATCATGTTGGCCGTTTCGGGCGTGGTGGTCGTGTGCAGGCTGACAACGTCGGCCGTTTTGAAGAGGTCTTCGAGGCTCACGAGCGTCACACTGGCGCTGGCGGCCCAGTTTTTGTCGGCGAAGGGGTCATAGCCGATAACTTTCATACCGAGGCATTGCATCTTGGGCACGACGGCGCGGCCGATGCGGCCGAGACCGACGAGGCCGATCGTTTTGCCAGCGATGCGGGGCATGGGGGCGCGACTCCATGTGCCAGCGCGGACTTCCCTATCTCGCTGGACGAGCGCTCGACTAACTCCCAGCAACATCGCTACTGTGTGCTCGGCTACGGACTGTTCGAGCGTGCCCGGCGTGATTGTGACCGCGATTCCCAGGTCAGTTGCAGCGGGGACGTCGATCGCGTCGTAGCCGACGCCCATGCGGGCAATGGCTCGCAGCTTCGTTTTCGACAAGACGTCGCGTGATAGTTTCTCGACGCTGGCCAACATGGCATCGACGCCTTCCAGCAGCGGCATTAGATTCTCCAGCCGCATTGTGTCGCAGCCTTTGGGCGGATAGACAATTTCGAGGCCACCTTTCGTGAGCGTTTCGGAATAGGGACCGGGGATGTTGCGGATAATGGCCGGTGTGACGAGGACGCGAGGCATTGCTTTTACCTTGTTTATGGGGAGTCAGCCGTTGTACAAGCGCGCTCCGAATGGTGCAACGGACCGATGGTTCAAATGACGAATGACGAAGTCCGAATGACCAATGTTTTGTTAGCTTATTCGGTGTTGGTGCTTGGTCATTCGGCATTGGGTTCCCTACAATCAGGCGTTCTTCATCGAAAACGGATTTTTTGAATATGGCGACTACAAAAATCAACATCGTCGGCATTGGCGATGATGGTCTCGAAGGATTAACGACGACGGCGCGGCAGTTGGTGCAGCAGGCGGAGCTGCTGGTCGGGCCAAAGGATGCATTGACGGCTGCGGCGGCGAGTAAAGCGGAAAAACTCGAAATCGGCAGCGATCTTGATGCAATTGTGAAAAAGATTGAAGCGGCGGCGAATAAGCGGGTGGTCGTGCTTACGGCGGGCGATCCGCTGTTTTACGGCACGGCCCGATATCTGTGCGACCGATTGGGGAAAGACCGGTTCGAAGTGACGCCGCACGTGAGCAGCATGCAGTTGGCGTTCGCGCGCGTGAAAGAAAGTTGGGATGACGCTTATTTGACAAGCTTGGCGACGCAGCCGTTGGAGTTGGTGGTTGAGAAGGCGCGCACGGCGGCGAAGGTGGGATTGTTTACGACCGATGCCGCGCCGCCGGCTGCGGTGGCTCAGGCTTTGCTCGATCGAAAAATCGATTACTTCACCGCTTACGTTTGCGAGAACCTGGGCTCGCCCGATGAGCGGGTGACGCATGAAGAACTGGTCGAGATCGCCAAGCAAGAGTTTTCGCCGCTGAATGTGCTGATTCTGGTGCGCAAGCCGGGAGTGCCGGATCGGCCGCCAGCGATGATGGGAAAGCGGCTGTTTGGCAATCCGGACGAGGAGTTTTTGCAGTCGCAGCCAAAACGGGGCCTGCTCACGCCCTCCGAAGTCCGTGCGATCGCGCTGGCAACGCTGGACATCGGGCCGACGAGCACGGTATGGGATGTCGGGGCGGGGAGCGGATCGGTGGCGATCGAGGCGGCGCAAATCGCGAGCGGCGGCCGAGTGTATGCGATTGAAATGGATCCGGAGGATTACGCGCTGATCGCGAGCAATGCGGAGCGGTTCGGCGTGCGGAATTTGACGCCGATTTTGGGGAAGGCGCCGGAAGCTTGGGCTGGCCTCGCGGCACCGGACGCGGTTTTCGTCGGGGGCACGGGGCGACAGGTACGGCGGATTGTGGAGTTGGCTTTTGAGCAACTGAGGGCGGGGGGCCGGCTTGTGGCGAATGTAGGCAGCATTGAGAACATCTCCGCGGTCCGCGAGGTTCTGATGGCCAAGGCCGGCGACGCACAGGTGCTGATGGTGAATCTGGCTCGCGGGAATGACCAGCTCGAGCGGCTGAATTTTGAGGCTCTGAATCCGACGTTTTTGGTATCGGCGGTGAAAAAGAGCTAAAGGACATGCGAAAGTTCTTTGGCCAGTCGGTCTAGGTGAGCGATGTCAGACGTAATCCAGGACGCACATGCAGCACTCCTTAAAGGGGATTGTGCGAGGATCGATGCTTTGATTGCTGAAGGGATGGACGTAAATACAAGAAGCGATACTGATAGATGGAACCTCCTGCATATGGCATTGGTATCGGTAACGGCTCCTCCTAACCCTCAAGTGATTAAGCACCTGATTCGTCTCGGAGTCGATGTTAACGCGCAGGACCGACGACATTGGACGCCATTGCATTTTGCCGTTAGGACGAAAAATGCCGAAATTGTTCGGCTGTTGATCGAGGCAGGAGCCGAAGTTGATGCTGTAAATGATGAGCATATTAGCCCTCTCAAACTTTCGGTTATTAAGGCGCAGCGCAATCTGGAGGTTACAAAGATACTTCTGGCCGCCAATGCCGATCCAGACCTAGACGGAGGAGCTGGTACAGTCCGCCACTACCTCAGCGTGGCATCGAGTCCGGATATTACGGCATTTCGCCAACTGCTAGACGAATATCCAAAAAAGCGATCGGAGCGCTAGTTATTGTGCATTGGCCGATCGTGTTACGGGGGGCGCAGGGGGTGAGTGCCAGGCCCAATCGGAATGATAGGCGACGTTCAGGTAGGGCGTTTCGATCACCGCGCCGTCGCGGAGGCGCGATTGAAGTGCGGCATCGAGAAGGCCGCTGGTGAGCAGAGTGCGTTCGACGGGCCAGGTGGGGCGGCTAGAATGCATCATTGGCTCGATGCCTTTGAGCAAATAGGCGAAGTGCATGTAAGGGCGGCCGTCTTGGAGCCAGAAGCATGTTGAATCCGAGTGGCCATCGGCGTACTGCCAGGCGGCGGCAAAACCATGCACGAACTGATCGGCCATGAAGACGCTGGCGCGGAGGCCGTCGTTGTAATCGATAACAAACAGCGACGGATTTTTGGCGATGTCGTTGATTTTTGATCCGGCTGGCAATGGCTTCTCGCGGAAGCGGCTGACCGCAGCGTCGAGGAGACTGCGATCCAATTGCTTTTGCTCGGCGGCGCGCCAGACGGCGTCCCCGGTGAGGCATTTGACTGATTTAACACCGGTTTCGCCGCCTTTTCGACGTTCCGCGAGGCACTGGACCATTTCCAGCGAGTGAAAGCCGTAGGCGTCGAGAGGGCCGTAGCCGACGGCGACAATTTCCTTCAACGGCTGATCGCGTTCGGCATCGGCTTCGGGAATGCGCCAGGTCGTCGGCAGGGATGAACCGGCCATGAGCGGAATTTTGAGTCGTTTGGCCTCGCCGTAGAACCAGGCGATATCGGTCCAGTCGTCTTCGAGGTGCTTGTCGCTGAACACGGGAACGACACGGTTGCTGCGTTTGAAGACGTTGACGATTTCGCCAAAAAGCCTGCGTTTTGGGTATTGAATGCTGCCAGTTTCGCTTTTCGGGTAGTCGCCGTGTTCGCAGATCAGTAGCACTCCATCAACGGCCAGCTTGTCGCCGCCGAGCGTTAAGGCATCGGCAACTGAGTCGTATATCGTAAAGCCATGTTCTTTCGCCAACCGTCGACTCATGTCGTTTTCGGGAAACTGATCGACATAGGCGCTGACGAGCTTGAGCTTGGGGAATTCGCCTTGGCCGTTGAGCGTGTAGCCTTGCACGAGCCGGGATGCGAGGACATCGGCGTGGGAGTTGTGCCGCCAGACGGTGGTGATGACGGCGACCTTCGGCAACTTCTCGTCACTGAAGCCGGGAGATTCTAAGAGGAAAAACCACGAAGACGCGAAGGGCGCAAAGGAGAAGTAGCGGCCAAAATCCCTGCGATTCAATTCACCTCTGGCAGCTTCCACCATCATTTCCTCTTGGTGCTCTTTGTGCCCTTCGTGTTTAACTTGGTTGAGGCGCTACCACGTCGAAGAGCTTGCTGATGAGGCGCTCTTCCGGCGGGATGGTGATTAGGCTGACGACGATGCCGAGCAATAACGAAGAGGCGAGGCCCCAGATGAGCGGATCGAAGCCGAGGAGCTCGTAGGCGTGGAACTCGGAGGGTTTGCCGGCGCGAATCGCGATGATGAGGCCGGCGATATTAAGTGCCGAGGAAGCGGCGGCGCCGGAGAGCATGGCGGCGATGGTGCCAGCGGCTGTGGCGCGGCGCCAATAGCACATCATGAGCGTGGGCATCAGAAATGACGACGCGGCGCAGCCGGAGCTGATGACAACGAACGTTTGCAGGTGTTTGACGGGGAAAATGTTGAGCACAACGGCGACAGCGCCAATGACGATCATGACAAGATATGTGAGGCGGCGGAGCTCGTGTTCCGAAGCGGCTGGATAGAGAAAGCGCTGATACACGTCACGGACAAGGCCGGAGGCGATGACGAGCAAATAGCAGCTCACGGTGGCCATGATTGCTCCGAATGGCGCGGCGAGGATGAGGCCGGAAACCCAGGAGCCAAGGCCGAGCGGGAAATCGGCCGTGAGCGCCAGCGCCATCCGCGGGATGACTTCATCGGGCTTGGCCAGGCCCGGCATCTTCGCTTTGGCGCAGATGCAGATCATGATCAGCGGCAGATAGATGCACATGTTGTAGATGGCCAGCAAAAAGATCGACTGCCGCAGGACGCGCGTGTCTTTGCAGGCCATGATGCGGACGATGCTGGCGGGCGAAGCCATGCCGGCGAAAGGCCAAAAGCAGAAAAACGAGAAAGCCATCGTCAGCGGCAGAAACGGGTCGCCATTCGGTCGTATTCCGGGACCGGAGGCAATTGCGGGGCCGGCGACTTCGACGGCTTTGCGCGAAGCAGGTTCCAGGCCGCCCGTTGTCCATAAGGCGAGCACGACGAGGATCATGACACCGATGAACATCATGACGCTCTGCAGCAGATCGGTCCAAACCGCGGCGAGGAAACCGCCGATAAGCGTGTAGCCGACGACGGTGAGCGAAAAAATGGCCAAGCCGATGAGGTAGATTTTATCGATCGGTGCGTTGGGCTCTTCAGAGAGCGCCAAGACGCCCGTTCCGGGCCAGGCGATCTTCATCACGACCGCGCCGGCCTTGAACTGAGCGAACATCATGATCGTCATGAACACGATGATGAGCAGCGAGCAGACGAGGCCGGCCGCGGGGCTGCCGTAGCGGGCGCGGAACAGGTCGGGCATTGTTACCGCGCCGGTGCGGCGGGAAATCTGGGCGATGCGCTTGCCAATAATGGCAAAGCCGGTGAGCGGCACGACCATGTAGCTGCCGATCCAAACAGCGACGATCCAGCCGTAGGTATAGACGAGCGACGGAAAGCCCATGAATGTGCCGCCGCTTTGGACGGTCGCGGTGAGGGCGATGGTCCACGCGCCGAGGCCACGGTTGCCTTGAAAATAGCCTTGAATGAATTGGCTGCGTTCGACGACGCGCTGCGCGACGGTGCCCAGCCAGACGGAGGCGACAATGAACAGGACAAGAGCGGTGATTGCACCGAGGCCGGGAGAGGGCAGTGAGGTCGATCCGCTTGCTGCCGCTTGCGCGAAAATAAGGGCTGCGTCAGGCATGCTCGGCCTCCGACGCGCGGGGGCCAATTTGCTCCTCGGCCTGTTCCTCACCGAGTTCGCCGTCGGCAATCACGAAATAGGACATAACGAAGCACAGGAAGGTGCATACTGTCCACGGCAGGACGACGCCGTAAAAAATCCAGTCCGGAAAGCCGAGGACGTAAGTCAATGTCGCGACATCTCGGTCGTAACCGTAGCGGTAGCAGACCGTGATGGAATAGGAGCAGGCGACGAGCCAGATGGCGAACGCGATGAGCGCCTCGCGGCGGGAGCTGGTCAGGACGGGATCTTCGGTGGCAGCGTTCATGGATTCAAGTAAGGTCGTTCCAATGGAGCCATCGCAGTCTATCCGGCGGCGGTTTCATGAGCAAACCTGCCGAGATGCCGCGATCATCCACGGCAGACGCCATACTGCCATGCTTACTGGAGATTCGTAACGCAAAGAGCGCGAAGGGTGGCAAAGGCGCAAAGGAGATGCGCGACGAGGCGGTTTCTAGGAGCGAGTATTGGCGAGGAGCTCGACTTCGCCGAGGGGCAGATTCAGGCGAGCGGCAATTTCTAAGAACGAGTTGCCCTGTTTGCGGAGGCGTGAAATAGCCAGCAGCTTGTGGTCGGCTTCAAAAAGATCAGGGGCAACACCGATCGGCAAATTGCAAATCGCATCGGCAGCGTTTTTGAGCGATTCATCGCCGGACAACGCCGCTGCATCACCGAGCTGCTCGATGAGACCAAGCGGATCACGCACTTGTTGATGGACGCCGTTGGTTTGAGGCGCGCTTAGAACTGCTTTCAGTGATTCCAACTGCCGCCGCTGCGCGCCGACTGTGGATTGCAAATCGTCCAGACGGCACAACAGCTCGTAATGTTGTGCCGCCATAACTCGTTGCCGGCGGGCTAACAGCAAGACGGCGCAGACCAGCGCAGCAGTCACAGTCGCCAAGCTAGCAAGTATCCATTCCATTCAGCCGCGTCCTTGCGGGAACTGTAACACAAGAACCGAAGAACCAAAATCCAAGAACCAAACGAGACAGGATTGGGATTCCGTTGGTTATTCGGTTCTTGGAGCTTCTTCCATTACCGTTTACGCCAATCGATGCCCGACATTTTGGCCAGGGCTAGCTCCAGGGCATGCGTACCGTCGCGGCCGTGGCCTTGGGCTTTGACAGCGACGTAGAGCTGATGGGCGAGGGCTAGGCCGGGTAGCGAAATGTGCATGCGACTGGCTTCGGCGAGGGCAATGCCCATGTCTTTGATAAAGTGCTCGACGAAAAAGCCCGGATCGAAGTTGTTGGCGATGATCCGTGGTCCGAGATTGGACAGCGACCAACTTCCGGCCGCTCCCGGCGCGACCGATTGCAGCACCGTTGGCAGATCAAGGCCGGCTTTGTAGGCATAAAGCAGGGCTTCGCAGACGCCGATCATGCCGCTGGCGATGAGAGTCTGATTCACCATTTTGGTGTGCTGGCCGGCACCTGCTGGGCCTTGATGAATGATCGTCTTGCCCATCGCTTCCCAGCAGGGCTGGAGCGCTTCGACGACTTCCTTGTCGCCGCCGATCATGATCGAGAGGCGGGCCTCGCGAGCACCGATGTCGCCGCCGGAAACAGGCGCATCGACGGCGTGGACGTCCTTTTTGTTCGCGGCTTCATAGATCTCCATGGCCAGCGAGGGCTCGCTCGTTGTCATATCGACCAGAATGGTGCCTTTTTTGCTTCCGGCGAGGGCACCGTCGTGGCCGAGAAAGACCTCGCGCACATCGCGCGGGAAGCCGACGATGGCAAAGACCACGTCGCTTTGTTCCGCGACGTGTTTGGGCGTGCTGCCCCATTTCGCCCCTTTATCGAGCAGCGACTGAGCCTTGGCCTGCGTGCGGTTATAGACAGTGACCGAAAAACCCTTGGCAAGCAGATGGCCGCACATGCTCTGACCCATGACGCCGGTGCCGATCCAGCCGAGGCGGGTTGTGCCGGGAACGATTTTCGTTGTGGACATGTGCTTCTCCAGGGGGAATTTCGGTGTGACACAGTTTAAGGAGAGATTTAGAATCGCGGGAGAGGATGAGCCGCAGACCCGGAAGGGGGACGTTTCCTGATAATTTCGCGGTGCGTGTCGGGTGAATCGAGTATTGCGCCCTAATCGGATTGAAGAGCGAGCGAATGTCTCATTTACGGAGACGGACCACCCTATGAAAACTATTGTGGCGGGAGTTCTGGCCCTGGTTTGGGGAATCACTGTCTGGGGACAAGACGCAGAGCGGCCGGCGACGCCGACCAAGCCGGGAGCGATTGTCCGGTTCGAGGTGCTCATTGCGGATCTCACAGAGGCGATGGAAGCGCCGAGCGCCGCAAAAATTCTGGAGTTGGACAAGGCGGGAAAACTGACTTCCCTCACACGGTTCCAACTGGCTTCACTCGAAGAGATGCCTGCGGTGATTCAGTTTGGGGAACTGGCTCCGCGCGTCTCCGGGCGATCCACCGTTGCTGTTCCTTTTCGGGGACGCGCCGGGGGCGCGCCCGCCGGACCGCAGGTAGTTCCGCGATACACGAGCATTAACGTGGGAACCAGCTTGCAAGTGACCGCCCGCGTTATCGAAGAAGGCATTATCATCGCGCAGTTCTATCTCGAACGAACGGGATTGGCGGGCGGACCGGAGGGAGCGTTCGATCCAAACGACGTCAAGCCGCCCAAGCCAGTCGAGCGAATCGTCACCGACACCACGCTGCGACTGAAGGCCGGGGAGCCGCAAGTCATCAGCGGACAACAAGTGGGCGCAGGGAACGAGGCAGTTCGAACTTGGATCGTCATCACTGCCGGACTGGGAGCCGAAGCCATTCAGCCGGCGGGGAAAGCCAAAGCACCATGACCAAGCTACGCATCCGTTTGAAAAAGGATTCGGTCGTGTCCAAATCACTTCATTTCGCGCTGCTACTCGCAGTTGTATTTACCACGACGGCAATTTCGCAGGATGAACCGCCGTCACCGACGCGAACGGTGCCGCCGCCGCCAATTCGCGGCGCAGCGCCGGGTGCGCGAGGAGGTTTCATCCCCGGAGGCGCGGGAGGCTTTGGTCAACCGGCGCCCTCTTCAGCAACCGCGCCTTCCGAGTCGAGCGCACGCACGGGATTGACATTGCGGCCAATTCCGCCGAGCCGTCCATTGCCGACGACAATTGGGAAGACGCTCACATTCGACGTTTTGATAGCGGGCCGATTTCAAGCGGTTGATTCGCCGACAGCCGAAAGGATTTTGGAACTGGAGAAGGCGGGGAAGCTCGACTACGCGAATCGATTGCAAATAACGACGCTGGAAGACTTGCCGGCCTACGTTCAGTTTGGCACCAAGACGGCCCGCGTGGTCGGACGGACGAACACGGGTCTGACGATCACCCCGATCTACAACGATGTCAATTTGGGCTCGATCCTGCAGGTGACCGGCCGTGTCAATGATGATGGCACGATCGTCGCCCAGGTTTTTGTTGAACAGATGTTTCTTGCCGGCGGCGAAGAAATCGCTTTCGATCCCCAGGCGAATCTTCCCCCGAAGGCTGTTGAACAGCAGTTCGCCCAAAGTACAGTGCGGCTAAAGCCGGGCGAACCGCAAACCATTGGCGGCCATCAAGCAGCGGTGGGGCATGAATCAAGCCAGACTTGGATTGTGGTGACGGGGTGTGTTGGTAAGTGATTGCGGAAGCGGAAAGCGTGGGCTATCGAATTAGAGTTCCGGCCGCTTCAGAATCTCAGCCATCACGATGGCGTCGCGAATGGAGCCGGGCGAGAGGAGCATCCGCCTGATCTGGTCCAGGGACAACTCGGACGCGGATCGCTCGGATTCGACCAGCGCGGTTTCGACGGAACTCGATTTCAGGCGACCGAGCTGATGGTCGAAGACTTGATGCAGATGTGACTGCATCTTGTTATCGGACGCATCCACCTCCGCGCCTAGTCGCCGCGTGTGCTCGCCAATTTGCTGCGTCTCGCGGAGGTCGTCATTGACCAGCCGGGCGACACAGTCCGGCCGCTCGGCCAGTTCGGGATCGACGATCTCCGCCAGCATCGCGGAAAGCGGCGGCGGAAATTGCCGATTGGCCAGCGGCGCCTGAGATTGCTGTTTAGCGGCTTGCTGCCGCTGGGCCTTGGGTTTTTTCTTCTGCGGGGCTGCTGGAGGCTGCTGTCCCTTGGCCTGGGCTTCGGCCTGGGCCCTCATTTGGGCGACGCGGCGCAGGAATTGTTCGACTTCGTCAGGCATAGTAGTTCAAAGTTCAAGGTTCAAAGTTCAAAGTCTGGTCTTAAGCGCGCAACCTTGAACTTTGAACTCGGAACTTTGAACTCTCACGTTTTGGTCGGGCTGGTAGCACCTGCGCCGGCGATGGCTTGACGCATGTTCGTGTCGGCTTGGACGTTGCGGAGCTTGTAGTAGTCGAGAATGCCGAGTTGGCCGCTGCGAAACGAGTCGGCCATGGCTTTGGGCACCTCGGCTTCGGCATCGACCAGCTTGGCGCGACTTTCTTCGATGTGGGCGTATTGTTCTTGCTCAGCCGCGACGGCTTGGGCGCGGCGGCCTTCGGCTCTGGCGCGCGCGACCCGGGTATCGGCCTCGGCCTGATCGGCCCGGAGGCGCGCGCCGACGTTTTCGCCGACGTCGATGTCGGCAATGTCGATGGAGACGATCTCGAAGGCCGTGTTCGAATCGAGCTGCCGACCCAACACCTCAGCGGCGATCTGGTCCGGATTCTCCAGCACTTCCATGTGGTCGTTCGCTTTGCCGATGGCGCTCACGATGCCTTCGCCGACGCGGGCAATGATCGTTTCCTCGGTGGCCCCGCCAATGACTCGCTGCAAATTGGCCCGGACTGTCACGCGGGCCCGGACCTTGAGCTGAATGCCATTGCGCGCAACGGCGTCGAGCGTGCCGCCGCCGCGAGCGGGGCAATCGATGACCTTGGGATAGACGCTGGTTTGCACGGCTTCCAGGACATTGCGGCCGGCAAGATCGATGGCGGTCGCCTCGCGGAACGACAGGCGGATGATTTTGGCCTTGTTTGCGGCGATGAGCGAGCGAATGACGAGCGGCACATTGCCGCCCGCCATGTAATGGGCCTCCAGCGCCTTGCTGGTAAGTCCTGGCTCCTGGTCCAAGCCTGCTTGCACGGCCATGATTTTTGATTTGACGATGACGTCCTTGTTCACCTTACGGAACGTCATGCCGATCAGGTCCCAAATGGTGATGCCGGCGCCGGTTAGAAACGATTGAATCCAGAGGCGGAAATAGTTGGCGAAGACGCCGACGATGATCAGCAAGACGAAGAGAACGACGACGGCGAGGACGACCGAGCCGATCATGAGAATGTTATCAAGATCTTTTGCCGCCAACAGCCAGAACATGTTGAAAACTCCGGGGAGCTAGAATGTCGGCAACAGTATAGCAGCTACTGCTCGTTCACCTACTCACCACTTGCCACCTCCGGTAATTCCAACAAGCCACTCGCATCTCGGTCTAATCGCTCAAATTGCTCGGCAGTTCCCAAAAACTCCCGGCGGCTGATGACGCCGTCTTGATTGGCGTCCATAGCCGTAAACCAGCGGGGTGCTTTGCTCCCTGTTTCAGCAGGCTTGGAGGGCGAAACTGCGAATGTCACGTCGGGCGTCTCGATGCTGCCGCGGGCAAGCACGATCGTGAGCACTTCCGGCAGTTCGTCAGGTGTCAAATCATCGTCGCCGTTGACGTCGAGCACCGTAAGTCGCTGCGCGGCATGCTGAATTTCCCGGCTGTCGAGGCGCTGGTCTTGATTCACATCAAGCGCGTCAAACAACAGGTCCTCCATATCGCTTGCCCGAGCGTGAATTTGCGCCCGCAGGCCGGCTTGCTGTTGTGAAAGGAACGCCTCAATCTCTTGGGGATATGCTTTACCATCGCCATCGGCATCGACAGCCTCGAAGCGGCCGAATTGGCCCTGCAAGCTCTCCGGCAGTTCGCTCCGCTCCAGATAGCCGTCTTTATTTTGATCGAACATTTCGAGTGCCTGTTGTGTCTGGGCGGCAAAATCCGCGCGGGCGACGGTGTCGTTGACGGCAAATACAATCGTGCTGCCGTGGACTGAACTGATTAATCGGCCAGGCGGTTCCACAACGATCGGGCTTTTTTCAGATAATGGAGACGCGGCTGAGCGGAGCCTAATGCTTTGTCCGCCGGAGCCTTCAGTGCCAAAGGCAACTTCAACGACGATATGGGCGGGAACGTCGTCCAGACGCTTGATCTCGCTTGGCACTAGCCGGCGGTCATGGTTGGCATCGAGTTCGTAAAATAGTGAACTCGAAAATGCCGCGCCGTCACCGCGCAATCTGCCACCACCCGCATACGTTTGCTCCAGCGACTGGTGAATGGAAGCCCAGTCGGCATGGTCGCCCAGCAGCTTGGCCGCATCAGGGCCGCGGCGGCGGCGGTCGGCCATCATCATCTGAGGATCGGGTGATTCGCGTGTCGGTTTCATTTCGCTGGCGGTCACGATTTCATCGTCGTCGTTGTCTTTCGCCGCGAGCCGTGTCGCGGCGGCACCCCGTTCGTCGGCATCGATGATCCAGTCGCGGTTTTGATCGAGAATTTGCCAGGTCGGGGCGAGATTGCGGTTGCTGCCACGATGGTCGAGCGTGCCGCGAATGGAGAACGGTCGCGAGCCGCCCGCATTGCGGGTCAAAAATCGCGGCAGCTCGGAGCGATCAACGACGCCGTCGCGGGCGATGTCGTACCGCTCGATGATCTGCTTCTCGGAGTTGTCGCCGTCGATCGGCAGGTTGCCGAATTGGCCATATTTGATCCGCTCGCAGGCACAAAGCTCCTTCCACATTGTGCGGCCGTCGCCGTCGGTGTCGGCAAGCTTCAGCACTTCGTCTACGAGTCGCGCGAGAGCTTCGGTATGTGGCTGGCCGTCGATTGTGAGGAAGAAGTCGATAATCAGAGCGCCGCCCGGCGCGAGCAGTAGGATTCGCTCGTT
>DASXLL010000337.1:0-23839 GCA_036496265.1 Pirellulaceae bacterium | reverse complement strand
CGGCTCAATGCCCGGCCAGGCCCAGCTTTCGATTGATCTGATTGCCGAAGAAGCCCGCGAAGCGGCCAAGCTCGGTCTCGGCGGCATCATTCTCTTCGGAATTCCGGCCGAAAAAGACTCCCTCGGCCGCGATTCCTACAGCGACGGCGGCATCGTGCAGCACGCGGTGAAAGCCGCGAAAGATGCCGCGCCCGATCTGCTCGTCGTCACCGATGTTTGCTTCTGTGAATACACGGATCACGGGCACTGCGGCGCCATCGACGATCACACCGGCCGAATGGATGTTAACAACGATAAGACTCTGGAACTGCTCGCCAAGCAATCCATCAGCCACGCCAAAGCCGGTGCGGACGTCGTCGCCCCCAGCGGCATGATGGACGGCATGGTCGGCGCGATTCGCACGGCGCTCGACGGCGCCGGCTATTCGCATCTGCCGATCCTCAGCTACGCTGCCAAATTCGCCAGCAGCTTCTACGGCCCCTTTCGCGAAGCCGCCGAGAGCACGCCTAAATTCGGCGACCGCCGGGCGTATCAAATGGACGCCGCCACCGACGCCGGCCAGGCCATTCGCGAAGTCGAGCTCGATCTGGCCGAAGGCGCCGACCTCGTCATGGTCAAGCCGGCCCTGGCCTACCTCGACATTATCCGCTCGGTACACGACAACTTCCCTGGCGTCCCCCTCGCCGCTTACAACGTCTCGGGCGAATATGCCATGGTCAAAGCGGCCGCCGAACGCGGCTGGATCGACGAAAAATCCGTCGTTCTCGAATCGCTCACCGCCATCACCCGCGCCGGCGCGTCCATTATTCTCACCTATTGGGCCAAAGACGTTGCCCGCTGGCTTGGATGAATCTGTCCGCAGGCTGTGGTATCATCCGCCGATTGCTCGCGTTCGTGTTTTTATCGGCGGGAGAACTTCATGAAAACGTCTTGGATCCCTGGGGCCATTTTGGGCCTGGTCGTTGCGGCCGCCACACACGTTTCGGCCATCGCCGCCGATTCCAAGCCCAACATCCTCTTCATCTTTAGCGACGACCAAAACCCCCGCACCATCGGCTGCTACCCGCAATCCTGGCCGTGGGTCCGCACGCCGAATATCGACGCTCTCGCCAAGGGCGGCGTCCGCTTCCAGCATTGCTATCTCGGCAGTTGGTGCATGCCCAGCCGGGCGAATCTTCTCACTGGCCGCTATCCGCATGCGATTGAGTCAATGCGGATGGAAGGCGAATATCCGGGCAGCACCTACGATCCCAATCAATGCCCGTTCTGGCCCCGCGTCTTCCGCATGAACGGCTATCAAACGGCCCAGATCGGCAAATGGCACACCGGAACGGACGCCAGCTACGGCCGCGACTGGGATTTTCAAATCGTTTGGAACCGACCGAAGAACCCGAAGAACGCCGGCGTCTATTACGGCGATCAAGTCATCGAACGCAACGGCAAAGAGCAAACCGCCACCGGCTACGCGACTGACAATTACACCGACTGGGCCTGCGACTATATTTCCGGCAACGGCCGCGACAAGGCGAAGCCTTGGTTCCTCTGGCTGTGCTACGGCGCGATTCACGGCCCTTCCACGCCCGCCCCGCGGCATCTGGGCAAATACAAAGACGAACCCGTCGATCTCCCCGTCGATATCCTCCCGCCGCGGCCCCAGAAGCCCGAATACCTCAACCGCTCTCAAGCCTGGCACCGCGCTGCCAACGGCGAGATCATGGCCGGCAAAACGGCCGCTGAATTTGGCGATGAGGGGGCTCGCGGCAAGACGTATGCCCAATGGGTGCGGCAAGTCAACGAATGTGCCTTGGCGCTCGACGAAGGGATCGGCCGCGTCATGCAAGCCCTCCGCGACAGCGGTCAACTCGAAAACACCCTCGTCGTGTTCGCCGCCGATCAGGGCTTCGCCATGGGCGAGCACGGCTTTCGCCACAAGCTCGGTCCCTACGAAGCCAACTTCAATTCGCCGCTGATTGTTTCGTTCGCCGGCAAGCTGCCAACGGGAAAAGTTTGCACGAGCTCCGTCTGCGGCGGCGATCTAACGACTACTTTCTTCTCGTACGCCGGCATTAAGGTTCCCTGGGAAATGCACGGCCACGATATCACGCCATTGTTCAAGCAGCCGGAGACGAAGGAAGAGTCCCGGGTCGTGTTGCTGGAAGAAATGGGCGACGTTTTTGGCCGCGACACCGCTCCAATCGCGACCGACGACGAGCATCTCTATCACAACGGCGTCGCCCGCTGGGTCGCCATCCGCTACGGCAAATACAAATACATCCGCACGCTCGTCGCCGGCGAAATGGAAGAAATCTACGACCTCGAAGCCGATCCCGACGAGCTGAAAAATCTGGCCCTGCGTCCGGAAAACAAATCTCTTCTCGCCGATCTCCGCTCCAAATGCATCGCCGAGCTCCGCCGCACCAGCGCCCCCTTCGCCGACTCCATGCCGATGACCAGGCAAATGGCTCAAGCGAATTAGAAATCGATATCGCTTTGTGAGTTTGTTCTTTTCAACACAGACACGCAGAGAGGAAACAGGAAAATGATTTTTTGGAACTCGGTGTCTCTGTGCCTCCGTGCCTCTGTGTTAAATCGAGCGATCGTGGCACTCGCAATCGCGCTCCTCGCAGTGCGAGCGCAAGCCGCGGAGCCCTCCAAGCTCTCGTCCGCCGTCCAACCCTACGTCGATAAGCAAGAACTCGCCGGCGCAGTGATGCTCGTCGCCAACAAAGACAAGGTGCTGGCGACTGAAGCAATCGGCTTTGCCGATGTGGCTGCCAAGAAGCCAATGCGAACCGACGCCATGTTCTGGATCGCTTCGCAATCCAAGCCGATAACGGCAACCGCGCTAATGACTCTCGTCGATGAAGGCAAGCTTCACGTCGATGACCCAGTCGAAAAATACTTGCCCCAATTCAAAGGACAGATGTTCGTCGCTGAAAAAGACGATAACCATGCCCTCCTCAAAAAGCCGTCGCATCCAATCACCGTCAAAAACATCCTCTCGCACACCAGCGGCCTGCCGTTTAGCTCCGGAATCGAAAAACCCACGCTCGACCGGTTCCCGCTGGCCGACCGGGTCAACAGCTACGCCATGCAGCCGCT
Organism: Pirellulaceae bacterium; assembly: GCA_036496265.1. Taxonomy (GTDB): domain Bacteria; phylum Planctomycetota; class Planctomycetia; order Pirellulales; family Pirellulaceae; genus CAYLLN01. The sequence continues at coordinate 20,737 of DASXLL010000337.1, read as the reverse complement.
CGATTTCGATCCCGACACGAAATACCAATACAGCAACGCCGGCATCAACACGGCCGCACGCATCATCGAAGTCGTCAGCGGCCAGCGCTTCGAGCAATTTCTCGACGAGCGCCTCTTCGGCCCCCTCGGCATGAAAGACACGACCTTTTGGCCCAGCGACGAGCAAGTCGCCCGCCTCGCCAAGTCCTATAAGCCGGGTCAAGGCAACAAAGGCCTCGCCGAAACAACAATCACCCAGGTCTATTACCCGCTGACCGATCGCACCGAGCGCTATCCCATGCCCGCCGGCGGGCTCTTCTCCACCGCCGCCGACCTCGCCCGCTTTTATCAAATGGTGCTAAACAACGGCGAGGCGAGCGGCCGCCGCATTCTGTCCGAAGCAGCCGTCAAGCAGATGACCTCGCGCCAAACGCGCGAGAACCTGCGAAACAGCTACGGTTTCGGCTTCCAAACCAACGGCAACGCCATCGGCCACGGCGGCGCCTATTCCACCAACAGCCACATCGAAAAAGACCGCGGCCTCATCCTCATCTGGCTCGTCCAACACGCCGGCTTCCCCGGCGACGGCAAAACCGCCCAAGAAACATTCCGCCGCGCGGCGATTGATGCATTCGGCCATTAGTCGATTTGACGGCCAACGATGACTGCCACCGAAAACACTTTGTCACGACTCAGCGCTAAAGGACATTTCGATGGGCGGCAAATCGTCCTTGACGAACCGCTTGAGTTATCGGAAGGCGCGCCGCTGATCGTAACGAGTTTGCCGAGGATGAGCGATGCGGAGCGGGTGGAATGGTCTCGCCTTGCTGCCGCCGCATTGATTGCTACTTATGTCAGCCGCGAGCCGGCCTCTCATCTACCGGAGAGAGAGCCGAATCGTTTTTTGGCACTCCTGATCGGCACAGCCTATATCGCGCTGGTCGCTCAACTCTGCTGGCAGGCAACCGATTGGCCATACCTCGCCATCCTCGCGCTTACGATTCTCGGTTCGCTTCTCGTCATGGCCGCCTTCTGCCTATTAGGCGAAAAGGCCTACAAGAAAAGAAACGCCCGCATCCACTTCACGTTTTCCACGGTATTCCTCGCTTCAATTCCGCTATCCGTTTACCTGGCCGCTCTACGCGTCCTGTTTCGCGGCTTAGGCGGCCAGCAAGTGAATCCTTTCGTTTGGTTGATAGTTTCGATGTTCGGTCTTTTGGCCATGATCATCTCGTCGGCCATATTGATCTCGTTCGCCGAAGCACTCGTCTGGCTCGCCGTTTCGACGCTCCGCTGGCAACGAAAAGTGCTATCACATCCTGCCAAGCACTGAAAACCGGACAAAGCCGCCATGACCCCCGCCCAATTCCGCCGCCTCGCCCTCAACCTGCCCGACGCGACTGAATCTTCGCACATGAGCCACCCCGATTTCCGCGTCGGCGGCAAAATCTTCGCGACGCTCGGACCGCAGGAAGCCTGGGGCATGGTCAAGCTGACGCCCAAGCAGCAAGCGGATTTCGTCAAAAAGCACCCTAAGGCCTTCGAGCCCTTCAACGGTGCCTGGGGACGTGACGGCTGCACGAAGGTGCTGCTCAAAACCGCCACCAAAGCAGCCCTCGCCCCCGCACTCGTCGCCGCCTGGACGAACATCGCGCCGCAACGACTTTTGGACGAATCCGGCGACTTCTAAGATAAAGCCTCCTTCTTCCTCTCTCGGAGGCACTGTGAACCGGCTCATTCAACTGATCTTCTCGCTCTTCTTGGCATTCACGGCAGCCGCGGCTGTCATTGCCAAAGGCCCCGCCTACACCGATCCCAACAACACCGATGCTGATTTTCCGTTTCAGGGCGAATACGTCGGCGCCGTGAAGGAAGATGGCATCAAAGTCGGCGTGCAAGTCATCGCACTCGGCGGCGGCAAGTTCCAATCGGTGGCTTATGTCGGCGGTTTGCCCGGCGACGGCTGGGACAAAGAGCAAACCTATAAAGCCGAAGGTGAATTGAAAGACGGCGAGTTGGTCATCATGAAGGGTGATGCGTGGGGCAAGATCAAGGACGGCGTCATCAGCGTCGGCACCAAGGAAGTGCCCGATTTCGCCCGCTTCGAGCGAGTCTATCGCTCCAGTCCCACCGAAGGCGCTAAACCGCCTGCCGGCGCGATCATCCTCTTTGACGGCAAATCGGCCGACGCCTTCGAGAAAGGCAAGATGGACGAGCATGGCCTGCTCATGCCCGGCTGCACGAGCGTGCAAAAGTTCGGCAGCTTCCATTTACACATCGAATTTCGCCTCCCTTATCAGCCCGAAGACCGCGGCCAGGCCCGCGGCAACAGCGGCGTCTATATGCAGGGGCGATACGAAGTTCAGATGCTCGATTCCTTCGGCCTCGAAGGTAAAAACAACGAATGCGGCGGCCTCTACGAGCTTCGCGACCCCGACCAAAACATGTGCTTCCCGCCACTCGCCTGGCAAACGTACGACATCGACTACACCGCCGCCGAGTACAACACCACCAAATCTGACGACGACAAGCCCATCGCCCCGCCCCGCATCACCGTCCAGCACAATGGCGTCGTCATCCATAACAACGTCGCCCTCCCCACCGACCGCGGCACCCGCTCCTCCCCCGTCAAACCCGGTCCCGAACCCGGCCCCCTCTATCTCCAAGACCACGGCAGCCCCGTCCGCTACCGCAATATCTGGCTCGTCGAGACCAAATAGACGTCAGCCGCACTGTGGCCAAGCTGACGCCCGGTCGGCGACATCTTCGTCGATACCAACAGGTCGCACGAAATTTACAAACAATGGCTCGCCAAAACCCTAAATCGAAGTGCTCGACACTTTCTGCTGCTCTGCCTGTGCTGACAGCGGCTCACGGATAATCAAATGATTGGACCGGTTTTGTCGCTCAGCCGCTTGTTGCATGAGAACGCGAACATCGCCGCCCGCGGCGTCTAGCAATTCTTGCCGGTGGGCGTGGATTTCCGCGACGACCGGATCGATGAAGGGGCTAGACATTGGCGGAGAATTCTTCGGGGGTGACGATCAGCGGTGGTTCAAATCCAAGGTCACGAATCTTGGCATAAATCCGCGGAAGCGTTTCCGCATTGGCAATGTGCTTACAATTCCACGTCAACAAATAGTTTACGCCGAACACCGTCGCAACAGCAACGTGCCGCGCGTCGGCCACGGCTTTCTCAGGAAGTAAATGATCGGCGATGAGTTGATCCGCCAATCGGGAAACATCGGGATGCTGAATATCGAGCAGCGGCAAGTTGTCGAGGAAGACCAATCGCTCTCGGGCCGCCGCGGAATCGCCGGCCGCGGCTTCGTCGATCACCAATTGGCTCGCGAACAATTCGTACTTGTTTCGCTGGTCATTCCACCATTGGCGAGTCAGTTCCTGCCTTGCGAGGAATATGACTGCGCTCGTTGAACGAGCCGTCAGATAGCCGATGATGGTTGTTTCGACGTAAACACTGGGCATCGCAGCATTCTAACGCCGGCGCGAATGTGGGTCACGCAGTGAGCCGCCTTCCAGTCGGCGACAAAACATCATCACCCTTTCTCACCACCCCAAATTCTCCCTAATCCGATAATGAATTTCCATAATCCCCGCGCACACCGACGCCACCGAAAGCGCAGCCCAGAGCCGTTCCTTGAATCCCCCCACGCCCCACCATCCAACCATCGCCAAGCACACGGCGAACGCCGTCACCGCCACAAATAACTCCACCAGCCGAAATTGAAACGGCCGCTTCGACGTCTCTTCGTTTTTCTGCTCGCCGGTAGATTATGCTTCATCATAACGATCGGGTTCCGTGGATCGTGTCCCAATGTCGGCTTTGAGGCGGCGAAGGCGCCGAGTGCCTCACGGCTTCTTCCGCCTCCGCTGCCTCGCCGCCATCTTCCTCAAAATACCTATTCCTTTCGCTTCCAGATGCTCAAAATCCGGCCGCTCTTTAATCGGCGCGACGACTGTCCCCGATTCGCTGCCAATGGAGTCGCTAATGTTTCCGGCGATGGAGGCCACCACTGCGTTCCATTTCCGCAACGAGGCTAGCAGCCGATTCACGTCGCGGTGCCTCGCATATTTTGAATCGTCTCGCGCTCGAACGTTCACGCCGGTCACCTTGATCTGGTCCAGCAATTCGATCAGCGTCAAATGGGCCTTGAGAAAGTTCGCCTCGCCGCCGAGTTTTGGATTGCCGGCGTATTGCGTTTTGCAACACCAGTGCCAGGAGTAATAGCCGCGCCGCCTGGTGGGGTATTCAATTGCTTTGCCTTGACCCAGCAGCCGGCTTTCACTGGCGCCGTTCTTATTTCGTTCAATAATGTCTTCCCGATGAATAACAACCGGCGGATGACTGGCCAAACCAATCGAGGCAGTCTCCGCTCCCTCGACACGAACGTAGAAGAAAACAGCATGCACAGCCGGAACATCGACGAGTTCCTCCTCGCCATCATCCCGCTTTCTCGATAGGTACAAATTACCTTGACGGAATCGCTCGTCGTAAACATTGAATTCCGACCTGCCGCCCGGCGGATCCTGTTCGTAGATCTCCGACACATCATCGAACGGCAGTTTCTTCGCCAAGCCATGAAATTTGCTGATGAGCCGGCGCGCGCGAGCCAGGTCAGCTTTCGTTTTCCAGTCGTAACAAACACTGAGTCCCATAAATCAATCACGCAGGCTTCCAATGCGCTAGGCTGACAGTTCTGCCAAGACCTTAGCAACTTCAGTCTGCAGTACAGGCAAATCTTGAACCGCCGTGAGCCACACTTTGTCCAAATCAACACCAAAGTAATCATGAATCAGCTTGTCGCGCATCCCGGCGATATCATCCCACGGAACTTGCGAATACTTTTGGCGCACGTCTATCGGCAGGCGCCGGGTCGCCTCGCCGATGATCTCGATTTGGCGAATGACACCGTCTTGTACAAGCGAGTTAGCGACAAAGGCCGTTTCGCTGATTCCGCGAAGATACGTCTTAACCTTCGCAATCGCGTCCAGGATATGCTGCAGATAGACCGCTGGGTCACGCTTCATAGAGGACTTTTACCTCGCGCAAAATGCGGTCCCGGAGATAGGGGCTGAGAGCTGCCTCGGTAAGTAAATCGACTTTCCGGCCAATCGCGGCCGATATTTTCCGCTCCAGCGCGACCAGCTCTAGCAAGCTCGTGCGGGTCGCAAATTCCACGAGGAGATCAACATCGCTCGCCGCGGTATCTTCCCCTCGCGCCATCGAACCAAACAATCCCAGCTTGCTGACGCCGTTCTGGCGACAGATTTCAATGACTTTGTTGGCATCGAAAGTGTACTTGGCTGTTGTCATAAGCTGCCCTGCCATACGCATTAATTATACTGCGCCTAACCGCCCAGCATCTCCCTCACCCACTCACTCGTCGCACTCGCCGCCACGCTTTTTCCGCTGCCACTCTTGATCTTCGGACTAATACCAACCTCCAAGAACGTCCCAATAATCTCCCGCTGTGCCTCAATCGCCGCCGGCTCACCGCTACCACCGCGTCCCGTGTTTTGCACCGCCAAATGAAACGGTGTTGACCCCGGCTTATTCCTGACCGTCGGGTCAGCCCCCGCCGCCAGCAAAAACTTCACCGCCGCCGCACAGCGCGTCCGAACCGCCCGGTGCAGCGGCGTCGCCCCGTTCTTGTCCTGCAAATGGATATTCGCTCCGTGCTCGAGCAAACACCGGATCGTCCCCACCTGCCGTTTCGCGTCCCACACCGGCCCCGTAATAAAACCATCCGCCGCATAATGCAGCGGCCCGCTCTTCCGCATATTCTTCGCTGCATTCACATCCGCGCCGGCCTTCACCAACGCCTTCACGATCTCCACCCGATACCCCGCCGCCGCCAAATGCAGCGCCGTATCCCCCATATAAATCCAGTGGAAGATTTTCGACTGATACAGCCTCGGCTTCTGAATCAACCGAGTCGCCAGGTCTCGATCCGCGCCCAGCAGCCGCTTCACGGACCGCACATCATCCTCAACAATCGCCTTCAGCAATTCGTTCATTCCACGCAGTTCCATTTTCTACACTCTACCAGTATAAACATCGGTACACTAGTTGCTCTAGATACATCCCTCTTGTCAATCCCGTCACTTTAGACGCCTCGATTGCCATGAACCCGACATTCGACCACCTCCGATGGAACCGCAATTGGAGCCAATTGCCATTGCTAACTCTTCCCAGACGAACAAACGTCGAGTTCCATAGCCTGCTCACCCTCTGCGGCACCCGGAAGCGTCTTCCCCACAGGGGTGGTGCTCACCTATTTCTGACCGCACCACTTCAGCTCGCCTTGAATCGCCCAACCGCGTGCATAAAACGCATATTCCATCAGCCTCGTTTTTCGCACAAAGCCTTATCCCACAAGGAGTTTATGCCAAATATCGACCCGAAAAAACCGCCGCATATGCATAACTCGGCTGCTCCGGACCCACAAATCAAATTCCAACGCAAATCACAAAACCCTGCTCACCGCCCCTGACTGCCCCACAATTCACCCCCCCACTCAGGGCCTGCTCACCTAAATCGGCGCCAGCAAATTCTCCGGCTCAACCCAACCCCTAGAATGAAACAACGACTCAAAATCCAATCCGTGTCATCCGTGTTCATCCGCGGCAAAAACCCGCCTTCCTTCGTGCTCTTCGTGTCCTTCGTGTTTAACTCCTGCCCGCAAGCCAACCGCCCGGTGACTAATGCCTAATCGCCAAACCCTCGGCGGCATCATTCATACGTACCAAAAGTACGACCCCATCAACCTCCCCGCGCCGACGCAGCCGCCGCCGGATATGGTGTCGCCGGCCATGGAGCACATGCTGATGTTCGGCAATGCTCGCGAGTTGACCGACGAAGAGCTGGCGCGGGCCATCCGGCTGGATCCAAGCCAGATTGCCGGCCTGGGGCCAAGCATCGACGCGCTGCTCGCGATGCTGCTGGAGCGGAAGCGAAAGATTCTGGAGAAGTACGAGACGCAGTCGGTCCAAGGCACGGCTAAGAAGGAATTCCAGAAGTCGGCAGGCAAGGTCGATCCACCTTCAAAACTGCGTGACCGCTTCAAGCAGGCCGTCCAAGAGGAGCAACTCCGGGACCTGGAAAACCTCTGGTATTCGGCTGACGACGAGCGATCGAAATTCGCGAGGCAGCTGGTGAGCCTCGTCGAAACGCTCGGCAACAAATACCAGGTCGATGAGCTGGCGGCCAAATATCAGTTCACTGGTCGCACGCCGCTGACAATTCCCGAGGCCCTCGCCGTTAAGGAAGAGTTGGAGAAGATCGACGAGCTGCTGAAGCAACTGGAGGATGCCAAAAAAAACGCCCAGATCGGCATCATCGACCTGGAGCTGCTGGAGCAATTCACCGAGCCTGGCGATATGGAAAGGCTCGAAGAGCTGCAGCGGATGGTGGAAAACTACGTCCGCGAAATGGCCGAGCGGCAAGGTTTGGAACGTGAAAAAGGCGGCCGCGGCTTTAAGCTGACGCCCAAAGCCTACCGCATTTTCCAAGGCCGGTTGCTCGAACGCATCTTCTCCGACCTCCAGGCCTCGCGTTCCGGCCGCCACCAAGGCCCGATCCTCGGCGAAGGGGCCGTCGAGATGACGAACACGAAGTCCTACGAGTTCGGTGACTCGCTGGCCCACATGGACATTCCGCAGTCGCTGATCAATGCCATGCTGCGGTCCGACGCTGCAGGGAACGCCCCCGAACAAGGCGCTGTAGGGAACGCCCTCCGTGGCGTTCCGCTGACGCTCAAGCAGGACGACATCGTCATCCATCGCACGCGCAACACACCCAAATGCGCCACCTGCGTGATCATGGACATGAGCGGCTCGATGCGCTACGACGGCCAATATGTGAACGTCAAACGCATGGCTCTCGCCCTCGAAGGGCTAATTCGCCGCGAATATCCGGGCGATTTTTTGCAGATGATTGAGATGTTCACGTTCGCCCGGGCCACGCCGCCGGGCAAAGTCATTGAGCTGATGCCCAAGCCAGTGACCATTTTCGATCCCTGGGTCCGGCTGAAAGTCGATATGAGCCGCGACGACGTGAGCGAGTATCGCATCCCGCATCACTTCACGAACATTCAGCGCTCCCTGCAAATGAGCCGGCAGTTCCTTGCCGCTCAAGACACGCTGAACAAGCAAGTCATCCTCATTACCGACGGCTTGCCCACCGCGCACTTCACCGGCTCCATCCTCTACATGCTCTACCCGCCCGACCCGCTGACCGAAGCCGCGACCATGCGGGAAGGCCTGCTCTGTGCCCGCGAAGGAATCACGATCAACATTTTCCTCGTCCCCAGCTGGTCCCAATCCGAAGAAGACATCCGCTTCGCCTATCGCCTGGCCGAAAGCACCAAAGGCCGCGTCTTCTTCACCGCCGGCCGCGACCTCGACCGTTATGTGGTCTGGGACTACGTCAAAAGAAAGCGCGAAATCCTCGCGTAAGGTGGGCTGTGCCCACCACTCACTTACTCACACTCACTTGCTAGCAAAACTCGCCTGATTGAGGTTTGCTCGTCCATGCAACTCCCCTAAACTCCGCGGCGACTCATGCCGTAGGGTGGGCTGTGCCCACCATTTGCAAGCTCAAGCCCGCGGAGCAGTTATGTCAATTTCTGTCGTCGTTCCAATTTGCAACGAGCTAGAAAATATTCCGCCGCTGTATCAGCAGCTTGCGGCGGTTTTGCCAAGCATTGGCCGCTCGTGGGAGATCGTCTTTGTCGATGATGGCTCGACCGATGGCAGCAGCGATCGGCTCAAGGAGCTCGCCAGCCGCGATGAGCGAGTCAAGCTCGTCCGTTTTCGCCGCAATTATGGTCAGACCGCTGCACTGCAAGCCGGCATTCAGCACGCGACCGGCGACGTGATCGTCACGCTCGACGGCGATTTGCAAAACGACCCCCTCGACATTCCTACGCTCGTGGCGAAGCTGGACGAAGGCTACGACCTCGTTCACGGCTGGCGCAAGCTGCGACAAGACACGCTACTAACACGAAAGGTGCCGTCAAAAATCGCCAACTGGCTGATTTCGAAAGTGACGCGATTTCCGATTCATGATCTGGGCTGCACCCTCAAAGCCATGCGGCGCGAAATTGCCGACGAGCTGGAATTATATGGCGAAATGCATCGGTTCATTCCGATCTTGGCCCATCAGCGCGGTGCCCGGTGCGCCGAAGTCGTCACGCGGCATCATCCGCGGCGATTCGGCCAAACGAAATACGGCCTCTCGCGAACCGTCCGCGTCGTCCTCGATCTCGTCACCGTCAAATACATGCTCGATTATTTCGCGAGCCCCATGAAGCTCTTCGGTCGCTTTGGCCTCGCCTGTTTTGCCATCGCGATTGTGTCCGCGTTGGCGACGACTTGCATGAAACTGGCCCACGGAACGGATATGACCGGGAACCCGCTGACGCTGTTATCGATTCTCGGCACGATCGCGGCAATTCAATTCTTCAGCCTCGGCTTGCTCGGTGAAGTGAACGCCCGGATTTACTACGGTCAGGGTCAACGGCAAAATTACGCCATCCGCGAACTGGTCAACTGCGGCGACGCCGTTGATCGCTCGTCCATCCGCCGCGCCGCATGATCAAAGCCGATGACCGCCAAACCCGAAGTTTTACTTACCACATCCAAATTTCGCGTCGTTCGCGAAAGCATCCAAACGCCGAGCGGCAAAACCAAGACCCGCGAAATCGTGCGGCACCCCGGCGCCTGCGTCATCGTGCCACTCTTGGACGATGGCCGTGTCTGCCTGATTCGCAACTGGCGTGTCGCCGTGAATCAAACACTGATTGAACTGCCAGCCGGCACGCTGGAGCCGCCCGAACCGCCAGAAAAAACGGCTGCACGCGAGTTGATTGAGGAGACCGGCTACCGAGCGAAGAAGATCGAGTTTCTGCACGCCTTTTTCCTCTCGCCCGGCATTCTCGACGAGAAGATGCACCTGTATTTAGCGACGGGATTGACCGCCGGCGAAACGGCCCGCGAAGAAGGCGAGGAAATCGAGAACTGGCTCGTGCCGTGGGATGAGGCGATCGCAATGATCTTCCGCGGTGAAATAAGAGACGCTAAGACGATCGTAGGTTTGTCGTGGGCTGATCGACTCCGGCAGAAGCCCTAATATTGCATCAGACTATGGACCGGGTGCGGCGAGACTGCTTTGCGTCCACCGAGTCCGCTTAACTCGATCACGAAGGCGCAGCCGACGATGTTGGCCCCGGTTTTTTCGAGCAACTTGACGCAAGCGCCGACCGTGCCACCGGTGGCGAGCAAGTCATCGACAACGAGGACGCGAGCGCCGGGCGGCACGCCATCGACGTGCATTTCGAGCGTGTCGCTGCCATATTCGAGGTCATAACGGAACGAATGCCGGTCGAACGGCAATTTGCCCGGCTTGCGAACGGGAACAAAGCCAGCGCCGAGCTCGATCGCCATCGGCGCGGCGAAGATAAAGCCCCGGGCTTCGGCGGCGACAACGGCGTTGATGTTTTTGCCGTGATAAGGCTCCGCGAGTTGTTCGACGGTTTCACGGAGCGCTTCGGGATGAGCGAGGAGCGGCGTGATGTCTCGAAACAGAATTCCCGGCTTGGGGAAATCAGGAATGTCGCGGATAAACTTTTTCAAATCGAGGGAAGATTGGGTCATGGGTCGATGGGCCAGGCCAGTGGTTCAGAAGCCCCAAACGCTTCCATCAATCGCTGGCGGATGCATTCCCGTTTTAGGGGCAAATTGGTAACGAAATCGGAATGGTCGCGGCCGGCACGATATTCCGGCTCCCGCGGCGGACGCTTAAGCAGCTCGGAAATGAGATTCAGGTTGAAGTTGTAAAGGATCGTGCCATGGTAAAGTAAGTGGTCGCGCTTGCAGCGGAGCGAATTGCCGGAGAATTTTCGATTGTTGAGGGCCAAATCTGACGTTCCAACGTGCTCGATGCCGCTGATGAGCGGCGAAAGAGCCGAGCGGAGGATGCCGAGGACATGGCGGTGACATTCGTCGATCAGCCGCAGATATTCGCGGCCGCTATAGCGCAGGATGACGGAGTACATCAGACAGCCGGGACCGGCGACGATGGCGCAGCCGCCACTAGCCCGCCGCAGGATCGGCGTATTCATCGCTTCGGCAGACGCCACGTTGACTTCATCCTCGATTCGCGACGACCGCCCAACGACGATCGCCAGCGACGGCATTTCCCACAGTCGCAGAATATCGTCGTCCAAAAGGGCCGATTCGGCGGCTGCAAGCAGCGCGTCATCGGCTGCCAGGTTTTCGGCGGGCGTGGCTAATGTCAAAGCGAGCAGTTTCATGCAATGGCACAGCCCGTTGACGGTTTTCCGGCCCGCATAGACACTGGAATTATCGCCATTTTTCGGAGTCTTTCATGTCTGTACCTGACGCGCCGCTGAATGAGTCGAAATCGCGGGCGGAGTATTTGCCGCCGGTGACGCCGCCGACGGCGACGTTCTTGATTCAGTTGTTTTTGATTCCGATGTTGATCGTTTCGATCATCGTCGTGCTGTGGCTGTTGTTCAGTTGGGTGGCCCACATGGGCCGCGACAACGCGGCGGAGTTGGTCAAAGCCATTGTGCGCGACGACACGGCAAGCTGGCAGCGGGCATACGAGCTGGCTGATTTGCTGCGAAGCCGGGATCCGAAGTATGCGCCGCTACGGCAGGATGCAACGTTGGCCGGCGCGCTGGCGAAGTTTTTGGATCGCGATTTGAAGGAGCCGCTGGCACCGATGTCAGCCGTGGCGATGGGCGGCGGCAACAGCACGTATTCGGGCAGCCAGGCACCGCCGGGGAGCGACCGCCGGGCGCAGATTATGCGGCGGATGTATTTGTGCCGATCGCTGGGCTCGTTCAGCGTACAGGATGGGCTGCCAGTGCTCTTGAAGGCGGCGACGCAGGAGCAGGACCCGGTGGAGGTGCAGGTGCGATTCGCCGCGATTGAAGCGATTTCGACGTTGGCCGATAACTGCGGGCCAAGAACATTTCAAGAAAATGAAGAGGTAATGAAAGTTCTGCTGGACGCGACGCATGAGCCGGATGACACCGGGGCACCTCCACCGCCGCCAAAAGATGGGGAGCCAACGCTCTATCGGCCGCATGCAGAGCTGCGAGCGGTAGCGGCCTATGCTCTGGGCGTGATCGGCGGCGAGCGGGCAACCGAGCGGCTAGTGCAAATGCTGCACGACACGTATCCGAATGCTCGCTACAACGCGGCGACAGGGCTGGCCCGTCAAGGAAACGCCGAATGCATCGGCGTGCTCCGCGAAATGCTCGATCCGGAGAATCCGCTGGCCGTGAAGGACGAAACGAATCCAAACGAGCAGCAGCGGAAGCGGACAACGGTGCTCTTGAATGGCATTAGAGCCGCCCTTTTCCTGGCGAAGGCCAATCCCGACTTGGATGTGGCCCGGTTGGACGCTGCGCTCGACCATTTGATTACTTCGCCGCTGGAGAATGTGCTAGTCGAGCGAAGTAAAGTGAAGGCTGCGGCCAAAGAGGCTCGAGAGATGATGCAAAGCAAGGCGTCGACTGCAAAATCGTGAACTCCAACACCATCACTCCAACCCTCGCCCGGAGGGATAGCGGCAAAGTGCAATGAAACGGCTGAAAAGCGGCGGTGGCTGGCGAGCGATTCTGTATTCGCTCAAAAAAGCCCGCGAGATGGGCGGGTTTCTGAAGCTGTGGAGGGCGATGCGCAGCAAAAACGCCTGCAAGACTTGCGCGTTGGGCATGGGCGGGCAAAAGGGCGGAATGGTTAACGAGGCCGGCAGCTTTCCGGAAGTCTGCAAAAAGTCGCTGCAGGCGATGGCCGCAGATATGCAGGGAGCTATCAAGCCGGAGTTTTGGAGCACGTATTCGGTCGCGCAGCTTCAGGCGTTTTCACCGCGGGAACTGGAATCGTGTGGGCGATTGGTGCAGCCGGTGATTTTGACGGAGGGCGAGCAGTATTACCGGCCGCTGCCATGGGAAGAGGCGATCGATCATATTGTCGCGCGATTGAAGGCGACGCCGCCGGACGAGACGTTTTGGTATTCCAGCGGTCGGTCGAGCAACGAGGCGGGTTTTATTTTGCAGCTCTTGGCGCGCCAGTTTGGCACGAACAATGTCAACAACTGCAGCTACTATTGCCATCAAGCGAGTGGCGTCGGTCTGAATTCGGCACTGGGAACGGGCACTGCGACGGTTGATTTGCATGATGTTGAACATGCCGACTGCGTGTTCTTGATCGGTGGCAACCCGGCGAGCAATCATCCGCGGATGATGACGACGCTGATGAAGGTCCGTAATCGCGGCGGCGATGTAATCGTCATCAATCCGGTGCGAGAAACGGGATTGATCAATTTTCGCGTGCCATCAAGCCCCTGGAGCCTGCTATTCGGGACGAAGATTGCGACCCTGTATGTGCAGCCGCACATCGGTGGCGATCTGGCGCTGCTGACGGGCGTTGCGAAGCGAATCGATGAGATGGGGGCCCAGGATGCGGCGTTTTTGCGGGAGAAATGCAGTGGCGCGGACGAGTGGTTGGGTCATTTGCGGGCGATTCCGTGGGGCGAGATTCACGCGCGCAGTGGCGTGAGCCAAGCGGAGATCGACCAGATCGCAGAGCGGTATGCGGCGGCCAAGAATGCCGTTTTCGGCTGGACGATGGGGGTCACGCACCATGTTCACGGCGTCGAGAATGTTCAAGCGATTACGAATTTGGCGCTAATGCGAGGAATGGTCGGTCGGCCGAGCGCGGGGATGATGCCAATCCGCGGGCATTCGAACGTGCAAGGCATCGGCAGCATGGCCGTGGCGCCGAGCTTGAAAAAAGCGGTGTTCGAGGCGCTGGAACTCGAGTTTAAGATCGCGCTCCCAACATCGGCGGGGCTGGACACGATGGCGTGCGTGGAAGCGGCGCATGCGGGCCGATTGAAGTTCGGCTTCTGCGTCGGCGGCAATTTGTATGGCTCGAATCCAGACGCGACGTTTGCGGGGGAGGCGATCGGCCAACTGGAGCAGATTGTTTATCTCAACACGACGCTGAACACGGGCCATGCGCATGGATTGGCCCGCGAGACGATCGTTTTGCCGGTGCTGGCCCGCGACGAAGAGCCGGAACCGACGACGCAGGAGTCGATGTTCAACTATGTGCGACTGAGTGACGGCGGGCCACGGCGGCACGAGGGGCCGCTAAGCGAAGTCGAAGTGCTGGGCGGGATCGCCGAGCGAACGGTCGGCAATAGCGCGATCGACTGGGCCAAGCTGCGAAGCACGGGCAACATTCGGGCGGCGATTGCGGCGGTCATCCCGGGATTTGAGCAACTGGCCGAAATCGAGCGGACGAAACAGGAGTTTCAGATTCCAGGCCGGACGCTGCACGGATCGAAATTTCCAACTGCCGACGGCCGGGCCAAGTTGTTTGTGCATTCGCTGCCCGAATTGGCTGTCAACAATGGTTCCTTGCGGCTGATGACGGTTCGAAGTGAAGGGCAATTTAATACGGTCGTCTATGAAGACCAGGACATTTATCGTGGGCAAGATCGGCGGGATGTGATTTTGCTGAATCCCGAAGACATGCAGCGGCTGAACTTGATTGAGAATCAGCGGGCGGTAATTCGCAGCGAGGTCGGTTCATTGGCCAACATTCTGGTTCGACCATTTCCCGAAATCCGGGCTGGGAATGCGTTAATGTATTATCCCGAGGCGAACGTTCTTGTTCCCCGCCACATCGATCCGCAGTCGAAGACGCCGGCGTTTAAGAATGTGCTGGTGAGCGTCGAGGCCGATGTGCCGGTGGTCGTGAAACAATGAGCGACTGAGTGAAAGTTCGGTCCAGGGCTCGCCATTATCGCTTGGCCAGTGCTGCGGTGGCCGCTGTAGCGGCTGCGGTTGCCAGGGGCGGCTGCGGCGACTCGTCCATCAGGGGTGCGAGCAGGTCCTGGCTGGCGGCCGGAAACGCATCGTGGCCGTTATGGCAATAGACGGCATTGCGACCCGCGGCTTTGGCGGCGTAGAGGGCCGTGTCGGCGCGGGTGAGAAAGATTTTCGTATCGTCGCCTTCGGAAACGGTAGCGACGCCGGCGCTGATAGTTTGCGTCGAGGAGCGGGCGATGAGCGACCGCATTCGCTCGGCGAACATCGTTGCGCCCGCCAGCTCAGTCGCGGGCAGGACAACAATGAACTCCTCGCCGCCGCTGCGGGTGACGACATCGGTATCGCGGGCTTGCTGGTCGAGCAGCGCGGCGATTTGCTTGAGCAGCCGGTCGCCTTGCACGGCGCCGTGCTCTTCGTTGAAGGCGTTGAAGTGGTCGAGGTCGAAAATGGCGATGGAAAACACCATGCCGTAGCGTTTGTGCATCGTCAGGAAGTTGTCGAGCGTTTCGTGAAGGGCCTGCCGGTTGCAAAGGCCGGTGAGCGGGTCGCAGCGTTGACCGGAGAAGGACATCAGCCGGCTGCTTTGTTGGCGGATGCCGTCATAGGCATGGGCGAGCTGCATGGCGAGATCTTGCGTCGGCTTGAGGAGTCGCTCGGCTTCCTCGCAGAGGCGCTGCCAATCGGCGACGTCGGCACTTTGCGAAAGCTCGCCCACGCGGCGCTTGAACGTGGCGAGATTCGCGTGATGCAGGGCCAGCTCGCGGCGGACGCGATGGGCGATTTTTTCCAGGTCGCCGACAACCGCCTGAGCACGTTTGAGCTCGCGGCGGGTGGTATCGGAGTTGCGCGCGCTACCGGAGCGCTGAAAACGGCCGAACAAATAGCCAAAGAGTGCGACAGTGGCCAGGGCGACAGGAATCGGCAGGCCAGGCAGGACGAGCTCAAATGCACTCATTAGTAATTACTCCGCGAGCCGAAACCGCGCATCGTGATCAGGCCCAGACCGAGCACGAGGAACGAGATGACGACCCACTGCTGGCGATCGAGCTGGCCTGCATAGCAGGTGACGACGTTAATGACGCGCCAAATGGGATAGGGCATGGCTGGCTACCGTCTCGTGGTCAAAGCCGAACGATTTGGAAAGATCGAACAGTGCGGGCACAATCCACTAAGCAACCATAGCTCACTAAATCTAGGCTGCTTGATTCGGTTCGTAAGCACTTGTAGTGTCGCGGGTTGCGCCGTCGCAAGATCGCGGCTGGAGATGGATTTAAAGCCCTTGCGAGTGGCG
Organism: Pirellulaceae bacterium; assembly: GCA_036496265.1. GTDB lineage: Bacteria > Planctomycetota > Planctomycetia > Pirellulales > Pirellulaceae > CAYLLN01. Next base: position 4,570 of record DASXLL010000337.1, on the reverse strand, counting down.
ACTTGCGCGTTAGAATTCAATGCTTGCTGTCAAGCGAGGGGCCGTAGCTCAATTGGTTAGAGTACCGGACTGTCGATCCGGTGGTTGCGGGTTCGAGCCCCGTCGGCCTCGCTGTTCCGAAGCCTGCGTTCGCGCGGGCTTTGGCGTTTCTTGGCGAGCCTTGAGCGACTTTGGCGGTCGCGTTGCCCATTTTTTGTCTGCCCGCCGTTGTGTCATTTGGCTGTTTTCGAACAGTCGGCGGACGTTGGCCGGCGGCGGATCGTCACGAGATCATGTATGTCGGCTCATGCAAGCCGCCATTCAGCCCAGCCAAGCGTTTAATTAGCCACCACAGTTCTCGTTCGCCAGACAATCCGGCTTCCTTGACATGCTCAATGCAAATCCGCAGGTCGGAAATAACTTCGGCTACCTGCTGCGGATCATGGTCCACTCTGGACAGCAGGCTATTGGCCCGACTCCAGGCGCTTTGAATTTCGGTTTCTATGGAAATCGGAATCACGGCGCTTGAAGCATAGCTCACGATCGCCCATGAGTCGGCTGGCAAACTGGATGTTCCGTTTAAGCTACTTGTGCCCGTACATTCGATGAAAATTGCGCTAAAATCTAGTTAACGCACTTGCATCTTTTGATACGCGAGCGGGCCTGCATATTTCCAAGGCATTTCGCGTCTAGGATCTGCTTGGGCGGCTTTATTTGGCGGTTGGTACTATTGTCGCCAGGGACGGTACGGACCGCAAACAGCATTTTCTAAATCACGTAATACCACGTCTCTTCACTCGGCACGGTATCGCGCGACGACTGCCCGGCAACGCCGCTGATGTAGAAGGCTTCGGCGGCGGGGCGGAGGGGCCGGTTCATCCAGAGGGGGCGGCGGAGGCCGGAGGGGCCGGGGGCGGGGCGGGTTTTGGCGAGCCATTGTTTATAGACTTCGTGCGATTTGTTGGTATCGACGAAGACGTCGCCGTAGTCGTCGCCGGCATGAGCCAGCTCGACCGAACATTTTTGGTGCCAGCAGTGCATGCCGCTGATGGGGTCGGGATGCACGGCGTGCGTCAAATTCTGAGGCACGCCGCCGTCGCGCCACCAGATGCGCTGCGAGTCGGGATCGTTGCTCTCGAACGGCTGCGGACCGCTTTTTTGGCGGATGAGCCATTGGCCGGCTTTCGGCTGCTTGATATCGACGACGCAGCCGCTCCAGCGACTACTAGGGCCATCGTTATCGCGACGCCAGCGGCCCAGATGATGCGAACAAGCGACGACGCCGGGGCGGATTCCTTCCGTGACCCAGACGCGATCGACGAAGTAGCCGATTTCGGTGGTGACGCGGGCCATATCGCCGTCTTTAATGCCCAGGCGCTGAGCGTCGGACGTGTGCAGCCAGATGGGATTATTCTGCGAGATTTCGTTGAGCCACTTGGCGGAGCCGCTGCGGGTGTGGATGAGCGTTGGCAAACGGAACGTCGGCAACAGGCAAAATTCGCCAGCGGGAATGTCGAGTTGCCGCCAATCGACGTGGCTTTCGATGTAGCCGGGCAGTGCATGTTCGGGCCAGCCCCAATCGACGAGTGTTTGGGAGTAAAGCTCTTGCCGGCGGGTGGGTGTCGGAAAGCCTTCGACGCACTCGCCGTTTTGCTCGATGCCAGTGGCTTTGCCGCCTTTGAGCACGACGTGCGTCGCGGGATCGATCTTGACGCCTTCGAGCTCGGCGCCGCTGAGCTTGCGCTCGTGGCGGACGTACGTCGATTTGGTAATTTCGAACGCCCCGAATTTGCGCATGTAGCCGAGAGGGTCGAGGCCATTGGCTTGCGCGGCTTCGGGTAAGCCGGGAACGCGATCGAAGATGTAGCGGTAGTATTCGTCGATGTTGATTTTTTCGCCGGGGCGATAGGGGCTTTCGAAGTGCTTTTTAATGCCGAGTTTGCCCGTGGGATCGATGTTCCAGGAGAGATCGATCCAGAATTCGTCTTCTTCCCAAACGAGGCCGGGGTTGATTTCGTAGGTGTGCTGCACCTTTTTGCCGGCTGCCTCGGCGGCAACGCGGCGCACTGGCTGCCGGAACGCGAGCCATGTGCCGCTGTAGGTTTCGTAACTGTTAATGTCGTGCCGCTCAGGGCCGTGGCCCATCGGCAGAATGAGATCGGCAAAATACGCGGTTTCGTTCCACGTCGGCGTGAGAGCGATGTGCAGGCCGATTTTGGATTCGTCCGTGAGGGCTTCGATCCAACTGAAGCCGTCGGGATACGTCCAGACCGGATTGAAGACGCGGGTGAAATAGACGTCGATTTTGGCGCGGCCCTCTTTGAGGAAGTGCGGCAAGAGAAAGCTCATTTCATAGTGCGAGAGCGGATATTCGCGCGGGAAATGGAGCTCGTTCCACTCGTTGGGCGGCGTGGGATTATCGAAAAAGTGCGGGTGGAACTTGCTCCACGCGTTGGGGCCCGTGCCGCCCTTGGTGCCGACCGCGCCGACCAGCACGCTGAGGAAATGCAGGCAGCGGGCGACTTGCCAGCCGCCAAGATGAGCGCTCGACGGACCGCGCCAATTGTGGGCGGCGAAGCGGTGGCCCGCGCGGCCGATCCGGCGGGCAACTTCCACGACCATGTCGGCCGAAATGCCGCATTCGTCGGCCGCATATTGCGGCGTGTAGCGAGCGTAATCGGCTTTCAGGGCTTCGATGAATTGGTCGAATGTGACTTCGCGCGTCGGATGGAGCGCTTTGAGGTAATCTTCCCAGTTGACCCAGCGGCTGAGGAATTCGGTGTCGTAGAGTTTCTCTTGGAGGATGACGAGAGCCATCGCCAGGAGTGCCGCGGCCTCGCTGCCCGGTCGTGTGGGCATCCAGTAGTCGGCCATCGAGGCGGTGTTCGACAGCCGGGGATCCATCACAGCGAGTTTTGCGCCGGCGAGCTTGCCTTCAATGATCCGCTGGGCATGCGGATTGAAATAGTGGCCCGATTCGAGGTGCGACGAGATGAGGAAGATGAAATCAGCGTTGGCGTGGTCGGGGCTGGGGCGGTCGTAGGCGTGCCAGATGGCGTAGCCGAAACGAGCGCCGGCGGAGCAGATGTTCGTATGACTGTTGTGGCCGTCGATGCCCCAGGCTCGCAGCACCCGCTCGATGTAGCCCTCGTGGCCCGGCCGACCGACGTGATAGACGACTTCGTTTTTGCGGTTTTCTTCCAGGGCCTTGCGAATGCGGACGGCGATCATCTCGACTGCTTCCTGCCAGCCGATTTTTTCCCATTTGCCTTCGCCGCGTTTGCCGACGCGCTTGAGCGGGTACAGGATGCGGTCGGGATCGTTGACCTGGTTGATCGTCGCCGGGCCTTTGGCGCAGAGCCGACCGCGGCTGGAAGGATGCAATGGGTTGCCTTCGAACTTGCGGATTTCGCCGGTGGATTTATCGATGAAGGCGAGGAGGCCGCAGGCAGATTCGCAGTTGAAGCAGGTTGTGGGGACGAGGGAATAATGCTTTTCGACGCGCGTGCCGGGCCAGCCGTGGGTTTCGATTTCGGTCCAATCGTCCCACTGATCCGGCGGGGCGGCGCTGGTCAGTACGCCATCGTCCGAGTCGTTTTGAGTGGCGCGGTCATGATGCGGCCGCTGGTCGATGAGACCCAGGGAGACAGCGGTTTTTTCGATCCAACTGAGGCGGTCGGTCACGAGTAACTCCGATTTACGATGCCAAATTCTGCCTGGTGCTTTGCCGGCTTCGATCCTCAATCCATTTTTGGGCAGCCTTCACTTGATCAATGCCTGGCAAAACACCATCCGACGAGCGCATCCGCGCTGGATCGTACCGACAGGTGTAATTCCACATGTCTTCGAGCACTTCCGCCGGCAAGTGCCCTAAAACCGGCTCTGGATTTTTGGGATCGAGCATTTGCAAGCAATCGACGACGACCTGATAGCCGGTGATAGCGCCGCCGCGATACATGTCTAACAATTCGTCTACCATCATGCGTCACTCATTTTTAACTAAGCGCGATTCGCTGCGGAGCAAGAACCCAGCAGCGTTCGATGGCAAAAATGCCGGCCAAAATCATCAAGGGCGCGAGTAGCGATTGCTCGATGCCTGTTAATAGCAGCAGGCCAGGCAGTATGTGGCCGAGCAATACACCACCGCCCCAGAACCAAGCGCCGAACGGTCGGCCCAAGATCATGGACATAGCGCGGCGGGCATCGACGGTGGGATGGGTCGTCAGGACTTCGCCGATGAGTGTGGCGAGGCTGATTCCGAGGACGACGAGCGTGAAATTGTGGGCGATTGTTTCATCGACGGCACTGTTCAGCCCGGCAATCATGAGCCAGACGGCTCCGCCGGCGAGCAAGGCGTGGACGAGGAGGTGGACGCTGAGCAGCGGGCTCTGCCAGAGGTCGCGGCCTTTGGCTTGAGCGAAGAGGAACGCTGTATAGACGGCGGTTGGTATCGCGAGGGCAGCGGCGGGCCATAGCAAGACGTTTGCTACAGAAGTCGCCCCAATTAATAGCAGGCCCAGCCAAACTGTGACCAAGATTGAGTAGGCGACGAGAAAATAGGCACCGCGGACCAGCCATGATTTCCACTGTG
>DASXLL010000336.1:0-16095 GCA_036496265.1 Pirellulaceae bacterium | reverse complement strand
AAACCCCAGCGACACCGCCACGGTGCCAAGCAGCAGCATCAGTCCATGCGCCACGCCCCACATCTGCCGCGCCGTGGCCCGCGGAAAGGATTCCGTTGGCGGAAACGCCCACGCCACCGCCGTCAGGATGAGCACGACCGGCAATAAGAACACGCCCACATTCGTCTGCGGCCGCGACGCGACCAATCCCAAATACGTCACCGCCAAAATCCACGACGCAATCAAATGCCAATCATGCCAGCTCGACAGCGGCATGGTTCCAATTGCCGCCCGATGCATCAAGTAAGCCGACTGCAGCGCCACCCCCATCGCCGCAAACCCAATCATCACCACCAACCGCACTGGCATCCGAAAAAACAGCCGCGAGATCTCTAGACCCAGCGCAATCGCATAGCTAGTGAAGAAGCAGACGACGTGAACGTGGGAGAGCATCGATCGAAGCTAGGCCGTTTTTTCTTCGCCGTTATTATCTTCTAAGTTGTATTGCTGCAGTTTGCTCCGCAGCGTATTTCTGTTAATCCCCAGCCGCGTCGCAGCCTTCGTTTGCACATTATTACATGACTGCATCACCTGCACGATCAGCTCGCGCTCCACGCGATTTACGATCTTCTCATGCAGTTCGGTTTCTTCCGCCGGCGCGGTCTGCAAGCCTTGCTGCACAACCTCAAACACCAACGTCTCCAAATCCACCCCGCGAATCCGTCCACCCCTCCGCTCCATTTTTCCCAGCACCGCATCGGGCAGCAAATCGACCGTCAACTCGTCGCCATCCGCCATCGTCACTGCCCGCTCCACATAGTTCTGCAGCTCGCGAACATTTCCCGGCCAGTGGTAATCCTGCAAGGCTGCAATCGCCTCCGGCTGAATGTGTACGACGTTCTTGTCGTTCCTCTCGCTATAGTAATTCAAAAAATGGGCCACCAGCGCCGGAATATCCTCCCGCCGCATCCGCAGCGGCGGAATTACAATCGGCACGACGTTCAGTCGCCAATACAAGTCTTCCCGGAACTTCTCCGCATCGACCTCGGCATATAAATCGCGGTTCGAGGCGGCAATTACCCGCACATCGACCCGATTCGTCGTCGTATCGCCCACCCGCTCAAATTCCCGCTCTTGCAGCACCCGCAGCAGCTTCACCTGCAAATACAGGGAGGTGCTGTTGATCTCGTCCAGAAAAATTGAGCCTGTGTGGGCCGCTTCGAACCGCCCCGTGCGGTTGTTCACGGCCCCCGTAAACGCCCCGCGAACATGCCCAAACAGCTCACTTTCCAGCAGGCTTTCGCTCAGCGCCCCGCAATTCACCTTCACAAACGGCCCGCTCGACCGCAGGCTAAGCCGGTGAATCGCCGTCGCGATCATCTCCTTGCCGCTACCCGTTTCGCCGAGCAGCAGCACCGACGCGTTCGTCTTGGCCACTTTCCGCGTGATTCGATAGACCGCCTCCATCGTCGGACTGGTTCCGATCAGCCCCGCGATCGGCGGCCCCGTCTCGTTGGTCGGTCCTGGTCGATACATGTTCATTCGATCCATCGCTTAAACGAAGCAAGCCCAAGCAGTGAGGGGTCGGGAGTCGATTGCGACTTCAACTTTCCATTTGGATGGTCTTGGACCGCAATCGACTCCCGACCCCCTTGGCTATGCACGTCGCAGCGGTTTCCACTATCAAACGAAGCAAGCCCGCGAGGACAACTCGCAGGCTTAGTAGTTGCACAAATGTTGGGCAGCAGGACTACTTATCATGCAATTGCTTACAGCTCCTACGGCTTGCGGCGCAGAATTCCATCCTCAACGCCACCAAGCCATCGCAAACTGACCACCCGAGCAGCATCATCGCAGTCAAGCGACCGACGATTATTCAGCCATGCTCTATCCTTGAGCAGCAGCAGCCTTCCACTTTACACGCTCGGGCGATTTTCTTCTACGAGGGCGCGGAAAACCGCGCTATGACGCCGCAGACGGCTATGCCCGAATAGCCGGGACCAAACTGGTCCCCGTGGCCTCGGCTACGCGATCAATCGGCAGCTTCACATTCGTCTCAGTTTCAAACCGCCGCACGGTCTCCGCCAACTGTTCTTCCGTCGAAAGCTGATAAGGGAGCCGCTTTAGCCACCACAGAATGCCAACGGCAATAAGGGCGGCGAAAATAACCGCCGGCCAGCGATATAGAAGTTCGCCCGGTTCGCTTCCCGTTTCAAACACAAAGCCCAGCGGCCGCCACTGCCCAACCGCGTCCGGATTCAGCCGTCCAATCGAAACCGACAGTCCGTTGTGAACCGCATGATAAACTACGCCGGGCAACAAACTTCCCGATTTCACCGCCAGATAGCCGATCACTACGCCGATCACCGCCGCCCCGATCGACTGCTGCAAAATCCCATGCGCCAAGCCAAACAGCGCACTCGTCAACAAAATCGCGCCCCACTGATGCCCCATCCGCCGCAAGCCGGAGAGGATAAACCCGCGAAACGCCAGCTCTTCACAGATTGCCGGCGCAAGCGCGACGACTAAGAGCGCCTGCCACAGCGGCGCACTGCTGAACATCCCCTCTATTTCGCGCAGCTTCACGATCGCCTCGGGATTGATAGGGTACAGGAGCCGAATTCCCTCATTCAGCCAGAGCAGCACAGGATGCAGCGCCGCCGCCAATAGTGCCGCCGCTGGCACCGTCATCCAAAACGACGGCCGACACAATAGCAGCGTCTTCCCCGGCCGCCGCGTGAGCATGACCGCCATCAAGCAAGCCGGCGCGGCAACCGTGACGAGCAACGCGAGCGTCGTCGTCGCCAGCACGCCCCAACTCGTCGGCTGAGGCGCAATCAGGCTAAAAAAGAACCGGATGACAAGAATCAACAGCCCGCAAAAAACCGCCTCGCCGGCAGTCGGCAAATCCTCGCGGTCGCGCAGCAAATGACGCAGCCACAACCTTAAGCCAAACCGCTCGCTTTCGCGGAACAAGACCGACTCGTCGTTGAATTGATGCACAGCCCAGCGAATCGCCAGCCAGCAACACACCGCCGTCATTCCCACCACCGGCACAATATATCGCAGCGCCTCCCAATACTGCCCCTCGATCAACGTGCGTAGCAACATTAGCAAGCCACTAAGCGGAATCAGCGAGAAACCCAGATCAAGCTCCGCCCCAGGAAAGATCGATAGCATCATCAGCGGCAGCGACAGCATGAGTAGCGGCATCATATAGTAGTGCCCTTCCTTCGAACTCCGCGCGAACGCCGCAATTGCCAGGGCCAGAGCGCTGAATAGGGCCGAAATCGGCACCAGCGCTACCAGCAACCAGACAAGCGCCTCCAGCGGCGGCGACCCGATCGCCAATGGCAGCTTGCCGCTTCCCATCCTCTGCAGCTGCCCCGCTACAAACGCTCCCGTCGCTGTCATGCTCACGAGATTCAGCACCGCCGTCGCCATGCTGAACGTCATCACCGTCAGCAACTTGCCGCATACGATTTCGCTTCGCGCCGCCGGACTCGTCAACAGCGTCTCCAGCGTCCCCCGCTCCTTCTCACCCGCACACAAATCGATCGCCGGGTAAAACGCGCCCGTTAACGCCCAGATCATCAAGATGAATGGCAATATCTTCGACCACATCGCCGCCCGCCGCCGCGCCGGCTGAGCCACATCGACGTGGTCGGTCTCAAACGGGCTCGCCGCCGCTGCCGAAATATGGCTCTGCTCGAGATTCTGTTTGACGAGCGATCGATTCCAGCGATCGATGACCACATCAATCCGCTGGCTGGCGATTTTTGATTTGTCCTTCGCTGTGTCGCGTATAAATATCGGCCGCGGCGATTTCCCTGTCCCATCGTGAAACTCGGCCAATTGCTTGGCAAAATCCGCAGGAAAATAAACGACCGCATCGCACAATCCCAAGCGAATATCCGTCTCTGCCTGGCGCCGCAATTCATCAAAGCTCAGATTTGTCTGCGGCACGACCTCAACTTCCAACCGACTGGCGTCGCCAAACTTCTCCGCCAGCTTCCCATCGACGACCAGCGCCGGCTCTTCCGGCAGCCCCGCCGTTCCCACCAGCCGCACCTTGGACGGATGTTCCCGCAAAAACTGCTGCACCTGAAAGACAAGCGCCCCCATCAGCGGGTAGAGCAAGAGCGGCAGCACCAATACCGTAAACAGCGTCCGCCGGTCGCGCAACTGATCGCGCGCCTCGCGGAAAAAAATCAATTTGACGTTCGTCCAAAACATGAAAATGCAGATCGCAGAATTCAGAATGCAGAATGAAGAGCGGGTTGCGCAATTTGATTCTGAATTCTGAATTCTGAATTCTGAATTTCCTCGCGTTCCGAAATCAACCGGAAAAACAACTCTTCCAGATCTTGTTCGTTGTGCCGCTCCCGCAGCTCGCCCAGCGTCCCTTCGGCCAAAATATGCCCGCGGTGCATGATCGCCAGCCGATCGCACAGCCGCTCCGCCTCGCGCATGATGTGCGTGCTAAAAATCAGGCATTTGCCCATCTCGCGCAGCTCGGCGACGATTTTTAATAGCGCCCGCGCGGCGAGCACGTCCAGTCCGACCGTCGCTTCGTCGAAAATCAGCACCGGCGGATCGTGCACCAGAGCCCGTGCGATCGAGACCTTCTGCTTCATCCCTGTCGACATCTTCGCGCCCAGCGTGCCGCGAATCTCGTTCATCTTCAGCCGCGAAAAAATATCGTCGATCCGCTCCCGCAGTTGCTCGCCATCCAGCCCATTCAACCGCCCGAAATATTCGGCCATTTCCTGCGCCGTCATCCGGTCGTACGTCGCCGTGTTCGTCGAGACGAAGCCGATCTTCTGCCGCACCAGCGCCGCCTGCGTCGATACGTCGCAGCCGCATACACAAGCCATCCCGCTCGTCGGCTTTAGCACGGTGCTCAAGATCCGCAGAATCGTCGTCTTGCCCGCGCCGTTCGGACCTAAGAGACCATAGATCTCACCCGGCCGCGCCGCAAAAGACACACCATCGACGGCCACGAATTTGCCACGAGCCAAATCGGCGTAGGATTTCGTCAGCTCGCGAACCTCAATCATGAGCGGTCCCCAAGTAGGTCCCGCCTGCCGGGCGGGACCTTGTACAACGCACGAATCCTGATTTCCTTAACGACGCTATCGCACGTCGCCTTTATGCTTCCATCCGCGCCCGCTCACCCCGTTCCTTGCCTTATAACACAGCTCAGCAAACTCCGACATCCGCTGACGCCGAAGATTGCAAAGTCCTCAGTATCGTAGCGCGCGATGGTGCCGATTGTGCCGCCAAGACGGGCCAATCGATGCCGCATATAATAAGAACAGCCGCGGATTTCATTTGCCGCCCGCGGCCAAATGCTCAGCGTAGGATAGGCGTCCCGCCTGTCCCAAAAAAAATGTCCGTCGCCGTACCGCTGCACGAAATTCGCGCCGAATTCGCCGAGCTCGACGACCCCGTCGATCGCACGACCTATCTCATTGAGGTCGGCCGCACCCTGCCGCCGCTCGACGAGCACCTCAAAACTGAAGAAAACCGTGTCCTCGGCTGCCAGGCCCGCGTCTGGCTCTCCGCCAGTGAACGTCCCGGCCCGCCGCGCACGCTCGAATTCCTCGCCGACAGCGACGCCCAAATCGTAAAAGGCCTGATCGCCGTCCTTCTCGCTGTCTATTCCGAAAAAACACCCGCCGAAATCCTGGTGTTCCCGATCGACAAGCTCTTTGCCGAATTGAAGCTGCCGGCGCTCGTCCCCATGCGCAGCAACGGCCTCACCGCCATGGTCCGGCGAATCCAGGCGATCGCCAAGCTGGCTGCGGATACGGAGCCATCGAAAACGCCTGCTGCGCAGCCTCTAGCGCTCGTGCCACTTAAACCAAGAGCTGCCGATCATGCGGGCAGTGGAAACGGACGCGCCCGCGAAAAATTCAAGCCCCTGCTGCCAACGACGCTCGTCACCGGCCAGCCCGAAGCCGCTTCGCCGCTCGATGTCGAAGCGATTCGTCGCGATTTTCCCATCTTGCAAACGATGCTGGGCGAAAACTGCCCGCTCGTTTATCTCGACAACGGTGCCTCCACGCAGCGACCAAAGCAAGTCATCGACGCGATGGTCGAGGCCTACGAGCATTACTACAGCAACGTCCATCGCGCCGGCCATCGCCTGGCCGTCGAAAGCAGCGCCCATTACGAATCCGCCCGCGAATCCGTTCGCCAGCTCCTCAACGCCCGCAGCCCCACCGAAATCATTTTCACCCCCGGCACCACTGCCGGCATCAATTTGGTCGCCCGCAGTTGGGGCGACGCCAACGTCAAAGCCGGCGACGAAATCCTGCTGACGCTGATGGAGCACCACAGCAATATCGTTCCCTGGCAGGAACTCGCCCAGCGCACCGGCTGCAAAATCCGCTGGGCGCCAATCACCAACGACTACAGAATTGATCTCGACGCGTTCGAAAAGCTGTTATCGCCGCGCACCAGGCTCGTCGCCGTCACCGCCGTCTCGAATGTCCTCGGCACAATCAATCCGATCGATCAAATCATCGAAGTGGCTCACGCCGCCGGCGCGGTCGTCCTCCTCGATGCCGCTCAGGCCGTTCCCCACGAGCCTGTCGATGTCCGCGCTCGTAACGTCGATTTCCTCGCCTTCAGCGGCCACAAGATGCTCGGCCCCTCCGGCGTCGGCGTGCTCTACGGCCGCGAAGACCTGCTCGATCGCATGCCGCCCTTCCTCGGCGGCGGCAGCATGATCAAGCGCGTCACCACCGAAGGCTTTACACCGGCGGACCTTCCGTACAAATTCGAAGCCGGCACGCCCGTCATCGTCCCCGCCATCGGCCTCGGCAAAGCCATTCAATACTTGCAAAAGCTCGGCATGCAAAGCGTCCGCGCCCACGAGCTGTTGCTCACTCGCCGCGCCCACGAACTACTCAATCAAATCCCCGGTCTCCGCATCCTCGGCCCAGAACCCGAGCACAAAGGCGGCCTCGTCACGTTCGTGATGGACGGACTTAATCCTGACGACATTTCCCGAGTCCTCGACATCCAAGGCATCGCCGTCCGCGCCGGCCACCACTGCGCCATGCCCCTCCACGACCACCTAGGCCTCACCGCCAGTACCCGCGCCAGCTTTTATATCTACAACACGCTCGGCGAAGTCCACCGCCTCGCCACCGGCCTCCAAAACGCCCGCAAAATGCTGGGGCGATGATTTTCTTGTTTATTTCCCCAACCGTTCCAACAAATTCCTCGTAATCCGCACCACGCTCGGATCATTCCCGCGCAATCCATGCGCCCAATCGGTCGAACCGCACGTTAACACCGTTCCGCCCTTCGTATACATCCCCATTACCGCCGCGCCGACTCGATCGTGCGGAAACTGGTCGTACCAAAACGCATCATCCGGATGCCACCGCGCCGGACATGTGCCCAAAATGACCATCTCTTTCGGCGTCCCATCGTTGCCCGTCGGCTTCGGCAATCCCGCGCTGTCCAAAACCATTTCGCAGCCATCGCATTCGTATCCCACGATCGTATCCTTGCCGCCGAACTGATCATCGCGCTTCAAATTCGTGCCAGCAAACACCCAATGCTCCGGCCGATGCACCGTAAACGCCGCGGCTCCGTTCATGAACTGCCCATGGCTCTTATGATAACCGCCCCACAAAAATCCCACGCCCGTCAGCGTATTCTCCGGCCGTTTCACGAGCGCGTGACCCCACAGCGTGCTCAACTGCCGCAAATCGTCTGTCTGAAACACCGGGTCCGAGTTGAACCACTGCTTCCAGCAAGTCAGCGCCCGCCCGTTCTCCTCGCTTCGCACCTGCCAGCAGCACGTGTTGCCGCTGAAAAAGCACACATTGCCACCTTTGGCGATGAACGCCTCCAAATGGTCCCGCATCGGCGTGGACCAATACTCATCGTGGCCAACGCTCAGCACCAGCTTATACGCCTGCAATATCTCCGGCCGAAATTCCAAATCGCTGTTAACGGCATATTCGAGCGGAAACCCATTTTCTTCCGCCCAGGCGACAAACGGCTGCTCCCACGTGCTGAACTGCGATCGCGGCGGCCGATCGAACGACACCCGATGTCCCTGCAGCTTGTTCCGCGCGTGAAACGCATACAAGCTGTGCCCGCCCCAGTTGTTGTACGCGTTGTAGGTGTTCGTGCAGAGCTGCAGCAATATCTTGCTCGACCGGCCCGGCTCCGCCGCCCGCACGACAAAAAACGCCTCGCTCGACGCCGTTCGCTTGCCCCGCTGCACAAACTCCCCGCCGCGATCTTCGGCAGTCAGCGCGACGTTGTAATAGCCGCTCTTCCAATCTGCCGGCACCTTGAACTTGAACGACGCCGGCCAGCCGCAGCCGTCCGACGAGCACTCCGCCGGCGTCGGATATTCCCTCCCATCGACACCAATCTTCGTCAACACCACATCGCGTTTCGCGCCAACTCGCGTGATCTCAATCGAATATTTCGCCGCCGTCGTCGAAACGCACAGCGCCACTTCGTCGCCAGGAACATAACTGAGTTGGTTCGTATAACCCTCGACGAACAGCGGCTTGGGCTCTAGCGTCTGTGCATGCAAAGCGCCGCAATCGAGCATAATGAAGGCCGCTACCAAAATCGCTCGGTTCATAGCATTCTCATGTGCGTTAAGTCCACGGATCGCCCCAACTTACATTCTTTCCGGATTGAAAAATACTTCGGTCCTGATCAAATCGCCTCTCTGCGTGACTCTGCGCCCTCTGCGGTTTCATTTTCTGACTGGTGAGTAATTCGCTTCATGCCCAATCTTGACGCCAACCAATCCCAAATCGACGCCGCCCTCCGCCTCGTCGATCGCGAGGCGTGGATCATCACCGCGGCTGACGGCGCTCGCCGTGGCGGCCTGCTCGCCACTTGGGTCTCAGCTGCCTCGATCGACCCCGAGCGGCCGACGCTCCTGGCCGGAGTCGGCCCGAACCATTTCACCGCCGAGCTTGTCCAAGCCAGTCGTGCCTTCGCGGCTCACCTGCTGCGGCCCGACCAAGTCGAGCTAGCATGGAATTTTGCCAATGGCAGCGGACGGGACCGCGACAAGCTCACCAGCCTGGAGATTGAAACCCATGAAACTGGCTCCCCGATTCTGATCGATTGCCTCGCCTGGTTCGACTGCCGCGTATTCGCCCACTACAACACCGGCGACCGCCTTTTTTTCTGGGCCGACGTATGTAGCGCGGGGCACCCGCTTCGCGGGTCGGCTCCGCGTGAGCAGCCCACAATTTGCCTCCGCGAACACCAATTCATCCAATCCCTCACCCCGAACCAACGCCAAACCCTCCTCACCGACCGCAACTCCGACATCCTCAAAAACCGCCCCCTCCACGACCAATGGCGACAATCGTCCAACCCATAAATCCGCCCTCCCTAAATCCGTGTCATCCGCGTTCATCCGCGGCCAATTCCCTTCATTTTCCCATCAAAACCGTTGTTTCATAACCAAACCCCAAGAATTAACACAGTCGGCCTTTTCCAAAATCTTCCGCGGAATCAAAATTGCAACTACGCTTGAATAGCACCCTCATGCCTGCCAATCTAGCCAACAACCACACACCGAGGCCGAAAAACCTAGTGTACGAAACCGAGCGAATCGACGGCGTTGCGAGCGAGAAGGCCGTTCTCGTCCGCGTCATTCTTCCTGGTCAAACTGTCGGCGACGATCCGCTCGACGAAATCACCGGCCTTGCCAAAACGGCCGGTGCCCGCGTCGTCAGCGGCCTCATCCAGCGCCGCGAAACGCCCGACGTGACCGCCTATCTCGGCAAAGGCAAGATCGAAGAGCTCAAAAACGTCGTGTCGCATCACGACGCCGACGTCGTCATTTTCGACAACGACCTCGCCCCCAGCCAAACCCGCAACCTCGAAAAAGCCCTCGAGGTCAAAGTCCTTGACCGCACCGAGTTGATCCTCGACATTTTCGCCCACAACGCCAAATCCTACGAAGCCCGCCTCGCCGTCGAGCTCGCCCAACTCCAATATTCGCTGCCGCGCCTCAAGCGCATGTGGACTCACCTCTCGCGCATCAAAGCCGGCATCGGCATGCGCGGTCCCGGCGAAAAACAAATCGAAGAAGATCGCCGCCTCGTCGAGACGCGCATTCACGAGCTGCGCGACGAGCTGCGCGGTGTCGAAAAACGCAAAGAGCGCCTCGTCGCCTCCCGCAACGATCGACTGACCGTCTCGCTCGTCGGATATACCAATGCCGGCAAGAGCACGCTCATGAATTCGCTCACCGGCGCCGGCGTGTATGCCGCCAATAAGCTCTTCGCCACGCTCGATACCCGCACCCGCCGCTGGATGTTGCCCAGTTGGGGCCCCGTCCTCTTATCCGACACCGTCGGATTCATCCGCGATCTGCCCCACGGCCTCATCGCCAGTTTCAAAGCCACGCTTGAAGAAGCTCGCCAGGCCGATCTGCTCATGCACGTCGCCGATGGCTCCAATCCAGCCGTCCTCGACCAGATTAGCGCCGTCTACGACGTCCTTCGCGAGCTGGGCATTCAGGAAAAAGATACACTGCTCGTCTTGAACAAAGTTGATCGGCTCGGCGACGGCGGCGCGCTCTTGCCAGTGCTCCACCGCTATCCCAACGCGATTCCCGTTAGCGCCCGCACTCGCAGCGGGCTCGATCGCTTGCACGCAGCCGTCAGCGACGCACTCAGCCGCTCCTTTGCCGACATTGATGTCGAAACCAGCGTCGCCAACGGCCGCATGCTCGCCTACCTAGCTGCTCACGGCGAAATCCTCGACCGCCGCTATGACGACGACCGCGTCCTGCTCCACGTCCGTCTTCCCCAGCGTCATCTCGGCCCGCTGCACGAGAAAGACACCACCTTCCGCGACCATCAGCCCGCGCTTCCCGCCGATTCTGCGTGCCTCGACTCCCCGCGCGTGATCGAGGACGTCGCCTGATCACTGTAGGGAACGCCCTCTGTGGCGTTCCGCTCAAAGTAGTCCCCTCGCTCCCCAAGCGACCCGCGTTACCATAGCGGCATGACCCGCCGCTCCCTCTCCGGCCTCCGCACGATCGTCACCGGTGCCACCTCCGGCATCGGCCACGCGCTAACTCTCGAGCTCATCAGCCGCGGCGCGCAAGTCCTCGCCCTCGGCCGCCGCGCCGACCGCCTCGCCGCGCTCGCCGCCGAGGTCAAAAATCCTGCCAACTACCGCCACCTCACTGGCGACATCACCAATCGCGACCATCGCCTTGCCGCCCTCGATCTCGTCAAATCGGAATTCGGCGGTCTCGACTGCCTCATCAACAACGCCGGCAGCGGCGCGCTCGGGCCCTTCATCTCCGCCGACGAAGATCGCCTCCGCAATATCATGGAGGTCAACTTCTTCGCCCCTGCCGAGTTCATCCGCGAAGCCGTTCCGCAGCTAAAAGCCGGCCGCACGCCCATCATCGTCAACATTGCCTCGGTCCTCGCTCACCGGGCCATTCCTAACATGAGCGAATACTGCGCGAGCAAATTCGCCCTCCACGGCCTCTCAGATTCGCTTCGCGCCGAGCTCGCCCCGCGCGGCATCCACGTCCTCCTTGTCTGCCCCAGCACCACCGAATCCGAATTCTTCGACGTCGCCATCGGTGCGTCGCGCCAGCGCCTGCATCGCTGGGGTGCCATGACCTCCGCAGCCGTCGCCCGCCAAACCGTCCGCGCCATCGCCGCCGGCAAGGACGAAGTCATCTTATCCCTCGGCGGTGCCGCCCTCGTGTGGTTCGACCGCCTCTGCCCTCCGCTAGCAAACTGGTTCGTCAGCCGCTTTGTGTGACTTCTGCCTGCCAGCACCACTCCATCTACTCACCACCCACTTTGCTGGCAATCGTTATCTAAGCCGCAAGTCGGGAATTACCGCTACATTTTCTCTAGCGCAATCGAAAACGCTCCCGATACGGAATGAAGAGGCCGCGCCAGGCTGTGCCAGCACTGTCCGCGCGCTTTCGCCTGTTTATCGGGGGGATGAACATGTTCGATATGGCCAGGGCGCGGCTTCACACCCGCCGCAGCAAAAAATATTGGGTCGCGGCTCTCTGTGCCGCCAGTTTCGCCTCCGGGCACTATCTGTTTGGCGCTGACGACGACGAATCCGAATCGCTGCTCAGTCAATACCAGCAGGCGACCCAGCAATTGGTGACGGAAGTCCAGCCGTCCAGCACTCGCCGGCCAGGATCGGCAACAAACACCAACCCGCACACGTCGCGGCTTCAACCCGCAAAAGCCCAAGCCGCCAGCGCCGCCTCTTCAGGCCAAGCCGCCCCGTCGAATGTCGCTCAGCAGCAAAAGAGCAGCCGCCGCGTCAAGCCAGCTCAGCAACCGACCTCCGAATCCTCTGTCGCCAAAGCCGACTCGCTGACCCAATCCGAGCTGCCATCCAAATCAGAACCGCTCGCCAACGCCGAAGCGCCGGCCAAAGCCGAACCTCCGGCGGCGGACGATCGGCCGGCCCAAGAGCAACCCGCCGACAACCAGGCAGAACTAGCCCAGCACGCTCCCGCCGCCCCAGCCGCGTCGGAACCGCCGCCTGCTGCTCCGTGGACCGAAAGCAAACCATTGCCGATGGTCACTTATATCCCTCCCCAGTCCGAAGTGACCCCAAAGCAGCTCGCGCCGCGCATGGAGATCATCACGCCCGCGAACACCAACACCAAGTCGCCGCGCGCTCAAGATCCCGCCGCGCAAAGCGCTCCGTTCGTTGTCGCCAAATCCGCCCCGACGCAGGCAGAAGTGTGGTTGCCTGCCAATCCGGTGCCCAGCCAGCCGCTGCCTCAGATCATCAACGTCAGTCGTCAAGCCGTCGCGCCGCCGAAGCTCGCCTCGACGCTGGCGGAATTGAACGACCAGAATTTGCCCCCCATCGTCTCGCCTGATCAGGTTCCCCGCCCCGGCGCTCGCAAGAAACCAATTCAGCCTGCCGCTCAAACCACGCCCGTCCTTCGCATCGACCTCGGCAAGAAGTAACAGTCTGTCCCGCCCCTCTCCGCCACTTCATTTTTCTGTCCCAAAATCTTTCTGTCACTCGATGCGACGGCCGCTTTTAACGCTCCTAACCTGCCTCGTGCTCGCCGCGCAGGGTTGCCAATCCAGCCAATCAACGCGCACGGCCAAACCGAACCTGCCCTCTCCCTGGCAGACGGTACAAAAGTCAACCGTAACGGCGGAAACCGGAATCTACGCGGCTAGATAGGCCAACTATTCGCCGTCGCTCCGTCCATGGCTCTGTTGATAGATCGCCTGCAGCACCGCTTCCACGTCGCTGTATTTCTTTTTGGTCTTCAGCACGGCGTCGATCAGCTTGCGAGCGTCAGGGTCGCTGTGTCCTAGCATGCGCAGCGCATCAAACGCATCGTGCAGCACATCGCGCTTCACATCCGCCGCCTGATCGCCCGACCGAGCGACCAGCAGCGCGAATTTCGACATCTTCCGCCGCAATTTGGCGATGATTCGATCCGCCGTCGCCCCGCCCACGCCCGGCAGCCCTGACAACCCCTTCGCGTCCTGCTCTTCAATCATCTCCGCGATGTCCTGCACCGGCCGCACCATCGCCCGTAGCGCCTTTTTTGCTCCCACGCCATCGACCGAGCAAAACATCTCGAAAAACTCGCGCTCCACTTCCGACAAAAACCCCACCAGTCGCGGCGTCACCCGCCCGCGCGACGGATCACCGTCGTGATAATAAATCGTGTGCAGGCTAATTGGCTGCCCAACCAACGTCTGAATCGCCCGCCGCGTCGATTCCGCAATAAACACCTGATACTCAAACGGCGCACACTCCACCGTCGCCGAGTCGTCGTCGAGCTGAACCAAGTTGCCGGATATTTTTGTAATCATCTACTGCTCACCCACTCACCACTCACTTACTCACACAAGTTTTGCCAAATCCCTCTGTTGATACAAATGGCACAGCGCAATCGCCATCGCATCCGCCACGTCCGGCGGTTCTGGCGGCGCGGCTAAGCCAAACTCATGGCAAATCGCCTGCTGCATCTGGCTCTTGGGCGCTCGGCCATTCCCCGTCAGCATCCGTTTGACTTGCGTCGAGGCATAGCTCTTCATCGGAATCCTTGCCTGCGTCGCCGCCAGACAGATGACGCCGCGTGCATGTCCCATCAAAATCGCCGTCCGCGGCCGCTCGTAGTGCGAATACAACTCCTCAATCGCCAACAACTCCGGCTTCAGCGTCGCAATCACATCGCTGACCCCCTCATGAATCTCCTGCAACCGCGCCGCCAAATCACCGCGCGACCTGCCACGAATCATTCCCGCCTCAACGAGCACTAGCTTCCCCGGTCGCTTCTCCACGACCGCATAGCCGGTGATATTCAGCCCAGGATCGACGCCAACGATTCTCATGGCCCCACTCGCCATTCCGTCGCCCCGCCCTTCCGGTCCTCCAGCGTGATCCCCGCATCCGTCAGCGAATTGCGAATCTTATCGCCCGTCGCAAAATCCTTCTTCGCCCGCGATTCCGCTCGCAGTTCGATCAAAAGCTGCATCAACTTAGGAACGACGCCTTCGCTGCCGCCACCGCGCTGTGCCGGCGTGCTGCGGAACAGACCCAGAATATTCGACAGCTCGCGCAGCACCTTCGCCGCCTGCACGAAGCTCTGAATCCGCGCATCCTTCACGTCGCTAATCTCTTCCAGCTTCTGTTGATCGGCATACTTGTTCAGCTCGCGCACCATATCGAACAAATCCGCCATCGCTCCGCCCGTATTGAAATCGTCGTCCATCTTCTCCAAAAAACTCGCCTTGAGCCGCTGCGTTACGGCCAACAGCGTATCCGCCCCCGGCTCTAAGTCACCGGGTGGCACAGTCGTCCCGCCAGTGCTTTCGCTGCGCCGCGTCGGTGCCGGCAAATTGAAAAACCGCTGCTTCGTGATCTTCTGAAACCGCTCGAAAAACCGGTAAAACGCCTCCAATGCCGTCGCCGCCTCGGCTAAGCCCTCCTCGCCATACATCACCGTGCTGCGATAGTGCGTCTTCAGCAAAAAGAAGCGAATCCGCTCGCCTCCCTGCGCCGCAATCACATCCGCGAGCCCACCCGCACCCGCCGATCGGCTCATCTTCCCGCCCCCACCGCCCCCCGCGCTGTAGGGAACGCCCTCCGTGGCGTTCCGAGCTACGCCAACGCCCTCTGTGGCGTTCCGATCGCTCTTTCCACCGATCTTTCCGCTCGCCTCGCTCTTCCGCAGCAGCCCATTGTGCATCCAATATTTCACCATCGGCTTATCGTGGCAGCACTCGCTCTGCGCCAACTCGTTCTCATGATGCGGAAACACGAGATCGAGCCCGCCACCATGAATATCAAACGTCTCGCCCAAGAGTGCCTTGCTCATCGCCGAGCACTCAATGTGCCACCCCGGCCGCCCTTTGCCCCACGGACTATCCCACGCTGGCTCTCCCGGCTTAGCCGCCTTCCACAACGCAAAATCGCCCGCATTCCGCTTCTTCGACGCCGCCTCGCCCCCTTCGCCTTGCTGATCCTCCGGCCGCCGGTTCGACAACTGGCCGTATCCCGGATCCTTCGTCACATCAAACAACACATCGCCGCCGCTCGGATAAGCCACGCCCTTGTCGATCAGTTTCTGCGTGAACTGGATGATTCCCTCCATGTGCTCCGTCGCCCTCGGCATGTGATCGATCTGATCCACGCCGAGCGCCCGCAGGTTGTTGAGATAATCGATCGTCATTTCGTCGGCGATCTGGCTCATTGGCACGCCTCGTTCGCGCTCCTGCCCAATCAGCTTGTCATCGACGTCGGTGATATTGACGACCCACGTCACCTCATAACCCGAGTACGTGAGGAACCGCTTGATCGTGTCGAAAATCACCGGCCCCACCATGTGGCCGATATGACTCTCCTTATAAACCGTCGGCCCGCACAAATAGATCCCGACCTTCCCCGGCCGCACCGTCTCAAACGGCTCTTTGTTCTTCGTCAACGTGTTGTAAACGCGAATGCTCATTGGTCATTGGTCATTGGTCATTGGTCATTGGTCATTGGTCATTGGTCATTGGTCATTGGTCATTGGTCATTGGTCATTGGTCATTGGTCATTGGTCATTGGTCATTGGTCATTGGTCAT
>DASXLL010000335.1:0-25657 GCA_036496265.1 Pirellulaceae bacterium | reverse complement strand
AGTACTTTGGCAAACGATGGTGACAATACCTGGGAAAGGCGTTTTTTCCGTCTCGGTCTATCCATGGGAATTTGCCTGGGTGGGGCCGCCCTATTTGGCATTACCATGTGGTCGCGTCGCTCGCGCAAATGAGCAACGCAGGCATTTTTGATTCGTGATCGTGCTCGGCCGAACAATCTCCGCAGCGACGCTCTTGTAGCCTTTTCCCCCCGCCCGCGATAAAATCAAGTTCTGCTCTTGTCCCACCAATTGCCCACTGCCCAACTGTCTGCTGGAGGTTGTTATGTCGCTGAAATATGCCTGCTTGATCGCGCTCATCACGGCCGGTGCCCCCGTCGTCGCTGCCGAACCGGTGAGCGGCACGTATTTGGAGAGCCGCACCTGCCAGGTCTATACGGGACCGTGCTTTGCCAATGCGGAGACGGCGCTGGCCGGCCGCGAGGCGGTGATGGCTTGGAATATCGAGACTGGGAAGAAGGACAACGTCGACCTGGCCGGTTTGTCAGTCGTCATGATCGTGCGCGGAAACGACACGCTGGGTTATAAGGGCGTCGAGGATCCGTCGGAGTTGAAGTCGGCGGTGATCGTCGATGCGAAGGCGACATGCGAGCAGCGCGAAGCTCTTGTGGCGTTCGTGAAGGACCGTACGGGCCGCGCGGGCAAGGAAATCGTTCGCGTTGATGCAGCGCCGATCGAGATGTCGCTCGATAGCGTCGAGCTCAAGGGTAATCTCAAGGCGGGCGACGTCGTGAAGGTCTCGACGCGGAGGGCCAAGCCGGGCGACTGCGTCTGCTCGAACGAAGTGCAGTTCTATCCGCCGCTGACCAACGTGAATCGCTTCGCCGCGGGTGTCGCAATTGAGGCCGAGTTCAAAGGCCCTGGCCTCGGAGCCATGTGGAGCACACCAGGGAGCCGGAGCGTTTATGTGGGTGAGTTTAGCTACTAGCTTTAGCGGCTCAATTCATTTCTCAATCGTATCTAGCCGGGAGCAAACCTGCTCCCGGTTTTTTTATGCGCCGGCGGCCTAACATCGCGCGCAAAAAAAACCGAGACCAAGTTTGGTCCCGGCTGTTGGCTTAGCTGAGATTTGACCGTAAATCGCTACCGCGTGTACGTATTGCCGTAAACCGATCCGCTGCCATTGGCGGCGCCGGCGGCGGTCGAGGCGGCGGGGGCTTGGTAGCCGGCATTTTGGACGCCGTAGCCGCCAGCCGTGCTCCCGGGGCGATAGCCGCCATCGGTCGCGAGCGAAGCGGGAACGGCTGGATAGCCGCTGGTCGCACCGGTCGAAGCTGTGGCGGCTGGTGTTGAGCTAGCTGCAGCGTAAGTGCTGGCCGAGGGGCTCGCGGCTGGCGTAGATTCGGTGCTGGAAGTAGCGGCATGAGCCGCAGCGCCAGAGTCAGTGCTGCTGCGCTGGTCGTAGGCGGGGCCGGATTGTGAGTAGCCGGTCCATGGGCCGGTCGCGGCATTGGGCGTTTGCGGAGTCGCTGGAGCGCTGTATCCGGCCGGCTGGCCATAACCGGCTGGGGCGGCCGCGCCGTAGCCCGTCGCCGCGGGTGCTCCGTAGCCGGTGCTCGGCTGAGCGCCATAGCCTGTGGTGGCAGCGGCAGTGTTAGCAGGGGCCGACGGATAAGTGGTGTTGCCATATCCGGGCGTCGCCGTGGTGGTCGCCGCGGCTTGGCCATAGCCGGCTTGACCGCCATAAGCGCCGGCGGCATATTGGCCGGCGGTCGGTGCCGTCGCGCCATAGGGGCTCGTCGAAGCGGCGGGCGACGTGCGCTGAGCCGTGCTATAGGCCGCGCTGGCGTATGGATTGGTTGGATTAGCACCGGCTGCGCTGTAACCGGCAGAACCGTAGGCACTGGCGGCATTCGGCGCGGCCGCAGTGGCCGCCGCGTTGTAGCCGCCGGCTGGATTGCCGTATGCGGCAGCGCCAAAAGTGCCCGGTGTGCTGCCGGGCGTAGCGCCTGTGCTCGTCATGCCATAAGGCCCGGTTTGATAGCCAACAGTTGGTTGAGCCTGGCCGGCAGCGGCCGGTTGCTGATAAGCGGCGGCGGCAGTCGTGCTGTAGTTGCCATATGGATTTACCGCGGCGCCGGCGGCGGCATAATTCGGATTGGTCGCTTGTGCTTGGCCCGCGCTGCTCGGGGCGGCGACGCTGGCGACGGCCTGCGGCGTGGCAGTCGTCGAAGGTCTTGGCGGCGACGTGCTCGGCTTCGTCTGGGCGACGGCCGTGGGAGGCGAGCTCTTACCCGGCCAACCCCAGTTGCTGACGCTCATCCACGACGGTGTGCTCCAGCCGCTGAGTGAGGAGCCCGTTGTTTGGCAGCCTGTCGTGCCGCCCACGATGAAGCTGATTCCGAGGATGCCGACGAACGTCCACCGCGAGAACGTGACACGCATGCTAGTGATCCTTCACTGGTTCCGGCAGTCCATTGCCGGGTTTTCTCTGGCGGCCGCTGGCGCAGGTTAGGAGCGACGCTGCTCTTTGGCCGCGCAATCTATTTTCGGCGAACCGCGCCAGATCATTTCAACTAATCCGCAAAGTTTGCCGCAGATATCGTTGAGCGTACAAAACGATTTTCTTCCCCCGCCGGCAGAATTTAGCGCTGCGGATCGTAAGGAGGCGGGTTGCGGCGGTCAATGGCAGTTATAAACGCCGATCAATTGGTCAACCGGCCGCGATCGCTAGCGTCGGCATATTTGCAATGGTCGCGCCGCGGCGGCGATGAATGCAGCCGAACGCTGTCAGTTTTCGATAAGAGGAGTGAGGTGGACGGCCGCCGCCGCCTGAGCGCAGCAATTAGGTAAGGTTCGCGGATGATGGAATTCAACCGCAATCAATATTTTCTGGCCGGGCTGGTCATCTTTCTGATCGGGATTCAACTGCGCCTGGTCGATGGCTTCGTCCTCAACGAGCGGGCGACCCAACTTTTGGCTCAGCGCATGCAAGCGATGCGCGGGCAGCCCGTCGCCAGCGCCGGCGAATCAACAACGCTCATGGCTTCGATGCCCCCGGGCCACACCCACCGCATCTCCCCGCCCAAATGGCTCGGCTGGTCGCTCGTCAGCATCGGCAGCGTGCTGATTCTATATAGCCTGGCGCTAAAGAGACCGGGCGGGTAGCGGCAAAGTCACGAGGCCGGCGGCTTCCACTGACCGACCTCCAGTCGTCGTCCCAATTCCAGCCGTTTCGCCAAGATTCTCTCAACTTCGGCTTCGTCGGCTTGTGGGTTTTGATGGCGGATGCCGGCTCGCGTGATCTCACAGGCATATTCAAAAAGCTCGAACCCGGCCGACAGTTTCTCTGCCGGATCCATTTGGCGGGCACGCAGGACGCGGTCGCGAAAAATGGGATCGACTTGATCGTTACCGCTATCCATGAGATTCCATTATTGCCTCTTTCCGGCGAATTAGTAAATGCATCCGCCTCATGGATGGCCTAAAGTCGTTGATACAATAGGCCCATGCCGCGTCTGCGCTCATCCAATGGAATCCTGATCGTCGTCTTGCTCGCTGCGCTGGGCGTGCTGCTCGTGTATGTCCCGAACAAAGTCATTGAGCTTTATGACCGCGTAAAAGGGTTGGGGGCGCCTTACATCTATGTGTATTGGGGCTTGGTGGGAACCGGGGCGGCGATTTTGGCGCTACTGGGCGGCAGGGTGGCGTTTGAATTGTGGAAGGCGACGCGAGACAAGGCGCGACGGCGCGAGCGGGGCAGCAAAAGTCCGAGCGAGCTCTCGCTGGCGGATCAAGAGCGCGAAGTGGCCGATAATCTGGCTGCGGTGCAGTCGCTAAAAGACGGCTCACGGCTGTCGGATGAGTTGCAGCGGCAGCTCAAGTCGTTGGTCGCCCGCGTGGAAGAAAAACAGGCGGCTCAGAAGCTAGAGATTGTGGCATTTGGAACCGTTTCGAGCGGCAAGTCGTCGCTCTTGAACGCGCTCGCCGGCCAAGACGCGTTTCAGACCGATCCCCGGGGCGGCACGACGACGCAGCGGCTCGAAATCCCTTGGTCCACGAATGACGAAGTGTTGCTCGTTGATACGCCGGGGCTCGGCGAAGTGGATGGCGCTGAGCATGTTGCCTTGGCCGCGCAGGCCGCCCGCGATGCCGACGTTGTGCTGCTCGTGGTCGATGGCCCGCTGCGCGAGAGCGAACATCAGCTATTGACCAAGCTTGGCGAGATGGAAAAACGCGTGCTCGTGTGCCTGAACAAAGCCGATTGGTATAGCGACAGCGAGCAAGCGGCGCTGTTGAGTCAACTGCGGGCGCAAGTGAACGACGTGGTGTCAGCCGAGAATGTATTGGCAGTACGCTCGCAATCAACCGTGCGGCCTCGCGTGCGAGTGATGGCCGGCGCTTCGGAAGGGGAAACGAGCGAGCAGGAAGAGATGATTCCCGTGCCCGCGGATACGTCGGCGCTGGCCAAACGGATGCTCAACATCGTCCAGCGAGACGGCCGCGACCTATTAGTTGCCAATCTGCTGCTGCGCTCGCGCGGGATTGTCGAAGATGCCCGCCTGCTTGTCGAAGAGGCCCTTGATCGTGAGGCCCGCGAGGTGGTCAATCGCTACACCTGGGCTTGTGCGGCAGCCGCGGCGCTGAGTCCCCTACCCTTGCTCGACCTCTTCAGCTCTAGCGCCCTGACGGTCAAGATGGTCATCGATCTGGCAGCGATCTACCGGCAGAAGCTCGATTTCGATATCGCCGTGAACTTACTCGGCCAACTCGGCAAGAATTTGATCGCAATTCTCGGCATCAATGCGGCGGCGCCCGCGCTCACGGCGGCGCTGGCTTCGCTTCTAAAGACGGTCCCCGTCGCGGGGACCATTGCGGGGGGTGCCTTGCAAGGAATCGTGCAAGGGTTGGTGACGCGGTGGATCGGCCTGGTGTTTATTGGCTATTTCAAAGCCGACATGAAACTGCCGCCCGAGGGGCTGGCGAATCTCGCCCGCCGCGAGTGGCAGCGGCTGACCAGCCCCACTGAGCTCGTGTCGTTTTTGCACGAAGCTCGGCAAAAGCTGCAAGGCCGGTAAGCAACTCGCACCCACGCTCTGAGTGGGCGCGCGCTTCCCAACGCTCTGCGTCGTTCCCTTACGCTGTCTGACGCGACCGAGACTTGTTCATCGGCAGCACCAACAAAGCGCGGGCTAACGCTTGCTGCCGGCATTCGGCGAGCTGCCGTCGGTGTGACCGCTCGGCTTCGGTCCATTTGCTTTGAATTTCTTGCCGGGCGCGGTTCAATTCTTCGCACCACAGCGTGCCTCGTTCAAGTTGATCGATTGCGACCATTTTTGTTCCTCCTGAAAGGTCTGTCCCATAAGGCCAGCGGGCCGCTGCGTTACCGCAACTCAGTTTCCCGCAAGTCGCCGGTCGTCTGCGACAGGTTTTGGTTCTTTTGCGTTTTCGGTAAAAGCAAACGTCGTGCCAGCGAGAAAATTGCCGTTTTGGCCCCGAGCTTTCTCAGTTTGCGACAACCGATTATCGCTGCCCCACTGACGAAGTTGCGTGATTTCGGCCCAGCGTGGCTAATAGGCAAGCGGGAAGCGACAGCACGGCGGCGTGACCTTTGCAGCGGCAAAAATGAACAGTGTTGCAGAACGCGGCAGCGCTCTCCCGCGGCGGCAGGCGGAGAAATGGCGAATGTGGTCAATCATCTCGCGCACTTTCCAAGAGTTCATCGACGATGAGTGCCCGCGACTAGCCGCGGCTCTGGCGTATTACACCTTTTTCTCTCTGCCGGCGCTATTGGTAGCCATTGTGTACGTTGGCGGCTCCATCGTGCATGACAACACGGCCGTCCAAGAGCGGCTGATCGGCCATTTTGAGGAGACGATTGGCCGCGAAGGGGCCGAACAAATTACGGCTATCATCAAAAACGCCAGTAAACCAACCCAAAGCACGATTGGTTGGCTTATCGGAACGGGCATGCTCATGCTGGGGGCCACGGGAGCGCTCACGGAGCTGCAAACGGCGCTGAACCGGGCCTGGCACGTGGAGCCTGACCCCAAACAAGGCGGCGTGTGGCAGTTTTTAACGAAACGGCTCCTGTCGCTCGCGATGCTGCTTGGTATTGCCGTGCTCGTGACGGCATCGCTGGCCATTAGCTGGGGTTTGTCCGCATTCGGACATTGGCTCGATTCGCATCCCGGAGCGGGACTGAGCAGTGCGGTCCTGGGGTGGCTGCACACGGCTGTGTCGCTCGGCGTGATTACCGTTCTGTTCGCGGTGCTACTAAAGTATCTGCCCGATGCGGAAATCGACTGGTCCGACGTGTGGCTGGGGGCGGTCGTCACGTCCGTGCTGTTTTGGCTCGGCCAATCGGTATTGGGAATGTACTTCGGCTGGTCGAAGCCGACGAGCGCCTACGGTGCCGCCGGCTCCCTGGCGCTGGTGCTGCTCTGGATGTACTACTCGGCAATGATTTTCTTTTTAGGTGCGGAGTTTACGCAGGTGCTGGCAGCGTCGCGGGGCAAATACAATCCGCCGCGGCGCGGTGCCCGGCGCGCCAAGTGTGATGGCGATCAGCAGCCCATGAGTCGAGCGGCCTAGCCGCACTTGTTCCCACGCTCCGCGTGGGAACACACCTCCCGGACGCTCTGCGTCCTTCTTCATCCTCTTTGTCCCAAGCTCAGCGTTGGAACACACATCCCGGACGCTCCGCGTCCTCCTACTTCGCCGGAGCGCCAAAGCAATACAGCATCCGATCAGCGCGGATGAGGAGGGCGCTACCACACACCGCAGGCGACGCCAACGTTTGACCAAAATGCTGGCTCCGGGCCAGTTCGTCGTATTCGCCGCCGCCCCGGATTACGGTCGTAACGCCTTCGCGACTTACAAAATAGATCTTATCGCCCGCAGCAATCGGGCTCGCGCCGAAATTGCCACCGAGGCGGTGTTGCCAAAACAGTTCGCCGCTTGCGGCGTTCAGGCATGTCAAAATTCCGCCGGACGAGACGAAATAAATACTACCCTCGACGACAATCGGCGACGCTATCTCGGGCACTTGCCGATCGAACTGCCACGCGACGCGCGTTTGCGTCACATCCCCGCTGCCGCCGAGGCGAATGGCAAACAGCCGCGGCTTCATGTAGCCGCTGCAAACATAGACAATGCCGTTGGCCGCGACCGGTCGCGGAATCGCGGCGTGGCAGTCGCCCATGTTCACGCGCCACAGCTCTTGGCCACTGGTGGGGTCATACGAGACGGCCCATTGCGCGCCGACGGTGACTGCTTCCCAACGATCGTTGTGTTTGACAATCAGCGGCGTGCTAAACGCGCGGCGATGAATGCCTTCGATATCGTCGATTTTCGGGCGATCAGTTTGCCACTTGGTATGGCCCGTATGAATGTCCAGACCGATGACGAATTGTTTGTCCGCTCCGTCACAAGGCAGAATGACAATGTTTTCGTGAATCGCAGGCGAACTGCCCGGTCCGGTAATTTCGTCGAACTGCAGGCGGCGTTTCCACAGTACTTCGCCGGATTTGAAGTCGATGCAGGCAGTGCCCAGTGAGCCGAAGTGACAGACCAGCCGCTCGCCGTCGCTAGCCGGCGTTGGCGATGCATAGCCGTTCGTCGCATGCGTCGGCGGCGGATCGTCGCACGTGAAGACCTCGATTTTCCGCAGCGGCTCGCCGGTTTCCACCGCTAGCTCGACGGCGACGCAGGTGACTGAGCCATGGACCTGAAGCTGATCGCGGTAATCGCGATAGATACTGGCATCGAGCTTCTTGTCGCGGGCATTCGTCGGCAACGCCGTCTGCTCGGCCGTCGTTAGCCAGATCCGATCGCCGACCACGACCGGGCTCGACCAGCCGTGGCCCGGAATCTCGGTCTGCCATGCCGCCGGCTCAAACCCGCCCCAGCGGACCGGAATCAATTCGCTTTCCGCCAGCCCGCAACCGGTGGGACC
Organism: Pirellulaceae bacterium; assembly: GCA_036496265.1. GTDB lineage: Bacteria > Planctomycetota > Planctomycetia > Pirellulales > Pirellulaceae > CAYLLN01. The sequence goes on along the minus strand of DASXLL010000335.1, from coordinate 17,742 downwards.
GCGAAACTGCGGCCAATCAGCCGCCGGCAGCCAGGCGCACAGCACACCCACAAGAATTGCAGCGCAAAACCGTCCCCGCGGGTAATACGGAACCATGCTCTAACTATAGCTTTACGGCAAAAGAACGCGACGCGACGCAATAACCCGACTTGACGCACGAACACTTATTTAGACAATCATCTAAATACAGGCATGGCAAAAGTCGATGGCCTCTTTAAACCCCACAATAAACCCGCCTGTCGCGCATCTATACATCTGTACCAGTCCCCAAACTCGTCGCCCGAGAAACGACGTGCGGCAAAAAACAAAAAAACCTCCCTCTCGCTCTCCATGCATACGAATGCATAACGCACACTATACAAATATATCGTAACCTGTCTCGCCTCAACGACTTGCGATTTATGCATGCCAAAATAAAAACGAAAACGCATGCATATGCATATGGATTTTTCCCACCCGAACGAACTGCATTGCCAACTTGCGCCTGCCCCACCCATGTCCTGACTGCTCCCTGCTCCCCTCAAGCCTCAAGCCTGCAGCCTCAAGCCTCTCTTCATGAACAACCAGGTTTTCAAAGCGCTCGCCGATCCCACCCGCAGAGAGATCCTGCGGCTCCTGGCGAAGGGTGAAATGAACGCCGGCGAGCTTGCGGACCGGTTCGATATGACCAAGCCGACCGTTTCGCACCATTTCGCGGTGCTCAAGGAAGCCGATTTGATCGTCAGCCGGCGTGAGGGGCAGCAGATTATTTATTCGCTCAATACGACGGTTGCTCAGGACGTGCTGGCTTGGCTGTGGGATTTGTTGGGCAGCCCCACGGGCAATGTCGCGGAACGAACGATTTCGCCAGGCGCGATTGCAGCGCCTGCGACGACAACGATAAGGAAAACATCATGACACGCACGTATATCGGTTTGTGTATTGCTGCGCCCGCGGTGGCTCTGTTGATTTCGGCGCTCGCGTTTCCGAACCTGCCGCCGCGAGTTCCGATCCACTGGAACATTCAGGGCCAGGTCGATGGCTACGGATCGCCAGCCGTCGCGGCCTTGATTACGCCCGTTGCGATTGGGGGCCTACTACTGCTGTTTTCGGCGCTGCCGTGGTTATCGCCCAAGCAATTTGAAGTCGATGCGTTTCGCGGCGTGTTTTGGTTTATGATTTTTGTCATCCTGGCCTTCATGGTGTACGTGCACTGCCTGATCTTATGGGGGGCGCTGGGCCACCGCATCGATGTCGTGCGGGCGATGATCGCCGGCATGCTGCTCATGTTCGCCTTGCTCGGCAACGTGCTGGGCAAAGTCCGCCGCAATTTTTGGGTCGGCGTGCGCACGCCCTGGACGCTCGCCAACGACCGAGTCTGGAACGACACCCACCGCCTCGCCGGCCGCCTCTTCGTCGCCGCCGCGCTCGTCGGCACGCCGCTCTTGTTTCTACCCGTGCCCGCCGGCGCCCTGCTGTTCATCATCATCGCGCTAATCGTCCATGCCGCCGTCATTCCTGCCGCTTATTCCGCCGTGCATTACAAGTCCCTTCAAGCACGCGGACAGCTTTAAGTAGGGTGGGACAAGCTCCGGGCACCGCCGCGCAGCGGTGGTCGGCGAGCGCCGGCCCACCAGAAATAGATGCCGCGCCTCCTGGCGACGCGACGTCAACCGATTTCAACGCAAAGACAGAACAAATACGTGATTGAATCCCTTTGCGGCCTTTGCAAACCTTTGCGTCTTTGCGTTAAAAAGAGTGCGGGTAATACATCGAGATGATTCGACGTTCATCGATCACGCTCACGGCCATCGCGGTTTTTTGCGTCGCGGCCGCTGTATGCGCTAGCGCCGATTGGCCACAGTGGCGTGGCCCCGAAGGGACCGGTATCAGTTCCGAAAAGCAACCGCCCATCGTCTGGCACGAACAGCGCAGCATCGTCTGGAAAACCCCGATGCCGGGCCCAGCCGCCAGCACGCCCGCCATCTGGGGCGACGCGGTGTTCGTCACGGCCCACACTGCCGACGACAAACTGCTATTGCTGCGAATACACAAGAAAACTGGTGAGATTGCCTGGACCCAAGAAGTCGGCAGCGGCACGCAGGAGCGCGAAGGCCCCAAACGCCAGCCGATGAAAGTCCACAAGTTCTACAACCCTGCCGGGCCTTCGCCGGTGACGAACGGCAAGGTTGTTGTCGCCCATTTTGGCAACGGCGACCTCGCAGCTTACGACTTCGACGGCAACCGGCTGTGGAAGCGAAATTTGCAAGACGATTATGGGCCGTACACGTCGTGGTACGGCCATGCGAATAGCCCCGTCATCGCCGGAGATGCCGTGATTTCGGTTTGCATGCAGGACTCGTTGGCTGATTTGCAAGACAAGCCGGTGGAAAGCTATCTCATAGCCCATGACCTCCGTAGCGGCGATGTTCGCTGGCACGTGCCGAGGATGACCAAGGCGGAAAAGGAAGAATGCGATTCGTACACGACTCCCCTGCTCTGCCGACTGAACGGCGTCGAGCAACTGATCGTCATGGGCGGGAATCAACTGGATGCTTATGATCCCGGAACCGGGCGGCAGCTTTGGCTTTTGGCCGGGCTGAACGGCGGACGGACGGTAACGAGCCCGACGGTGGCTAAGGACATGGTAATCGCGACGCGAGGTCTGAAAGGACCGATGTTTGCGTTGCAGTTGAAACCACCAGCCAAACGGTCGTCAAAGAAGAATTCCGAATCGCCGCTTGCGCCGCACGAGTTCACTTTCCGCGACCTCGCCTGGACCTACAACGAAGGCTCCCCCGACTCCTGCTCGCCCCTCGCGTGGAACGACCTGCTCTTCACAATCACCGACGACGGCATCGCCCGCTGCTTCGACCTCGCGACTGGCAATATCAAATGGAAAGAGCGGATAAAAGGCCAATACAAAGCCTCCCCGATCGCCGCCGACGGCCGGATTTATTTTCTGAACACCGAGGGCCTGACAACGGTCGTTTCCGCCTCCCCCCGATTCGACAAACTCGTCGAAAACAAGCTCGACGACACCACCCTTGCCTCGCCGGCGCTGAGCGACGGAAAACTGTTTATCCGCGGAAATAAGACGCTGTATTGCATCGGCCGGTGATTTGGGGGATAGGCTTGGGCGGTTCGATAGAATGGGCGGGCAAAATGCCTTACCCATCGGACCAATCCCATTTGCAAAATTGGACGGTTTAAGCGATATTTGAGCTTCCGTTTTTGTCCGTATCCGCAAACAAAGCCCTGGCGAGGTTCTCGCCCGGCATAGGTGACTTATTCTCAAACAGGAAAGGGCTAGACCAATCGCTGAGAGGATTACGACTCGGATCAATGAACAGATTCGCATTTCGCCGGTGCGAGTCATTGGACCTGGAGGTGAACAACTCGGAATTTTGCCTGTCGATCAGGCGATCATGAAGGCCCGCGAGTCGGACCTCGATCTCGTCGAGGTTGCGCCCAACGAGCGGCCGAGCGTTTGCCGAATCATGGATTTCGGCAAATACAAATACGAGAAAAAGAAGAAGGCCCATCAGCCGACGCATCATACGAAGACCAAGGAAATCCGCCTGCGTCCCAAGACGGGCGACCACGACATCGAGTTCAAGATCAAGCAGGCCAAGGGCTTTTTGGAGCACAAGGACAAAGTCGTCGTCTCCGTCGTCTTTCGCGGCCGCGAGTTGGCCCACATCGACGAGGGCAAAAAGGTGATGGACCGCGTCGTCCAGCAGCTTCAAGAAGTCGGCAAGCTGGAAGCCCCTCCCATGAATCAAGGCAAGCGCATGATCTGCACGATGATGCCGAAATAGGGTTCGGGGTTCAGGGTTCAGGAATCTGTAGGGAACGCCCTCTGTGGCGTTCCGTGTGCGACGGGTGGCTGTGATTTGCGAAGCATACTACTGCTGAGCAGCGCTAACGATTGTCGATCGCCGCCTGCCGTAAGTACGGCACCGTCTGCCGGTGATCGCCACAGACATAAAAGCTCTGCCCGCCGTCGGCGACCGTGCGGACGAGAATCGTCTTCCACGGCCGATAGTAATACTGTGGATTCGACTTCGGCGCTTCGGCCTGCCACTCGCCTTGAATCGGAATTAGATCAAACGCCGCCGTCGTGAAATTCGCAATTCGCCGTCCTTCCTGATGCGCCACATTGCGAGCCATTGAGAGGGCCTTGAGATACACCTCCGGTCCCATCACCGCCGACCCGATGCACAGGAACACGCCGCCTTCCAGCTTATCGACCGTGTGACACACCGCCAGAAAATCGCGATAGCTGGCCGTGCCGAACGCCGCCGGATCGAAATTCGGATGCTCGTGCAGGATGTCGTAGCCGATGCCAATGTGAGCGGTGATAGGTACATTCAGGCGCGCTCCGGCGGCCAAGATACTGAGATCTTTGTGCGGATAATTGCTGGCGAGAATGTGCTGGCCGACAGATTCTCCGAGGCCCAAGCCGCGGGCAGCGCCTTCGCGAACGATGTCGTTAAACTCGCCCGTTTCCCGCCACAGTCCAAACTCGCCCGTACGGATATACCGAGCCACGCTTTCGCACGTCGCGCCGACGCGAGCCAACTCGTAATCATGAATCGGTCCCGCGCCATTCATGCCGACATGCGTAATCAAACCCCGCTCCATCAGGTCGATGAGTTGCCTCGCCACGCTCGCCCGAATAACATGCCCACCCATCAACACCAAAATCGCCGCCCCCCGCTCCTTCGCCACCGCCATCCGCCGCCCAATTTCGCCAATATCCGCCATCGCTTGGTCGTCGAGCGCCGGCGGCAGCTTGTCGAGCGCAAGCTGATGGTCGATCGACAGATCGTGCTTCCGCTCGGCGAGCGGCTTGATAATCAGGCGAGAGCGGTCAAAAGTGGGAAGCATGTGTGACTATTCGTCGTCGCGGAGCCGCTTTTTCCATAGTCGCGGCGAACGGCGTGCATGAACGATGCCCAGTATTTTGATGCAGTTGTCTCAATCACGTAAAAGATGCCGTAAGGAAATCTCCGCATGCGGAGCCGACGCAGATGCTTAAAAACAACGATACCGAAGTCTGGATGCGTTTGCAGCTTGTTCAGCGATGCCCTTACACTCGCTACAAAATCGTGTCCTAGCCCGGCCTTCCGCTCGTACCATTTTGCGGCCTGGGCAATATCATCATCGGCGACGGCGCGAATGATGATTCGGTAACTCACAGTTGTTTCTCGATTCTCGCCAGGACCTCCTGCCAATCGGAACCTTCGTTGGGATTCGCTTCATAATCGGCAAGTCGCCGCTCTAACTCCCTCAGTTGATCTTCACTTAGCGAAAAATCCACGCCTTCATCCGGAGTGCTATCCCATAAGGCCTCCACAATGCGAAGGCGGTCCTGGGGGCTCAACTTTAGAGCCTCAGCGATCAACATATCAGCGGACATAGGCAGGTCCTTTCCTGAGGTGCATTTAATTCTATCATGCAGCCACGTTCAGAAGCTTGAGAACTGCCGATAGATTGCGGTAGTCGGGAACAATCACATCCGCACCGCTCCGAATCAAATGCTCACGTTTGAGTTGGTTGATCCGGCCATCCTGATGCACTTCGTCGCTGGCCACGCCGACGGCCAGCCCGCCGACGGATTTGATCGCCAGTATTTCAGCCGGCCCATCGCCAATTGAGACGATTTGGTTGCCGCGGAAATTGTGCTCCGCCATCAGTTGGCGCAAAGACCGCTCTTTCGTGAAGCCCGGATTATCGTTGACGGGACCAAAAACCCGCTCCGCAAAATAATGGTCGATTTTCAGAATTGTCGATTCGCGCCGGACGTCCGCCAGATTCGTGCCGGAGGCAATGACGAGCAGCAAACCGGCGGACTGGAGTTTTTCCAGCAGCGGCCGCGAGCCGGGCACCAAAAAATCGTCCGGCTGCTTCGTGCCTGTCTCCAGAGCCGCGACTCGTGCTGCGGTGCGCGAAATGAGCATGTCCATATAGCGGTTGAAATAGACATTCGCGTCGGGCCTGGGCCGGCCGCGTTTTTCGACTTCGTCGCACAGCGCGTACATCTGCTGCATCGTCGGCTGGCCGGTCAGCCGGGTGACGAATTCCTCGACGATTGCGGTCAACTCGGCCCGCGACTCGCTCGTACCAGTTCCAGTGAGCGCATCGACCATCATGGGGACCATCAGCCCCTGCCAGTTGCCGCGGAGCAATGACAGCGTGCCGTCAAAATCGCAGACGACGCAGCGGAAGGGGCCGCGAACGTAAGCCGGGTTGATGATTTCAATGTCGGCGGTCCCGGCTGGTTTGGTCATTCACAACAGGCTCGGAGAGTGTGAGAAAACGATGCCCATAATAGTCATAAACGCAATTTTCGACGATGCCGCAAACATTGCGCAGCCACGGCCTTGATTCGCCGACGATGGCAAGGCATTCTGGGAATAGAACGTCGCCTACCCTCGCTTGCGCTTCGGGCTAGTATTTCCCTTGAGCCAATTGAACTCGACGGCCCAAATTCCCAATGCCCGAACCTTCGATTCTGTGCGTGACGGTTGGCCGCGGACGGCATCGTCATTTGATTGCCGAGCACAAGCATCTGGCCGAGCAGGGCTGCAAGCTGGTCGAGCTGCGGCTGGATTTCCTGGTCACGCCGCCCAATCTCAAGCGGCTTTTGGCAGAGCGGCCTTGCCCTGTCATTGTCACCTGCCGACGCGAGAAAGACGGTGGCCGCTGGGCCAAGAGCGAAGACGAACGGCTTATGCTTTTGCGGCAGGCAATCGCCATGGGCGTCGAATACGTTGATCTGGAAGAAGACATCGCCACGAAGGTGCCGCGGTTCGGCAAGACAAAGCGAATTGTCAGCTATCACAACTTTCAAGAGACGCCGGAGGACTTAAATCACCTGCACGCCAAGCTTTCAGGCTTGAATGCCGACGTCGTGAAACTCGTTACGATGGCGCACGGTCCGCATGACAATCTGCGGCTGATGCGTCTGATGCGAGCGACGCGCGTGCCGACGGTTGCGTTTTGCATGGGTGAATTCGGTCAGGTCTCGCGAATTCTGGCCGGTAAGTTTGGCGCGCCATTTACCTATTCGACGTTTCACGCCGAGCGGCAAATGGCCCCGGGTCAACTTAGTTATCAGCAGATGAAGGAGACGTATCGGTATGAGAAAATCAACGCGGCGACCGAAGTCTATGGAGTGATCGCAGACCCCGTGAGCCACTCTCTCAGCCCGCATATCCATAATGCCGCATTCGCAGTGCTTGGCCTGAATAAAGTCTATGTGCCGATTCGCGTCCGGCCGGAAGACCTGACGCAGTTTATGCATGACTGCCGCGAGCTCGGCATTCGCGGCCTCAGCGTCACGATTCCGCACAAAGAAGAGATTCTGAATCACAAGACGAAGTGCGACGTCGGAACAGATGAGATTGGGGCGGCGAATACGCTGGTGTGGGACGGCGAAGACCGGATCGCGTACAACACGGACTATCGAGCGATTCGAGACGGCCTGGACGAGGTCTATGGGGCCGGCGACAAAGACGCACCAACGATGAACGACAAGCACGCGCTGGTGCTAGGCGCGGGTGGCGTTGCGCGAGCCGTTGTTTTCGCCCTGTCGCGGAAGGGAGCCGATATTTCGATTGCTTCGCGGACGCCCGAGCGGGCCGATGCGCTCGCGCAAACCTGCCAGGGCAAGTCGGTCGCGTGGGGCCTGCGTCACTCGATCAAGTGCGACATCTTGATTAATTGCACTCCGGTCGGCATGCATCCCCATCTCGACGACACCCCGTTTGAGCCCAAATACGTGCAGCCGGAGATGGTCGTTTTCGACACGGTCTATAATCCGGAGCAAACGTACCTGCTCAAGATCGCTCGCGAGGCGGGCTGCCGCGTGATCACCGGCGTCGATATGTTCATCAGTCAAGCGGCCCTTCAGTTCAAATACTTTACCGGGAAAGAGGCGCCGACCGGTGACATGCGCAAAGTGTTTCGAAAAGCGATTAGTGCGGTGAAATACTAGCTGAGTCGTGAGTAAGTGAGTGGTGAGTGGTAATTGCGGATGAATATCTTTCTCGTGGGCTATCGGGGGAGTGGTAAGACCACTGTGGCTGCGGCATTGGCCCAACGGCTGGGATGGAAATGGGTCGATGCGGATGAGGAGTTGGAGCGCAAACAGAACAAAACGATCAAGCAGATATTTGCTGATGACGGAGAGGCGGCGTTTCGGGATTATGAAGCGGCAATTCTGAGCCAGATTGCTACCGGTGATCAACAAATCATAGCGCTGGGTGGCGGTGTCGTACTGCGGGAGGCGAATCGGAATCTGTTGAAGGAGCGTGGTAAAGCCGTATGGCTCAAAGCGCCTGCAGAGGTACTGTTGGAGCGGATTAATGCCGATGCAACGACCGCGGAGCGGCGACCGAACTTGACAGCGCAGGGGGGAATCGCGGAAATTCGCACGCTGCTGGCCCAGCGCGAGCCCCTGTATGCCGCGGTGGCTGATCTTGAAGTTGAGGCGCGTAGCCCGCCCGCGGATATCGCGGATACCATTGTCGCCGAACTCAATCTAAGACCCGCGTGAACGCTTTTTTTGCCCTGCCGCTGAATCTTCGCCTCGCGGCATTGGCCATCGTGGGCTTAATTATCGGCAGCCTTGTGAATTTGGGCATTTATTCGCTGGCCTGGTTCGCGCGGCCGATCAGTCCCTGGCAACTGCGGCATACGCACGCACCGCCGCGATACTGGTCAGACTTTTTGCCCATTATCGGCTGGTTTGGACTGGCGCGCGAGTCGAGCCTTCACGGTCGCGGGTTCTGGATTCGGCCGGTACTGATTGAGATCACTTGCGCGTTCGTTTTTCCGGCTTTGTGCTGGTGGGAGATCACCGGGCACCTGGCGCCAACAGTATTGGGCGTTGCCCCGCCGACTCCGACCATGCTCAACCATCAGTTTGTCAGCCACGCAATTCTGCTCGCGTTAATGCTGGTGGCGACGTTCATCGATTTTGACGAGAAGACAATTCCGGATGAGATTACGATTCCAGGAACGCTGTGCGGCTTATTGCTGGCGGCAATCTGGCCGGATTCCGCTCTGCCGGTGGATCGATTGATCATTCCGCCGCCAATTTTGCCGCCGCTGAAAGCGTATCAGCCGTTGCTGCTGACTTCGACGAGTGATTGGCCGGCGTGGCTCGATGGAACATGGGGTTTAGCCGTTGGCTTGGCGATTTTTGTCGCTTGGTGCATGGCCCTGATTCCGGCGCTCGCAACGCTCAGGCGTGGGCTCTGGAGAGGGACACTGTTTTATTTCGCGAGCATCCGCCGCGGTGCGGCTTGGTGGAAAATGCTGCTGCTCGCGGTGCTGGGCTGCGTGGCGATTTCCGCCGTCTGGCGCGGCGACGGCAAAAGCTGGCAAGCGCTGCTTTCGTCGCTCGTTGGCCTGTGCTTCGGCGGGGGATTGGTGTGGGCGGTGCGGATCGCGGGGCGGCTGGCGCTGCACAAAGAAGCGATGGGATTCGGCGACGTGACGCTGATGGCGATGATCGGCGCCTTCCTCGGCTGGCAAGCCTGCCTGATGATCTTCTTCGGCGCGCCATTTTTGGCGCTTCTGGTCGCCGTTATTCAAGCCATTTCGACCGGGAGACGAGATATTCCGTACGGACCCTATCTCTGCGGTGTCACGGTGCTCGTGATCGTCAAATGGCCCGGGTTTTGGGAGCAATTCGGGCCGCTCTTTGCATTCGGCTGGCTGCTACCAATAGTTTTGGCGGTGTGCGTCGTACTGATGGCCGCGATGCTGACGCTATGGCGGATTTTTGAAAACTGGCTATTTGGCGGCGCTCCGTAGGGTGGGCTGTGCCCACCAACTGGTCGTCCGGTATTCAATGGTGGGCACAGCCCACCCTATGCTGGCGGCTTGTCGTAGTCCTGAGCGACCAGATAGGCCTTGAGACTGGCGGCGAGGCCTTGGGCACAATCCAGAATGTCCTGGTGGCGGCGGTCGCGGTCGCGCTGCGGGCGAATGGTGATGTGGATGATCGTCCGCATCATCGAATACGTTGGTTTATCGTCGGAAGCGAAGGGAACCTCCTCAAATTTCATCTCCACGATGAACGGTACAGCCCGGTCGGAAGACCGACGGGCAGCGGGGGCCTGGTGTCCGTCGATCTTGAGCACGAGTTGATCTTCCGTCACCGACTCGATCTGGGCCTCGTGGTCGGAAACGAAGCCACGCATTTTTTCAACGACGATGTTGAAGGGCATGCTCGTGACCATGGAGCGTTCGAGGACCGTCTGAGTGGCCGCAGCCGGCTGCAGCCAGGAGAACCAGCCGCGGCGTTTTTCGATTTTTTCGCCGCCCACCATACCCGAGCCGAGCTGCACGACCATGTTGCGGCCGTTGGCCTTGGCCTGATACAGGGCGCGGTCGGAGCGACGGAGAAACGTCTCGGCTGAATCGCCGCTTTGGAGTTCCGTGACGCCGAAGCTGGCCGAGACGCTCTTGCCCTGCAGGCTCGGCATTGCGACCTCAGTGATTTCCAGCCGTATTTCTTCGGCCTTTCGCGTCGCAGTCGCGTTATTGCAATCGGCACAGAGCAAGACGAACTCTTCGCCGCCGTAACGGGCAACGAGATCACCTGTGCGGCAGTGGCGGCGGAGCAGCGCCGCGAAGGTGACGAGCACCTCGTCGCCGGCTTGATGGCCGTACGTGTCGTTGACTTTTTTGAAGTGGTCGATGTCGCACATGATCAGGCTGCAGGGCAGTTGCCGATCGAGATGCGTCTCGACGCACGTGGCCATGATTTGGTCGAACTCCGCTCGATTGGCGACGTGGGTGAGCGGATCACGCGTGGCCTGCTCGTGGAGCGACTCAATGCGCTCTTCCAGCGTGATTTGGTTCGAGGCGTCGTGCAGCAAGAGAGCTGCGCCGTGTTTGGTGCCGCTTTTACTCTGAACGGGCACGAGATGGGCATCAATTTCCACTTGCTCGCCGTTGCGGCCGATGATCGACAGCCGTCGCAGCGTCTGCACCCCGGATTCAATCGCTTGAGTAACCGGACATTGCTCTTCGCGGATCAATTTGAGCTTTTCATCGCGCAGGTTGACAACTGACGGCGTCCATTGCTTGTGCTCGATGCTGCCGGTAGGAATGCCGGTCAAGCGCTCGGCCGCTCGGTTCCACAGCAAGATCTTCAACGAGCTGTCGATGAAGACGACTGCATCCTGCATGCTTTCGAGCAGCTTGCGATGGAACAGAATTTCGGTTTTGGCTGCGGGGGAGCTGGGGCTGGCGGCTGTGAGCTGCCATAGCGAGCCGTCGCCTTCCGTTCCTTGCAAATCCTTGAGCCAGCGGCGGGCGACGACCGATTGCAGCTTCACCGGATCGGCGTTGATGTAGTTGCAGAATTCCTGTACCAGCCGCGGGTCGAACTGGCGGCCGGCATGGCTGAACAGCTCGGCAAACGCACGTTCGCGGGCGAGTGCTCGCCGATAGACCTGGTCGGTGGTCATCGAGTCGAAGGCATCGACGATCGCCAGGATGCGGGCGCCGAGCGGAAGCAATTCGCCAGTGACCTGCTGCCCCTCGCGGCTGCCATCGAACCACGCGCCGGCGTGCTGCACGATTTGCAGCACCGAGAGGGAAGTGCAACATGAACGAAGAATATCGACGCCAATCAGCCGGTGCCGCTCGATGAGCTGATATTCGTCGGCGGTCAGCTGAGCAGGCTTGAGCAGAATCGAGTCAGGCACGCCGATCTTGCCGATGTCGTGCAATAAGGCGGCAACTTCTAAGAGATCGCGATCTTCATCGTTAAGACCGAGCGTGGCGGCCCAAGCGGAGCAGCTTAAGGCGACTCGCATGCTGTGGTGAGCCGTGGGAGCATGCTTCGCGCGGATAGCGGCGAAGAGGCTGGAAGCGATGCCGAGCCGGACTTGAACAAGCTTATTTTCTAGAGCCAGCTCGGCCGAGTCGAGAACCGAGGTCGCAACCGGCGCAAGCGGCGCGGGCGCCCCTTCGAGACTGCCGAGGAGCGAGGCGACTTTGCCGATTTGAGCTTCGGCCGAGCGCGCGGGATCGCTCGGAGCAGCCGCGGCAGGTCCGGCGCCGGGAGCGGTCGATTGTTGTAAAGGCATGGATGGCGCCGCGGAAAACGTGGTGGGTCGTCGTGGCTTTGCTGCGCCTGCAGCTCAAGCGGCGATGTCCGCACTCGCGCGGACATTTTGTCATAGAAAACTTAGGTCGCAGTCGCCGGAGGGGCAAAAGTTAACGGCCAGGCGTGTTAGCTCGATCAGTCCAGCCACAAATAAAGAGAGGGACTGTGGCGATTGTGAGGATAACGAGGGCGCCGGCGACGAAGTGCTTGTTTTGCGGCGTTCGGTTGACGTTTATGAGGGCGGCCTTTTAGAATCCAAGCCTGACTGCGTCTTTCTCGGACGGCGGGACAACTTCACTCTGCGCAAATTCGCCGCCCGGCGATGCTCGTTAGGACGTACGGCTCATGTACTACATTGTGGCAAATAATGGCCCTCAGGCTGGGCGAAAATACGAGTTGAAGACTGACAAATATGTCATGGGCCGGCATCCCGACTGCCAGATCGTCATTGAGGTCGGTGCGGTCAGTCGAAATCACTGCCAGATCATTCGCGACGGCAACGATTACAAAATCGAGGATCTCAACAGTCGCAACGGAACGTTTGTAAACGAGGAAGCGGATAAGGTAACGGGCCGGCGGACGCTGAAGCCGGGCGATGTAATACGCGTTTGCGAAGTCAGCTTCACGTATGGCACGGATGCGCCGCAGTCGAAGGCTGCCTCTGCTTCCGGCGCGCCGCTGGGCGGTGTCGCGCCCACAGGGCCACTTGGACAGATGCTCGATGGTGCTGGCCTGGGGGCATTTATTTCGGATGACGACGCCAAGTCGGGTGGCTCGACAATCATGTCGAAGCTGGAAGTGTCGTCTTCGAGCCGCGGGATCAGCGTTTCAGCCAGTCCGGAAGTAAAGCTCGCCGCGATGATCGAGATCATGCAGAGCCTCGGCAGGGCCCTCTCGCTCGATGAGGTGTTGCCGCAGGTTCTCAAAAGCCTTTTCAAAATCTTCGTGCAGGCCGACCGCGGATTTATCGTCATGCTGACGCCGGACGACAAGCTGATTCCGCGGTGGGTGCGGCTGCGGCGAGAGGATGCCGCCGATACCCTGCGAATTAGCCGCACGATCATTCGGCACGTCATCGATACGAAAGAGGCGATTCTTTCGGCCGACGCCGCGAGCGACGAGCGGTTCGAGATGAGCCAGAGCATCGCTGATTTTCGCATCCGATCGATGATGTGCGCGCCACTGCTCGACTCCGAGGGCAAAGCCTTCGGTGCGCTGCAAATCGATACGCTCGACCAGCGACAACGATTTACGAAGGAGGACCTCGAGCTGCTGGTCAGCACGGCGTCGCAGGCCGCCTTGGCGATTCAACAAGCTCAGTTGCACGAGCAAGCGATCGCGCAAAAGGAGATGGAGCGCGACATGAAGCTGGCCCGCGACGTCCAGCACGGATTTTTGCCGGATAAGAAGCCGGAGTTGCCCGGCTACGAGTTTTTCGATTTCTATCAACCGACAGCAGATGTCGGCGGCGATTATTTTGACTACATCAAGCTGGCGGACGGGCGACAGGCCGTGATTGTGGCCGACGTCGTCGGCCACGGTGTAGCCGCCGCGCTGCTCACGGCCAAATTATCATCCGAGACCAAGTTTTCGCTCTACAGCGAGGCGTCGCCGGCAATCGCTGTCACGAAACTGAATGAGCGGCTATGTGCGTCGAACATGCAGCGGTTCGTGACGATGATCATGGTGATCATCGACCCGGTGAAGCACACGGCGACGATCGTGAACGCCGGTCACATGGCGCCGCTGGTGTGGCGAGCGGCCGATGGCACGATCGAAGAGCCGAGCGAGGACACGGCGGGATTGCCGATCGGCGTGACAGACGCGCTAGGTTACGATCAGTGCGAAGTGGATATCCGCCCGGGCGACACGTTCACGCTATACACCGACGGCATCAATGAATCGATCGACGCCAGCGGCGCGTTTTACACGATCGAACGGCTACGGGAGCAAGTGAAAAAGTACGGAGCGGATGCCAAAGTAGTCGGCCCCGCCATTGTCGAAGACGGGAAACTATTTTTGGGCAAGGCGCCGCAAGTGGATGACATGTGCCTGGTTTGCTTTGGGCGTGTGAAATGACCACGCATCGCACGGGCAGCGGAGGAGTAAGAGCAAGAGTCGGAGTAAGATTAAGAATTGGATTAAGAGCAAGATAAAGAGAAGGAGTACGACAAAACTGTCCTAATCGTGCTCCTGCTCTTGCTCTTAATCTTCTACCTAATCTTAATCCTTATCTGACTCTTGCTCCCTGCTCGAGCCGCCATTTACCGCTCAACAGGCCCCACCGTCGTCGGAGCGGCAACCGGCGGGGATTCGTTAGCTGACTCAGCCGCGCCAATGGCAGCCAGGGCTGGCGCATCGGCTGGCGTCGTTGCAGCCGCGTCTTTCGCATCCGGTCCTGGGGCAGGAGCGGCTGGCACTGCGGGAGCCTCACCAGGCTGATCGCGACCCGGCAGCGCCGGCGTCTGGGCATCAGCCGGATCATGTTCGGGCTCGGGCAGCCGAGCCATCAGATAAACCTGATGCTGACTCGTGCCAAAATGGCATAGAACCGGCGTTTGATCCTGCGTCAAATTGTAAATGCCTGTTTCCATCACCGTGTTGCTGTCGTCGCCAATCACGAACGCCAGTCGCTGCGTCTCTTTGTCAACGCGGCCTGACACCGTGTAGGTGTTGCCCGACGTGCGGTTGTGAATCGTGCCGCTCACGAGACCGTTTTTGCTCACCGCGAGCTGAATCACGCGCGACGGATCAACCTCGTCGTCCTTCACCGCCATCGAGAACGTACCGAGAGCCATCCAATCGCCCTTATCGACCGCTTTCAGCTCGGCCGGATCAACATTGGCCAGCGTAGCCGCTGACTGAGCATATTCCGCATCGGTGGCGACCACTTGTCCATCCGCGAGCACCTGGCCGTTCTGATAAACGATGTTGCCGCCTGCGCCGTAGTTGTAGTAGTAGCCGTTGTTCCAGCCGTAGCCGGGGAAATACGACACGCACGAATTCCAACTCGGCCGGTTCCACCAATACCACCACGGATAGTAGTTGAGCCACGGCGAATAGCCCCAGCCGCCATACCACCCGAACCCGCCGAAGCCAAAGAAGCTGCGGCCGATCCACCAGTTGCGATTGAAGCAGTTGTGATTGCCGTTGTGGTTCCAGTTGTTGCGGATGGCATTGCCTTGGTTGGCGAATGCATTCACGTGGTGCCCATTATTGGCCAAGCTGCTCGTGTGCAAATTACTTGCAACGTTGTGGTTGACCGCGGTCGAATTGACGGCGTGATTGAGATTGGAATGAACGTTCTGGACTTGCGACGACGAGGCATGGTTCCAACCCGTCGTATGCCTGGCTACGCCCGATAGCGCCCCGGCGCTATTCGTGGCGCGCAGGCCTGAGTTCGCGCCGCTAATTCCCGGATGAACGTGATTCATCCCGCCCATGTTGGGAGCGACCGAGTGACTCGGAGCGAAGGAATGACTGGGAGCAAACGAGTGGCTAGGAGCGTAGTGCATGCCGCCGGAATAACCGCCGCCATGATATCCACCGCCACTAAATCCGCCTCCGTGGAAACCGCCGCCACCCATGTGGCCGCCCCCGCCACCCATGTGCCCACCACCGCCTCCGTGCCCGCCGCCACCACCACCATGGGCAAATCCGGCGATCGGGACGAGTGCAATCGCGCCAGCGGCGACGATCGCGAAGAATGTAAGGTAAAGATGAAGCGGTCCTGACGACCGCGACCAGAAGCGACTGACAGGAGAGTGTTTCACAGGAGGCATCCTTTCGATGCTGGGGCCTATCGGGGCCATTCGCCGCTGTTCGGCTACGCATTTAGACTACGCCCGCGCCGCGCCGAACTGAGCGTCTACCTCCATTATTCACGGTTCCAGATTCCGAGCAGCCGGCTGGACATTACTCTTTTGCAATTTGGTGAGTACGTTCGGCGGTGAGGCGGTCTGCGGGGAGTTTGACATCGCCATCCATCGACGAACGGTGATGGAACCCAGCTGCGCAGGACCGTACAATCGCTGCCGATTCACTGGTTTTTCTCGCACTCGCATTGGACGGACAACATGCATCGCCGCCCCTGGCTGGTTTGGACAGTTTTCCTTGTGATCGCCCGTTTTGCGCCGGGCCAATTCGCTGCCGCGCAAACGCCGCCGGAAAACAGTCAGGAAAGCTACATCCGGCTGCACTACGACAAGCACGAGTATCAGATTCCGATGCGTGACGGCGTGAAGCTGTTCACGTCGGTGTTTGTGCCCAAGGACTCGACCCGCAAATACCCGTTCCTAATGAAGCGGACGCCCTATTCGGTCGCGCCCTATGGCGAGGACAAATACCCGACTTCGCTCGGCCCCAGCGAGCACACGATGAAGGCCGGCTACATCTTCATCAACCAGGATGTCCGCGGCCGCTTCATGTCCGAAGGCGAATTCGTCGAGGTCACGCCGCATCGCCCGACGAAAAAAACCAAGACCGACATCGACGAGAGCAGCGACACGTACGACACGATCGACTGGCTGCTGAAAAACGTTCCGGGCCACAACGGCCGCGTCGGCATGTATGGCATTTCGTATCCCGGCTTCTATTGCTCGGCCGGAATGATCGACGCCCATCCGGCTCTCAAGGCCGTCTCCCCGCAGGCCCCCGTCGGCGACTGGTTCTTCGACGACTTCCTGCACAACGGTGCCTTCTTCCTGGCTCACGCCTATCGCTGGATCGGCCTGAACGCGACCGAGCGACCGAAGCCGACGTCGGAAAAAGCCAAGCCGCTCGTTTATCCAACTCCCGACGGTTACAAGCTCTTCCTCGAATCAGGGAATATGGAAGATGTGACCAAAAAGCTGCTCAAGGACACCGCCCCGTTCTGGAACGACATGATCGCTCATCCGAACTACGACGCCTTCTGGAAAGAGCGAGTCATTCTGCCCCATTTGAAAAATGTCGCCCCGGCCGTCATGACTGTCGGCGGCTGGTACGACGCCGAGGACCTCTACGGCACCTTCAAGACCTATCACTCGGTCGAGAAACAGAATCCCAAGGTCAACAACGTCCTGGTGGTTGGTCCATGGCATCACGGCGGCTGGGCTTCGACATCGGGCGAAAAGCTCGGCCCCGCCAACTTCGGCTCCAAGACGGCTGACTTCTACCGCGCCGAGGTCGAGTTTCCCTTCTTCGAAAAATACTTGAAGGACGAAGCCAAGCCCGCGCCTGCCGAGGCCACGGTGTTCGAGACCGGCTCGAACACCTGGCGGACGTTCGACACCTGGCCGCCAAAAGAGACGGAAGCCAAGCCGCTGTATTTTGCGGAAAACGGCACGTTCAGCAGCTCGCCGCCCAAGTCAAAAGACGGCTTCGACGAGTACGTAAGCGATCCAGCCAAGCCGGTGCCCTACACCGAGTCGATCACCCCGCGCATGACGATTGAATACATGGTCGAAGACCAGCGCTTCGCCGGCCGCCGACCCGATGTCCTCGTTTATCAAACGGAGCCGATACCCGACGACAATTACGTCCTCGCCGGCCCGCTCAAAGTCGATCTCTGGTTCACCACCACCGGCACCGACGCCGATTTCATCGTCAAGCTCATCGACGTCTTCCCCGACAGCACCGAACCC
>DASXLL010000334.1:0-5871 GCA_036496265.1 Pirellulaceae bacterium | reverse complement strand
CCACTCGGCGCTGATGTGCAGCGGCACGACCGGCTGAATGTTCAGCACTTCCTGCGTGCGGTCGAACGGGCCGGCATTGAAATTGGTATTGCTTTGGAACGGAACGCTAACGAGATCCGCGATCGGGTTCTGCGATTTTTTTGCTAGATCTTCATCTTCCGAAGGCTCGCGAGAATACCCGCGACTTGTCGCGGCCGTCGCATCGGAAATGCCGCTCTCGAACTTGTAGTTGATGCCGGCTTTGACCATTTGCACATCGCGATTCAACGACACCGCGGGCACCGTGGCCGAAGTCCAGTTCGCTAGCGCAAGATAATCGTACTCAAGTCTAACGGTCCAATGCGGCTTGAAGCCGTATTCGACGCCGGCGCCCACAAGCCAGCCGTCCTTCGTGCTCGACCCGTTCCAAGTTTGGCCGAAAGCGTTCACCTCGGCGGTGCCGTGTACCCAGCCCCCACCCAATTTGCCGTAGACAAGCCAGAGATCGTCCGCCCAACCGAAGCGGCCTGCGGCTGTTCCAATCCATTTCTGGCTCACTGAGCCAAGGGTCGGAAACGGCAGCGTCGGGTGATCGAAAGTCGCCCAGTCAAAGTCACCTTCGACGCCAAACAAAAAGTGACCGGCCTGAAAGTTATAGCCAGCCTGGACGCCGGCAATGAATTCGGTGAGGCCGCCGTAGAAGTGGTTGCCCGGAATGTTCAGATTGCCACTGGTCCAGGCTCCGCCGAAATTCCCACCGACATAAAGTCCCGACCAATTGTACGGCGCTGCGGCAGCGGCCGGCGGCGGCGCCTTTACCGCCATGTCCGCAGCGTGCGCGGAAACGCTCACGCCAATTGCAATAAGCGCGACGCTTCCGAGAACCAAGTTTTCATTGCGCCCCCGACAACCTACTCCTAATCCAAGGCGGACATTGGCGGTGGCTTCCCGCAAACAATGGATTGCTTCAGCTCCGGGGCGTTTTGGTTAAGATCGGCGGCGGCGACGACGACGCGGATGAGGGCGGGGCCGGCGACAGCACAAACGTCAGCCACACGTTCCAACCATCTGGCCGATTGTCGTGGTCGAACTCTCCGTAACCCTTGAGGTTCACGTATCCCTGCATGCCGCCGACGGGGAAAATATATCCAATCTGCGGACCGATACCGATGACGCGGGATTTGAAGGGACACAATATTGGGGCGCAGCCGTCGTCGCCACTGAGTTGCTCGTAGAAGTATCCAACAAGGCCGACTTGCAGCTGCTTGGACAAAAACTGTGAAGCGCCCCAATCGAGATGAGCATCAATGCCGCTCGTGTAGCCCGTCGAATGATTCTCGAAATTTCCCGTAAATCCCAACACGGCTGAAAATTCGTGGCCGGCCTTTTCGTCGAAATAAGTATAGCCGACGCCGCCGTCGATGGCGCCATGGCCAATGCCGATGTTCGCCAAATTGCTGGAGTAGAGGCCGACCGGAATGTCGCCAGTGATGTAGGCCATGTAATTGTGGACGCCGGCATTCCAACGATCGACGAACATTGGAATCAGGTCGGTAAAGCCCGTCGTGTCTTGCTGGAGCGCAAAGGATCTCGTGATGGATATCGGGAGGGGTGAAACTGGGCTGGCGGTCACCGTCCCGTTCAATGATGTGTCGTTGTTGCCATAGCCGAAAAGGAGGGTGGCGGCCGCTTGGCCGCCTAGAAAGGGGGTCGCGAACACATAGGTCGGAGCGACAAACCCGATGGGTGCGTTAGCGTGGACATGGGCGTTGACGCTGATGTTGATCTTGGGATTGAATTGTCCGATCGTGATTTCGCGGGCCACGGCGGCATTGCCGCTCGCCGAAACGTTAGTGTTATAGAAGATCGACGTCAGTGACCATCCCGGCTGCTGCGGGACGGCGGCCAAGCTCCCGAAGAAGCCCGGTATCCAGAAACTCACACCGTCCTCGTCGGCCAGTGCTTTGTCTGTTGCACAAGCAGCGGCAACCAAGAAAGCGAAAAGCGCCGTGCCGAGCCGAAGCCAAAGGTGCGACCCGGCAGACCGCGCGCGGCCGTTCGTCGCGAAAAAGCGCAACGCGCTAAGCGTCGGTGTCATGGGTGCCCCCCGGTCCCCGTTGCCGTCTGCGCTCAAGGCAAGCGTTTTTGTCGAAGAATTACCGTACCCAAATGGGGCAGATTCGGCATCTATCTTTATAGTTGTCAGATTCGATTTTGAGTGGAGCGTGGCTCGCGCGCCACGGTCAGAAAATGGCGGAATCGTGGCAATCGCGATCTCGTCAAGCTGGCGATCTGGATTCGGAGTTTTTGATCAAAATCCAATTCCTAATTCTCGCGTGCCAACTATCGTCGATGGATATTCGGCGAAGCATGCGCATGGTGAACCGCTTAGGCGAGATTCTACCCCGCGGCCGACGTCGATCGTTGAAACCTCGCGTTAAAAGAGCGCGCGCGCCGGCTAACTACGTCGGATTCCGCCGGTGGCGAGTACGCGACTTCTGTTGTAGTGCGGGGAAAAGAAGACGTCATGAGGCTACTCCCAGGCGGCAACAGAGGCTTAGGCGGTTTCTTGTGAGCATCGCCCTATTGCAATTGCCGCGGACATGGCGGTAAAGGCGCTACCAACCGGCCGCGGTCGCACCACTCTGCAATTGGTGAGGACATTATGTGGGCGACAATTTTGGCGGGGCGTGGACAAATGGCAGTCTGAACACTTTACACGCAATAATTTCTATAATGGTCTCCCCGAACTCATTGGTGTCAAAGCCATAGAGACAGCCGCGCTCCCGGCTAGTACCGTAAATTTCAGAAATGATCGCACGATGCACGGCTCTACCGTACAATCCATATGGCCGGTCTGGCGAAGTTCATGGCTATTTGTTCGCATCGTGCAGTGCTTGCGGATTATGCCTTGAGGAAACGGCCACTCAAACCCCGGGGGGATACCCCTAATTGCGGACCGTGTCCCGAACATGGCGGCACGGCAGTTCGGTGCGATCAATCCAAATTTTCAGTGGTCACAAAGAACATCTTCAAAGCACTTGTTTTCATGACGGCCACGAGAGAGGTTATGAGCAGCGACCAGGCAATACATATCTCGGGCTTCATAACGGCACCCTTCAAAGCGCAAAGCCTGGCTCTCTGTGTGGCGTTTGTTGGAATGCCATGTATTTCCAATGCACAAACGCCCGCTGAGGACGTGGCGGCTCAAGTCCGCCTGCAAGGTTATCGCTGCGATCAGCCGATCACTGCTAGGCGAGATTCTAGCCTTTCCAAACCAGACTCAGCGGTCTGGTTCCTGAAATGCCGAAACGCCAGCTATAGGGTGAGGCTCGACCCCGACATGGCGGCCCGAATTATTAAACTGAAAAAGAAATCGCAATGATTGCCATTTCGCGGAATGACGCCGATCAAAGCGAAGAAGACAACATCTTTGCGGACGAAATTCCCGACGAGGCATTGGAGGCGGCCGCGTCCGGCCCAATAGTAACATTTACCTTATCAGTCGTTCTTTTTGCCTGCCAATTTTGCTAATTGGCGGCCGGGCCACCGGACTAAATCCGATGGCCTTGGCCGACGTCCGCGTCACGTCCGCTTGCTCCTAATAGCGGAACATGGCGCGGAGGTCCGAGTCGTGCCAATCGCTGATAAGTAAGTCAAAGTTCGTCTGGATTACGGCATCCATTGAAGCGTCCCCGATGATGAATAGCCTGCGCACGTACTTGTTGCCGCGTTTGCTGAGCCGGCCGAATATCGTTCTGTCGCGTGTGGAGAGTTGCTTCGGCACCAGCCCGAGCCAAGCTCCGAAGTCGCACCCCTTGCTGAAGGCCGCGCCATTCCCGATCGTGGCCACCACTGCGCTGGCCGTCAGAGCGCCGATCCCCGGAACGCTCGTCAGCCGCCGACAGCATTCGTCCTGGCGCGCGAGCGCATGAACTTCGCTGGTCACCGCATCAACCCGATCGTCCAGTCGGCGACAGTCGTCGGCCAATTCTTCGAACTTATGTTACAAACTACCCCGCCTCGCCGCTTTTTGGGGGTCCCACCACCAGACAGCGGGAAAAGCTGCCCTACCGTATTTCGGCATTAGGTCGGGATGGCCGAAACGATCCCATCGTGCGGTGCGCACTTTGTTATAGTACCACTGCGGAACGACGTAGTGGTTCCACAACAGGATGCGGTCGAGTGCCCTAGTAGCCGCCTCAAGATCGGCGCGGTTCGTGGCCAAGACAATCTGATCGATCATGGCGTCGACCGCTGGGTTTTTGATGCCAATCAAGTTGTATGAGCCGGGCTCTTCGGCTGCTTGCGAACCCCAATAGCCACGTAGTTCGTTGCCAGGTGTGAGCGGTGCCGGCCAAGCGGCCGTGATGATGTCAAAGTCCCAGCTACGCAGCCGGTTCTCGTATTGCGCCTCGTCAACTGTCCGTACCGTGGTCGCAATGCCGAGGCGATCCAGCGATGGCTTATAGAACAAGAAAACGCGCTGGAAGCTCGGGTCTTCGGTGAGAAATTCAATGGCATAGGGTTCGCCAGTCTTGGCGTTCACTAATTGCGTGTCGCGTACCTCGTAACCAGCCTCTTTGAGGAGCCGCAGAGCCTCGCGCAGATTGTTGTGCACCGCCTCGGGATTTCCGTTGACCGGATTCGTATAGGGCTTCGTGAAGACTTCAGGAGGAACCTTGTCGCGCACGGCTTCGAGCAATTCGAGCTCCCCGCCGGCTGGTAGGTCAGTGGCCGCGAGCTCGGTACCTGCAAAGTAACTGGCGATGCGGTTGTACTGTTTGAAGAAAATCTGCTTGTTCATTTCCTCGAAGTCAAACGCATAGTTGAAGGCGAGCCGCACGCGGGGATCCTGGAATTTTTCGCGTCTGATGTTGAAGGCGAAGGCCTGCATGATGCCGACATTACGAATACCAAACTCTTCGAGCAGGACTCGTTTGTCGCTGACCGCCGGGAAAACGTAAGCGGTAGCCCAATTCTTCGCACTATTCTCGGTGCGCCAATCAACGGTGTTTGCTTTGAACGCTTCGAGTGCGATAGCCGAATCCCTGAAATATTCGTAGTGCAGCTCGTCAAAATTATTGAGGCCGACATTGACGTTAAGGCCACCGCTCCAATGATCCTTGACGCGCTCGTAGACGATACGGCGTCCCGCCGAAAAATCCTTGATGCGATAGGGTCCGCTGCCAAGCGGCGGCTCAAGGGTGGATTCGCCGATATCGCGTCTCTTGCCGTCGTTGCCGGCGGCCTCCCACCATTTCTTGGGCAGGACGGTGAGCTCACCGATAATCAGTGGCAATTCGCGATTGCCGGGCGTGTCTACGGTGAACGTAACCTCACGGTCGCCGGTCTTCTCCGCTTTGGTGACATGGCGATAGTAGGCCGAGAGCTGTGGGCTATATTTTTTGAATGCCTCGAACGAAAAAATCACATCGTCCGGCATGACTGGCGTGCCGTCATGCCATTTTGCTTGCTCCCTTAAACGAAAGGTGGCCGAGGAAAAATCAGGGGGAAAACTTACCGCTTCGGCCAGCAAACCATATCCGCTGGATACTTCGTCGAGCGACGATACCAGAAGCGTCTCGTAGATAAGATCAACGCTGGTGGCGAGCGAGCCTTTAACGCCGGCGACTACCGAGTTGAAATTGTCGAAGGTGCCGAGGGCGATCTGCTGTGCTGTGCCGCCCTTCGGCGAATCCGGGTTGACGTATTCGAAATGCCCGAACCCGGCCGGATATTTCAGATCGTCGAATAATGAGACACCGTGCCTCCAGTTTCTATCGCCCGCCCGTGCGGCGCCGATCCAACGTGGCCAAGTGAGCGGCCGCGTCGCGACGGCGAGAAGAGTCGAGCCGAGCAGCGTTCTACGATTCATCCAACCCTGCCCTC
>DASXLL010000333.1:0-3665 GCA_036496265.1 Pirellulaceae bacterium | reverse complement strand
TTTATGCAAATCAACTCCGACGAACGTTTGAAAACCAGCCACGTTCTGCAACATAAAGACAATCTCCGTGTTAGGGGCCAAGAACTTCCAACTACCAGGGGGAAGCGTACCAACTCCCCCAGGCCCCTACACGGTTTTACGCTCGTCGAGCTGCTGGTGGTCATTGCGATCATCGGCGTGTTGGTGGCGCTGCTTCTGCCGGCGGTGCAAGCGGCCCGCGAGGCTTCGCGACGCACGCGGTGCACCAATCAAATGCGGCAGTTGACGATCGCGATGCACAATTTTCACGACGTAAACAATAAGTTGCCGCCGGGGTCGTATGGCCGCGACACGACCGATCCGAATTGGGCGTATCCAGCGATGAACACGCCGAATTGGAAGCCGCGGACGCCACTCATCCCGTATTTGATGGCCTACGTCGAGCAGACGGCGGTCGCCGGAAATTGGGATTTCACGAAGCATTACAGTCAATTGCCGAATTCGAATCTGATCACACTCCACTTTCCGATTCTTGATTGCCCCTCGGACAATCGCGATAAGAACGGCCATCCGACGGCGAAGGACTTGAAGAGCAATTATGCGATTAACTGGGGAAGCTGGAACTTCATGCAGCAAGGCGGGCCGATCAATGGCGTCGCGCCGCTCAACTTGGGTGATGAAATCGGCCGCTCGCCGTTTTTTATGAACTTTGGCGCTCGCTTCGGCCAGATCACCGACGGCACCAGCAACACGCTGTGCTGGTCGGAGGTATTGCAGAGTCCCTGGGTGCAAACATCCGGCATGGCATTTCCCGACCGCCGCGGTCGCATCTGGAACGACGACACCTACTGCTACGAATTCAGCACACGCATCACACCGAATAATGCCAAGGGGGATTTCGGATACTGCGATCCGAACTCGGAAAATCCCAAGTGGCCCTGCGATCCGGCCAGTCAGGGGTTGTCGTCAGCCAGCTCCTTCAGCACCTACATTGGCGCACGGAGTCGGCATCCGAGTGGCGTGAACGCTTCTCTGTGCGATGGCAGCACGCGGTTTGTCAGCAACAATATCAACCTGGTTACGTGGGTGGCGCTGAGCAGCATGGGGGCAGGGGAGACGATTGGGGATTTTTGAGCGGCGGGCTTGAGGCTTGAGGCTCGAGGCTGAGGGGTTGGGACTCGGGACGGCGTTCAGATGGCGAGGGAGCCGGTGCAAAAAGGTTAAGGACAACATTGGCCGCAGGGCGGTTGTGAATTGCTTTCGTACTGAGTACTCAGTACGAAGTACAAAGTGTTCGGATCCATATGCTGCATTCCCAATTACCGGCTCGGGACTATACGTGCCCGCGCACTCATGACTGAACCCCGAACCCTGAAAGCTGAACTCTTTGGCCGTTTTACTCGTTGGCTCCTCGCTGCGCTAGTCGTGGCTGGCTGTAATCATGCGCCGCCGGTGGAGAAGAGGGCGAAGGTGGAGGGGAAGGTGGCCGTGAATGGCCAGCCGGTGGCCAATGGCTTCATTCGGTTTATGTCGCTGGAGCCGAACGGCACGAATGCGGCAGCGGTGATCAAGGATGGGCATTACTCGCTGGCGGAGAACGAGGGCCCGACCAAAGGCAAATATCGGGTGGAATTCAACGTGCCTTCGGCCACGAAGAAGCGGGTGCCGAACGACGATGTGCCGGGACAGTTTCGGGAGGAGGCGATCGAGACGCTGCCGGCGAAGTATCTCGGAGATAAATCAACGATGATGCGAGACATCGACCCCGCGCAGCCGCAGGTTCTGGATTTTTCACTGACGGTACCGTAGCCGAAAGTAGGCCCTTTGTTCCGCAAGGGCCAGGGCTGGATACGCGGACGGCGCTGGCAAATAACGTTCGGCAAGATGGTGACCTTATTGCCGCGTCGGTCCCTCGCGGAGCGAGAGGACTACTTTCGCGGACGGCGTCAATTATGATGGAGCTGTAGGTTTTCCTCTGCGCCCAGATAGGTTCGCTATGCGCCGAATTTTACTTTTCATCGCCATCCTTTGCCTCTTCTCATCGCGGGCGTCGGCCCAATCGGGGGCAGCCGCGTTGATTTCGCCGGAGCTGGCGCGCCAGGTGGGGCTGGAGCGGATGTGGTACACGCAGCTGGGGCTGGATCGCGGCCGCGGGCAGGTGGCGGGAGTGTGTCTGCAAGTGAGCGCGGTGCAGTCGCATACTGTGTTTCAGATTTCGCAGGATGGCCGGCGCTATGTGTTCTCGCAGCGCGATCGCAATGCGTTTGGCAAAGAGATTGGCGTGGAAGGGGCGAAGGCCGAAGCGGACAACAAAGCCGAGGAAATCAAAAAGCAATTGCAGGCTGCCGGGAAAGGCCCTCACTCTGGCCCTCTCCCAGAGGGAGAGGGAAGGGAAAACGCGGTCGGGCCGGCGATTGAGAAATTCGTCGTTCCCAAGATGACGCTGTACGCCACGTCGCAACGGGGCACGGTACATGCAATCGATGCCGAGACGGGCCGCACGCTGTGGACGACGTCGATCGGCAATCCGATGTATCCAACGACGCCTCCAGCGGCCAACGAGAGGTACATCGCCGTCTGCAATGGCTCGACGCTGTATATCATGCTCGCCAGCGACGGGGCCGTGATTTGGACGCGGGCGGCGGTGAGCACGCCCGGCGCGGGGCCGGCGCTGAGCGACGACTACGTGTTTCTGCCGATGGTCAATGGGCAAGTCGAGTCGTTTTTGCTGGAAGACCCCAAGCGGCCGGCGGCGCTGTACAAGTCGTACGGGCGGACGTTGGTGCAGCCGGTGGTGTCGTCGAACAGCGTGGCGTGGCCGACGGATAATGGCAGCTTGTATGTGGCATTGGCGCACGCGACGGGACTGCGATTTCGGATGAAGGCGAGCGATGCGATCAACGCCGCGCCGGCGTTTCTGGAGCCCGACAAAATGTTTACCGCCTCGATCGATGGCTACGTGTATTGCCTCAACGAGCGAAAGGGCAATGTGATTTGGCGGTTTACGACGGGCGAATCGATCTTGAGCTCGCCGGTGGCGCTGGACAACAACGTGTATGTCATTTCGCAGCGGGCGAATATGTTTGCAATCGACGCGAGCACGGCGGCGGAGCGGTGGGTGACGGGCGGAATTCGGCATTGCATCGCCGGCAATGACAAGCGGCTGTATTGCCTGGATGACCGTGGCGATCTGGCGATTCTGGATGTGGCGGGCGGGAGCCGGCTGGGTGCGTTGCCGGCCGCCGCGAGCAATGTGCCCGTTTATAATCCGCAAACGGACCGGGTTTTTCTGATGACTTCGACCGGTTTGGTGCAGTGCTTGCGGGAGATCAATCATCCGTGGCCGGTTGTGCATTATCTGGTTGAGCCGCAGCAGAAAGTTGCCAAAAAGACGCCGGGCGATAAAGGCAAAGCGGAGGAGAAGAAGGAGCCGGCACAGACGACTGATCCGTTCGGAGCGCCGATGGAGAACAGACCTGCGGCGCCGCCGTCGGGGGCGGATCCGTTTGCTGATCCGGGAGCGAAGCCGGCGGCGGGGGCTGATCCGTTTGCGACGCCGTGAGGTCGCCTAGGCGGATGCACTCGCTCGGCTCGGTACGACTGGCGAGAAGGAATAAGAGCAAGAGTAGGAGTAAGATTAGGAAGAAGATTAAGAGCAAGATGAAGATTAGGAAGATGATTAAGAG
>DASXLL010000332.1:0-46435 GCA_036496265.1 Pirellulaceae bacterium | reverse complement strand
ACCAACTCGCCCAGAAGATAAAGACTGTCGCCTTCTTGTTCGCATCCGCCGCGACCGCGAAGTCACTTCCATCGAGCCGCGCCAGCGTCAATTTCGGCAGCGGCTGGTTGACCAGCCCGGCTGCATCGTCCCCTGCCAGTGCATCGTAAATCTCATTGACCTTTCGCGCGTCGGACGGCACAGAAATCGCGAAGGTCGCTTCATTCGGCCGCTCTGCGAGCCGCCATTTGAATTTCGCGGTGGAGACCATCGTGTGCTGTTGCCCCATCGCCGCCGGCACAACGGTGGTCCGCGTGAACTGCAAGAGCAGCGGTTCTCCCTCAGCCGCAAAATCCAGTCCCACCTTCGCACCGCCCCAAAACAGCTCGAAATGGTGTGCCTTTTTGCCGTCCACCACGCTGTCACCACCGTCAGTCAGGGCACTCGCCTGCGAATGCACAAACCCAACCACGTCCGGCTGCAACAATATGTCAACTGCCGAGCCTTGCAGGCTCATTGCCAACATTTTATTGCCGGTGAGACTTGCCTCCGGCTCATTCACCGCATGTTGCGAATACAGCTTGCGCGCCGGATAGTAGGTCGTCACCTTCGCGCGGTCATTGACGCAGATTAAATCGGGCGAGGCAGCAGACTTCGACTGAACCTCCACGCGGTATCGCCCACCGGCCGACATTAGCCGGGTGTGACTGCCGCCCTGCGGCCCGTGCTGATCGCCCGTGGCGCCCCATGTGCTATCGACTTCGACGGCGAAGCTGCCTGCGCTCTTCAAAGCCGTCAGGGCCTGCTTCAAAACCGCGTCGAAATGCTGTGCCGAGGCATCGAGCTTCGGCTGAGCACGAATCGAGTTCTCCTGAGCGGCCGATAGTGCGGAAATTGAAACTAAAGTAGCGAAAACGAATGTGAAACGCATAGAAATCCTTTGCATCTGGCAGTCACCGACGGTAGCGGCGATTGCGCTAAGCGTTCGAGTTCGGTCGGAACCGGTTCCTAGTACAACTGCGATTCCACGTCATCTACCAGTCGGCCAATCCGGCTGATGCGAAGCTGCAAATCGCTCGTCTGCTGCTGCACCGCCGGCGCATATCCCGCGGCTGACTGCTGGGCCAAGCTGGTCGCGTCCGTCTGCATGCGGCCGATCACGCCCTGCATTCCGACGGCAAGCCGCCGGGCGTCGAGCGAGGTCGGCTGCGTAATCGCTGTGTTGAGCTGCTGCACATAGCTAGCAAGCTGCTCCAAATACAATTCAATCGATTGCTGTTGTTGATAGCCGGCAAACGCCGCCAGTCCGCGGCGCGCATCGTTCACTTCACCGCTGAGCTGCGCCAGATCCTGCGAGACGCGAGTCGGCCCCTGCGGTGATAAATCCCCGGAAACAAGCGACTGATTGATCAGTTGCTCCACACGATTGAGCGACTCGCCAACCGACGATAACCGGGCCGGAGTGGCTACTGCGCGAGAAGCGACGTCTTGATTCCACCGATTAAACGCGTCCTGATAATCGACAATCATCCCTGCCAGCGATTGCTTGAGCGCGCTTGCCGGCTGGCCGCCACCCGCCTGCTGCCGCATATACAGAATGCGGTTTTTCAGGCTCCGCATATCCGCTTGAATGCTCGGCACGTCCGGCACACTGTAAACAAGTGGCGAAACTCCGGCCAAAAAGACGTCGATCTGCGCCGCGGCCTGATCCAACAGCGGCAGCAGATTCTCATGCAGCGAGGAAGGGCGCATGAGCGTCGTTGATCCGGCGAGCGGTGCTGCGACGCCAACCGAATCGCGCAACTGCGCCAGGCTGCTATCGAGACTCTGCCAATACAACTGCGCTGCATAGGGCAATCGGCCCGTGCTGAGCTGACTGCGGATGCGCTCCATACTATCGCCCAGACTTTGCACTTCCGGCGCCACGCGATCACGCGTCGCGCCGCTTCTCACCAGTGGATCAAGGCTCGCCAGCCGCGAAGCCAGCGTATCCAAATCGCGCAGCACGACGTTGTATGAGTAGTCCTGGTAGGACTGGCTAGTAAGCGTCTGAATCAGAGAATCGGCCGCCCGCCGGGCCGCCGCAATTTGATCGAGCCACTGCTGCTGCGGGCCGCCGTAGGGATAAGCATTTCCGCCGATCGGCAAGCCCGCGCTGCCTGGCGTTCCAATTGGGTTACCGCCGAGCGGGGGCGCATATCCGCCAGCGCCGTATCCCCCAGCGTTGTATCTACCAGCACCGTACCCGCCGGAAGCATTTCCTCCAGCCCCATATCCACCTGCCGGATAGCCGCCGCCGCTCCCACCACGCGCATCTGCCAGCATAGTCCCAATCCGCCGCACAACGGCCGACGATGAGGGCGCGGTTCCCGGCGGATTGCTCAATGTTGATTGCAGCGCCTGATAAGCGCGGTCAGCATTCGCGAGCGCCACATTCACATCGCCCACGCGCGATACGGCGGCTTGTTGCAACTGGTTTGTCGCATCAACGAGTGACTGGGCCTGCAAATTCGCCTGCCGCCCCTGCGGCGTGCCGTTCAGCTCGAAATCAATTGACTCGCTAGCCAGCCGCGCTGCAGAAGCCAGCCGCGTTCCTACGTCGCCAAGTTGCCCTGGACCAACCTGCGTCGCCGGCTGCGAACCTAGTAAGATCTCCCGAGCCAGCGCGAATCGATCGCCGCGAAGTTGATTCAGTCGATCCGTCCACCGCTGAATGTCGGCAGTGGCCGGCTCGCTCCAGTTGACGGCTTGCAAAGTTTGCCGGACAAACGTCTGTGGATCGCGGCCCTTTTGTGAATAAAACTCGTCGGAACCGAGAATCGTCGCTTGCAAATCGGTCGGCGACATGCCGCCGCGCAGCAGGTTCACGAGCGCGGGCAAATCTTGCCCCACATCCCGGCCGAGATAATCGCGGTACCACCCGCGAATCGTGTTGGCTTCCGGGCTCGTCGCCAGCGAGCTGAGCGCCGCTGCCGGCTGTCCATAGGCTGGAGTCGCGTAGACGGCCGGATTGGGTTGGTAGCCGACCGAATAGGGCGGTTGCACATAGGCCGGCCCGTTAGGAACATAAGGGGGCGATGAATTGAGCGGCCGAACCGGTTGAGCCGGCTGAGCCGTGATAATTTGGCCATAGCTGGCCACGGCCAGCGACAAGCTGGTCGCGAAAACGAACATCCCCGCAGCGATCCATCGCATGGCAAGCACCTCATGTAAGCCGGCGGTCGTGTCCGACCGCATTTAGCGGCCGTCGTTGTATAGCGCGCCTCCTAAAATCACCAACAGCGATTGCTGGCTAACTTGCTAGCACCGCGACTTGCATCCGGCGGCCCTCTACGCCATTCTTAAGCCGGCATTCGCAGCGAATTGCCGCTCCCTTCTGCCTCCGCTCGCGGAGACGAACGAAAATGACACATTGGTCCGGCGCAGACCGTGACAAGAGCCAAAAAACCAAGGGCAAGGGTCCTGCCTGGCTCGGCACCGGTTCGGCAGGTGGCAGCAGCAAGTCCTCGGCACAGTGGAAGGCCTCCAGCAATCGGCAGAAGGACCCGGAAGCCAGCTCCCGGGCCATACGCAATTTTTTTGTCGTCAGTGCGATCGCGCTGCTGGCTGGCTTTATCTATCTCGTCGTTACGCGCCCGGAACCGACGCCGCTCATAAGCCTGAAGGCCAGTGGCTATCCGCTTCAGATGCCGCCGCTGCCCTTTGCGGACGAAGACGTCGCTCTGCTGAGTCGCGTAAGTCCCAGCAACGTACGCGTCATGCCGGTGAACGTCGAATCGGCCGCTTCCCTAGACGATTTTCGTAAAGCGTTGCAAGCCGCCGGCCGCCGATTCAATTACTTCCGCCGCGGCAACGACGTCTTGCTGGTTCATATTGCCGCTCATGGCGTCGTCAATGATAACGACGATCCTTGCCTCGTGCCGCCGGCTGGCGATCCGTTCGATGTCCAGACTTGGCTGCCACTTGGCAAAGTCTTTGACGCCATTCGAGAAGAGAGCACGCTGAAGGGCAAGAAGAAACTGGTGCTGCTCGACTGCCAACGCATCTTTTCCTGCTGGCGCTGCGGTTGGCTGGAAAGTCGCTTCAACGAAAGCATCGCGCCTGCGGTCAAGGAAGCGAATGACCCGGAGCTGTTCGTGCTTTCAGCGGCCGACTCAGGGCAGATCAACTGGCCGGCGCCGGAGCTCCGCTCATCCGTTTTCGCGCATTATCTGGCCCGCGGTCTTCGTGGCGAAGGCGCGAACAGTTCCAGCGTCTCACTCCTCAGTCTCTGCCGATTGGTTGCCTCTGGTAGCGATTCATACTCGCGACAGCGCCGCGACGTTCCGCAGCAGCCGGTTTTGTTTCACGCCGACGCGATTTATCGACTGAATGACAGCGGCAAACTCGTGGATAGCAGCGGCCAACCGGCCAAAATCGAGGATTTTTCGCTGGCGTACGTCGATCGTTGGCGTTCGAACAAAAGCTTGGACGAAATTCGCAGCTCGTTCGATCCACTGAATGACGCCAAAGCCCTGCTGGGCCAAGCGTCCGTCGGCGAAAGTACATCAGGTGAAGGAAAACAATCGCTCAACCAGCTTTGGAACACGTACCAACAACGTCGCCAACCGTCATCCGGCGAATACGGCCCATTACCTGCTTACTCAATCGATCCGGTGGCCTGGTCGTCGGTCCAACAGCGCCTCGCGGCAATCGGCGAGCGGCTATTCGCCGGTCGCGAATACCAGGGCGCCGCGCTGCAAACTGAAATCGAGCGGCTCGCCAAAGACCTGGACAGCATCGAAACCTGGCGGCCCCGCGGTACGCTTCCCAAGCTCAGCGTTTTGCAAGTCGCTCGCCAAAGTCAGGCGTCCTCGAGCGACAACTCATCGTCGAACGACAATGTTCTCTCCATATATCTGAAAACTGAAACTGCGAAACGAGACGAGGTTCTGCCGAAGCGTGTCAGCGCAACGCGTCTGGCGAAGGATATCTATTCCGCATTGATTGACGACTCCACCACAAGCGACGCTCGGATCAACCTGCGTGCGGCAATGGAATTATTCGATCGCTATCGCCAGCCGAGCGATCCGTATTTGCTCGAAGAGCATTTTCTCAAGTTGCTCGATCGCGGCATTCCGTCGGAGGAAGCGCTTACGAGCCTGCAGTTGGCGACAGCCCTTAAAACACGGCAAACCGCTGAGTTGGCTGCGACTCCAGGCGATCTTCGTGTTCACTACGCCATTGAATCAATGGTCGATGCCGCCGACGAGAAACGCCGCGAAGCCGAAGATCTTGTTTTTCTCGGCACCGAAGCCCGCCACAGTGACAATTTGCTGCGCGAGGCTAGCGCGGATTCACCAGGCAACGGTTATGCAGCAGCAAGCGGTTTTGCAAGTCACCTGACTGAATGCATTCAGCTCCGCGACGAGATTTGGGCCGATCTGCCTTTCCTCACCGAGTGGAGTGCCCACGACAATGCCAAAAATGCGGCGAGCAGGGCGCAACAATTCTTGGCTGTGCTCCAAGGCACGATCGATCTCGACGACGCAATTGAGCGGACAATTCAGTCGCGCGATGAACCGGCCACGTTTGCAGCCCGCTTGGACCGCTGCCAGCGAGCGTTTCAAACCGCCAGCCGTACGTGGGATGTCGTGCGGTCGGATTTCGAAAAGGTATACGACCTGGCGACCAACGTGGAGCAGACGTACCGTCGCGGCGAATACATCCGCGCAGCCGAAGCCGCACTGCGATTTCCGCCAATGGCCGGGAGTTCGCCCCAATTTGTCGAGCGGTATTTGCAAACGCTGAATCAATGGGCCTCCGAAAAAGCGCCGTCAGCAGCCAGATCCGATAACGACGCTGCCGCCGCCCCAGTTACAAGCGGCAACTCGACTGCGAATGTGGCGGGGCGCAGCGACGGCGATTTTTATCCGGTCTTTCGTGAGTTCCACCGCATGCTCGCTTATGAGTTCGTCGATCCCTATGACCAGCACAGACATGCTCAGCCGTGGGACGAAAATCGCCGGCCGGATGCGATCTTTCGCGCGGCCGGGAGTGACGCCGGCTGGCGGCGAGCTCGCAAATCGCTTGATGCTTACAACGAAGCGATCGCGAAAGAGTCGCCATCGTGGAATGCGTCGCAATCGGCGGTGGCGGCTTCCGCAAAGTTGCGGCAGTGGGATCGCCGAATCCGTGTGTCTGGGCCGTGGCTGGCTTCGTTTCAAGCCGATCTGAAGCGTCCCAATCAGCCGACGCCGGCGCGGTGGCTTCAGGAATTCGATGCGGCGCATTGGACTGCATGGCAGGCTTATCGAGCTAAATGCGATTTTTGGGGAAATGGGCAGGCACCCGGCACTACCAACTCGCAGCCATACTTCGCTCAAGCGATCGATCAATGTGAATCCGTGTTGCCGGAATCGCTCCGCCCCATTCGCTACGACATTCCAGGCGGAGGTTTGGCTGACTTTTCGGAGCGTTCGCCGGCCGCCCTGACAGCGCTCGACCGCTGGGAACCGATTGGGACACCGCGTTCGTCACGATCTTCCGTCCGCAACTCCGGTGAAGTCAAAGTTGACATGACCCTTCAGCCATTGAATGCGGATAAAAACGAAGTTCGCCTGCCGGTAGGTATCGCGACCCTGTCGATTCAACCATCCTCCAGCACCGGTTCGGATTCGACCGCGAATTCCATTACTGGATCGTTTAATTCCGAAGGGAACAATTCCACTCGCCCTATTCCGCTGCCACTGCGAAGCAAAGAACCGGTGTCCATCGCCGCCTTTCTTCATGTTCCTGCCGGCCCGCAGGTTGCCGCGGGTGAACTCGATGCCCGATTGTGGTATCGGGGGCACGTCCGCACGAAACCGCTGCCGCTGCCGCGACCTGCTGGATCTCAATTCGTTGAGTATGAATTTGCTCGCCCCGCGTACGCGGCGCCGACGGTGGAAGTGCGCGGCACCGACGCGGTCCGTGGCGCTGTGATCTTCATCTTCGACTGCTCGTCTAGCATGCGGGGCGACAATCGCTTTGACGACGCAAAAAAGGACCTGACGACGGTACTGAAAGAATTGAATCGCAATTCGGGGCCTGATCTGAAGGTTGGGTTGATGGCTTATGGGCGACGCACACCGGCGGACGGCAAGCCGCCGATTTTCTATCGCTTCCAAGCGTTGCCGGATGACCCGAATAATTTGACGGATCTCGGGAAACAGGAGGCGGCACGCCTGGGAGGAGCATTTAAGGAACGCCATCCGCATCCCGACCGCGACGTGGAGGTCTGCTCGCCGCTGTTGACCTCGACCGCCGCCGACGCCGCGGCGGACCTCGCGAAATTCAAATTCGACGACTGCCGCGGGTGTACTCCGCTGTACTATTCCATTCAGCAAGCGCTCGAGCGGGGTTTTGAAGGACTGCCGCGGAATCTGAGCGGCGCTCGTCAAATTGTGGTCGTTTCGGACGGAGTCAACATGCCGTACGACTCGGATCAAGGAGCGATGCGATCCATCGGCCTGCGCGTAAACAATGCGGATCGGGAAGCGCTCGAAGCTGCGCTCACGAGTCACGAGAAGGACACGCAGGTTTCGGTCGTCTTGTTCGGTGGAGCACAGACCCCGACTGAAAAGGCCCAGCTCGATGCGCTGCAATTGATTGCGGGTGGTCATGCGAATTTCCGTGTCGATCCGGTGCCGAAAGCTGCTGATGTAGCCCGCGCGATTCGCAACGCTTTTCCGAAAGCGTCGATCGAACTGAGTGCTGCTGACGCGGCGGGCGCGAGCCAGGCGCTGGTGTTGAACCAGCCGGTGGAAGTGACCCAATGGCCGGCGGATGGCTTGCTCCGGCGGGAGTCGGTTCGGGAATTGGTTCGATTGAAGGCACCGGGCGAAGCCCGCGCCACCGAGAAGGAACTCGAAGTTCTTGGCGGCGAGCGGGTCGTGTTGCAGTACGATCCGCGGGATGCACAGCTTTCGTACATCGATGATGGCCTGACGCGGCGCGGTTCGGCTACCGTGCAGCCGCCGCGGGCGAGTGACAGTCGCCGATTGCTGTTCGATGCGCTGGATCCGGAGCGAGTGGGATTGGCGGTCAACATGTTGAATTTCCGTTTGCGAGATGAGGATAGCGGCAGGCGATTCACACCGCGGCCGAAGTATGTCTGGTTGGAGGTCAGGCCGATCTTGGCCGGTGGTGCGCCGAGCGATCGCGCATTTCCGTGCATCGATGCGGCTTGGAAGGAGAATATCAATCTGCCGCGGCTAGCCATGCCGGTGCAGCATTGGCCGGAATGCACGACGGCGCGTGTGAAAGCGTTGTTGCGCTATACCGATCCGTTGTTGCAGGCTCAGGTCACGATTCCGCGCGATCGCGATAGCCAAACGATCACGGCGGGCTCGGATAAATTGCAAATCGAGCAAACCGGCGGCGATGGGGGCGCGCCCCGGAAGATCGCTGTTAGTTGGGAACCGGGTGATTCATCGAACGGATTGTCGAATTTGATTGAACGGGCGGTCTGGTTGTCGCCGCCGCCAGATGTAACGCGGAGGCAGTACGCGCTGGATGGTAGCGCGGCGATTCACGAGTTCACGTACAACCGGGAGGGGGTGGGTAACGTCGAAATTCGTGTTGCGTTGCGGTCGCAGTTCGAGCAGGGGGCTTATTCGGCAGAACTGGAATTCGATGTGGCGAATTGACGCTGTAGGGAACGGCCTCTGTGCCGTTCCGCGTCCGGTTCGGTAACCGCAATGCAGCGGAACGCCACGGAGGGCGTTCCCTACAGAAATTCAGGGTTTACGTCTCAAATGACCGGCTGTGGATTGGAAGTATTTGGTTCGTCGCGTTTTGGTGGTTTCGGCGGTTTCTTTTTGTTGGCGCTCGAGGTCCTCGAGATTGGCCTGACAGAGGCGGCAGCCGATGGTTTTGACGTGGAAGTCGATGTAGTCAGTTTGACCTTTGTCGAGGACGCCGAGCAGGTAGCTGCCGAGGTCTTCGCGGGTGGGACAAGACAAACGATGCCGCCGCCAAATCTCGCCGACGCTGTGGACACCGGCGTCGCGGCGGGCGTTGATGGCGGAGAGCTGTTTGAGCAAGTCGGGCTTCTTGCGCAGCTCGGCTTCGATCGCGGCCATCTGCTCGGAGGGGAGGGCCTCGTCGAGGTAGGCTTGCAAATCGGATTGAGTGACACGCGGCATGGTTCTATTTCGCTTGTTCGGAGTCGTACAACTCCGGGAATACGTCAGCCGAGACTTCACTTCGAGTGATCAGGGTTTTTAGGCGGGCGATGAGGTCGAATTTATAGTTGGCGACTTGTTGCTCACTCAAATCAAGTTCTTCAGCCACGTCTTTGTTGGCCCAACCGCGGACGAAGAGCAGCTCGGCGCATTTGATTTTGGTCCATTCGGCTTTGTCGCGCCAGCGATCGATTTGCTCGCGGAGGGCTTGGGCGATGGCCTTTTCTTCGAGGTCCTTGCGTTCGCCGCTGCGGGCGATGCTGCTGGCCTTGCGGCTGCTGCCGGCAATTTCCCAGTTTTCCGACGAGTCGCCGGCGCCGGCAAGCGGCACGGCGGGTCGGCGGCCTTCGCGGCGCAAATGGTCGGTCAATTTGTAGGCACAAATCGAAAACAAATAGCCTTCCAGCGGGCGGCGGCCGTCGTAGTTGG
Source organism: Pirellulaceae bacterium (assembly GCA_036496265.1). Lineage (GTDB taxonomy): Bacteria > Planctomycetota > Planctomycetia > Pirellulales > Pirellulaceae > CAYLLN01. The sequence goes on along the minus strand of DASXLL010000332.1, from coordinate 36,821 downwards.
GCAGGCTGTTCAAAAAGCCCAGGAAGGACTCCTGGACGATGTCTTCGCTGGGTCCGCGGCGGCCGAGCCGGCTTTCGACGAAAGCGAGGAGGCGACCCTCGTAGCGGTCGATCAGGTCGTTCCAGGCATCGCTTTCGCCATGGCGAATCCGCTCGATGAGGAGGGAATCTGCGTCGTGGAAAACGGACATGGGCGGCGGAAGTCTTGAGACCTGAGGCTTGAGGACTAGATTAGCCGTCTTCTATTCGTACAGACTAAGGTCTAAAAGCTGCGGTTGCTAGTCGCCGGGCCGAATATGTACATACGTTTACTATAGCATTCCTCCGGGTGGTTTTTGCCAGACTGCATATGCATGGGAAAATGATTTATGCGGAGAGGCATATTGTCGTAAGTGACTGGCTGGCATCCGGTTGGTGAATGGAGGGTGGTATGCGTTTATGCAGCGCATGCATGGATTTGGCGGCTGGGATTTTTTTTGAAAATTGCCGCCACATGGGTAAACGGGGAGCCAATTGCGCGCCTTTAAACAAATGTATAGATGCGCTAACCGGCACGCTTATTGGCGCGATTGGACGCCTAAAAGGAAATAGAAAAACGGTGGGCACAGCCCACCCTACACCGGCTACCCTGCAAGAAATTACAGCCGGGGAATGAAGCGGAGGGCGAGGGTGGCGGTGGCGGCGATGGTGATGAGGGCGGTGGCGGCCAGGAATTGGAGGCGGCGGTTGTAGTGGCCGCGGGTGACGTGGTCGGTGCGGAAATAGCCGAAGATCGAGGCGACGACAAGGAGGGAGGCACCGGCGAAGACGCCGGTTTGCAGGAGACGGCCGCTCGCGCGGACCTGGTTCCAGCGGCGGCCGATCTCGGTGCGGAATTTTTGGTCGAATTGGAGGCGGGCGAAATTTTCGTGCATTTTGCCGACGGAGTAGGTGGCTTCGTCGTGGTAGGTGTCGTCTTTGACGAAGTTACGTTTAATAGTCCGAGCGTCGTAGGTGATTAGCTGAGCGGCCAGGTCGCTATTGAGTTGCTCGGCGATGTATTCTTTGGTCGCTTTGACGATGGCGTCGTCAAGTGCTTGGAGGGATTCGCGGTTCGTGGCGTAGGGTCCGGAGGCGATGGAAATCGTGTGAATCTTGCCGCTGGAACTGGGCTGTTGGCCGATCCAGTCGGGGCGGCCGGCGGGGATTTGGATGGCGTGGTCGCCGATGATGGGGTCGGCTTCGGCTTTGAGAGCGGAGACGTCTTTGTCGTCGGCGAGGACGTTTGCGGTAAACGTCGCCGCGGGGAGAAGCCAGGCGGCGAGGGTGATGATGCCGGTGCCGAGGCTGAGGCAGCAGGAGCCAGTGAGATAGGTGCGCGCAGTGCGGAAGGCGGGGGCGAATACGACTGGCCAAGCGGCGATGGCGGCAGACACGATAATAAGCAGAATGAATGTGATTAGGCCGGTTTCAAACATTGTCGCGTCCTATTGTCTCGCGAGTTATGGAACGACGCAGAGCGTCGGGGCTTGCGTTCCCACGCAGAGCGTGGGAACGAGGCTCGGCGGGAGCCTCGCCCTCCCAATGAATTTCGCCCTCCCGGGTCAGGTCCCGCCCGGCGGGCGGGACCTACAGAGGGCCATGCGTTGTTCGGGGCTGAGCCAGGGGGCGGCGAGTTGGGTTGCGATGGCGATGCAGGCGACGAGCATGAAGCCCCAGGGTTGAGGGAAGCTGAAGAAGGGTAATAGCTGCCAAATCCAGGCGGCGAGGATCGAGAGCAGGATCGGTGCGATTCGGAGGCGCGAGGAGCGAAGTGGATCGCAGAGCTTCCACCAGCCGATGGACATGAAAACGGCTCCGAAGTAGGCGACAAAAGCGGACAGGCGCTGGCCGCCGGTTGAATCGAGCATTTCCGCGACGACCTGGGGCACCCGGTTGATTTTGGCGTCTTCCCCAAGATCGACGAGCAAGAATTCGCTCGAAACAAAGGCTACTGCACCGAAGGCGAGGCCGAGGACGAGCATGCCGAAGCGGCGTTTGATGAGTTCGCCTTGGCCGCGCTCGCATTGCTTGCCGGCGACGAGCACGAGCCACGTGCCGAGCGTCGTCATCAGCCAAAACCAGGCGGGACCGACGCGCCAATCGGCCGATCTGACCAGCGATTCGCCGCCGATGGCGGTCATGACGATTGTCAGCACGCCGGCTACGAATGCTGCGAAGAGCATGGAGCCTGACAACTCGGCCGCATGTTCAGCCGGAGACTTTTGACACAAAAACTGGCGACCTTGTTGCTCCCAGGAGAGCGGATGCCAGCCGGGGCTGCGCGGGACTGCTTGTGCGTAAACCGGCTGTGCATATACCGGTTGTGACGTAGCGGGCATTGGCGGGATGCGAACAGGCATCGGCGGAACGGTGGCGGCCGGCGTATTTCGGCCTGCGGACTGCACGAGCAATCGGATGCCGAGATAGGTGATGTACATGCTGCCGAGGACAATGGCCGCGGGGAGAATAAGTTTGCTGCTGAAAAGCGCCAATATGGCCGCGCCTAGGAGCAACGCTACCTTCAAAGGCGTGTTCATCGGGCCCGTCATCCACCATTGGTGGATGTTGGCGAACATGTCGCGCACGGCGCGGGCGATGGGTTCGTCGGAGAGCGGGGGGCTCGGGGCTAGGGGTTCGGGGCTAGGGGACGCATACAGGTGGCCGGCACCCACCGGGTGCGCGGCGGAACGCCACGGAGGGCGTTCCCTACTGTCGATGGGCGAGCCGGCTCCTGCTAATGCGGCGACCATTTCGGCGGCACTGTGGAAGCGGTTGGCGGCGTCTTTTTGGAGGGCGCGTTCGATGACGAATCGATAGGGCTGAGGCACGGCTGAGAGATCGGGATCAGCCGTGAGGTGCTTCATGATGATTTCCTGACTGCTTTCGCCGTCGAAGGGCGTGCGGCCGGTGAGCATCTCGAAGAGGACGATGCCGAGGGCGTAAAGATCGATTTCTTTGCCATAGACGCCTTTGCCAATTTCGGGCGCCATGTAGTGAACGGTGCCAACGCTTTCGGTCTGGCCGCTGCGGCGACTGACGGAGATGAATTTGGAAAGGCCGTAGTCGCCGATTTTGACGTAGCTGCTGTCTTGGAAAATGTTGGCGGGTTTGAGATCGCGATGGACGATGCCGTGGTCGTGCAGATACCCGACGCCGGCAGCGATTCCGTGGAACCAGAATTGAACCTGGTCTAGCGGCAGGCCGTTGGGGTTGCGGTCGATGGTGTCCTTGAGGCTCGGACCGGCGACATATTCCATGACGACCCAGGCATCGCCGGCGTCGTCGTAGCGAATGTCGTAAAGGTCGATGAGATTCGGATGCTTGAGGTTGAGGCACTGGCTCACGCCGCGGAGTTCAACGTCCAAATTTCGTTCGATCCGCTTCAGAGCGACTTCCTTGCCGGCGTCGCTCGTGGCGAAATAAACTTCGCCGAAGCCACCGCGGCCGATGCCGCGCTTGATGACGAAGCCGTCGAGCGGGCGGGAGCCGCTGGCGTATTTAAAACGAATAGCGGCAGTATTAATGGGCGGAATACCGCCGCCATTCCCATCCAATTCGTGCGGATTGGTCGTGGTGTCGGATCCCAACTCCTTGGGGTCAGGCTCGATGGTAGCCATACCGGAAATCATTTGATTATCAGAAGGTGGGCACAGCCCACCCTACGTTCGGCTCGATTGTCGCCATGCCGGAAATCATGGGCTTATTTTAACCTTTGGCCGAGGCAGATTATGCCGCGTCTAGCAGGTTTTCGTTGGTGGCAGGTCAATATTGTCGTCGGGGGCGACAAAATCTCAAATTGCTTGGCAGCAAGGGGTTAGGGCACGAGACCCACAATTGCAGGCTGGATCCAGGAAGTAAAACCTCATGATTTGGGCGGTGGGTTTCGCAGAAAGGCCCATTTATCGATGCTTTCCCAAAAGGCTGAGTGGCGATGGGAGAGCGCGGAGCCAATCATCCACTCGCGGGGGAGACTTTAGTGGCACTGGATTTGCTTGATTCGCCGGCCGGTGATGCTGGCTTTTGTGCCGCTCTGCGCACTGCGTTAGCCGGCAGCGTTTCGTCAAGCCCTCGCGAGTAACCATTGCCGATGTCGGCGGGCGTTATTTTGCCGCGCACGCAGATTGCCGTTCTGGCGGTGCTATTGGTGTTAACGGCGGTGACAGTGGCGATTTCGTTCTTGAACATACCGGGAAGGTGGCATTTTTCTGCCGGCCTGGCGATCGCCGTGCTGAAGGCAACGCTAGTCATTTTGTTTTTCATGCATGTGATTCATAGTCCAGCCGCGACGCGGGCGGTGGTTTTGGTGAGCGTGTTTTGGCTGGCAGCCGTCTTGATCGGTTTGATGATGACGGATTATTTGACGCGTGGGATGGTGGAATTTGCACCGGGACACTGAGGGACTAAGGCCGCCGCGTGGACGCGGGGGTTAAACGGAGCGGTGGAAAAACATGCACACAACACATCGAGAGATTCCGCCGCTGGGTTTGGGATTGGCGTCGGTTGTGCTCGGCGCGATTGGGTTGATGCTGTTTGTGCTGCCGATCTTGGCGATTCCCATTAGTGCGTGCGGATTGTTGGCTGGGATCTGTGAGATTGCGCTGGCTGGATTTTTGAAGACGATTGACAGCCGGTTGGCGCTGGCTGGTGCGGTCGTCTGCGCGCTGGGGATCAGCGTTGAGTTGGCGATCGCCTATGCACCGAGCGGCGACTGGGGACAGCCGGCGGATCCATCGACCCCGTCGCCGGCGATGCCGAGGCCTTATGTTGCGCCGCCGGCGCGTTTTCGGGGATGTATCGAGCGCGTTCGATGGCCAAGCGTACCGGGAGGCTTACGCCTCCCGCTCGCCGATGCTGCGAACAACATTCCATAACACTCTATGCCGCAGATATTTCCACGCTGGACGAATGTCGGCTCGAAGATGAGCGTGATTGGGGCGTTTGCGTCGCTGGCGCTGTTGACGTGGACATCGATGGTTTATGTGCAGTCGTCGTATGGAACAAATGCGGGACTGAAGCCCGTGCAACCGATTCCGTTCAGCCATGAGCATCATACTGGAGTGCTGGGGATCGACTGTCGCTACTGTCACACGGCGGTCGAGCGGTCGCCATTTGCGGGAATGCCAGAAACGAAGACGTGCATGAATTGCCACTCGCAAATTTGGGTGGGCAGCGCGATGCTCGCGCCGGTGCGCGAGAGTTATCGAACCGACAAATCGATTGAGTGGGAGCGAGTTTATAACACGCCGGGTTTTGTCTATTTCGCTCACCATATTCACGTTCAAAAGGGCATTGGTTGCTCCAGTTGCCATGGGCGGATCGATCGAATGCCGTTTACGCAGCAGTCAGCGTCGCTCTTGATGGAGTGGTGTCTGGATTGTCACCGCGACCCGGCGCAACATGTGCGGCCGCGGGAGGAAGTTTTCAATATGAGCTATGAGTGGCCGGCCAATCAGCGGGAGCTGGGCACGCGGCTCGTGGAAGAACACAAGATTCGCGATGTGCAGCAATTGACGAGTTGCTCGACCTGTCACCGGTAGGATCGGCTCGGCGGGAGCCTCGCCCTCCTATTCGAAAAGATCGATGGTCAAAGCGATGAATAGCCGTAAACAACTTGATGCGGAGCTAGATCGCTGGCAGGAGCGGCTGGCCGGCAAGCGGGCGTCGAGCGCCGGCCGAGAGTATTGGCAAAGTTTGGAAGAACTGGCGGAGAGCAGCGCGTTTGTTGAATTGGTGAAGCAAGAATTCCCGGACCAGGCGGATGTGTGGCCGGATGCGCTCTCGCGGCGGCGGTTTTTGACGCTGATGGCGGCATCGTTGGCGCTCGGCGGATTAAGCGGCTGTTCGGTGCGACCCGCGCCGGCGGAGAAAATTGTGCCGTATGTCCATCCGCAGGAGGGAGTGACGCCGGGGCGGCCGCTGTTTTTTGCGACGACGATGTCGCTGGGTGGTGACGCCGTGGGATTGCTCGTGGAAAGTCAGATGGGCCGGCCGACGAAGGTCGAAGGCAATCCGGACCATCCCGCGAGCCTCGGAGCGACGGATGCGTTTCATCAGGCGTCGATCTTGACGCTGTACGATCCGGATCGATCGCAGACGATCACTTATAACGGGCAGATTCGGGCGTGGAGCGATGCGGAGCGGGCTCTGCGGCAGGCGATGGCGGCGCAGCGGCCCAGCGGCGGCGCGGGATTGCGGCTGCTGACGGAGCGGATCAACTCGCCGACGCTGGGATGGCAGATTCAGAAGCTTCTTCGGGAATTTCCCGAGGCGCGGTGGCATCAGTATCAGCCGATCAATGATGACAACGCTCTCCACGGGGCGGAGTTGGCTTTTGGTGAAACTTCGATCGCCGTGTACGACTTTAGCCGGGCGGATGTTGTCGTTGCACTCGACTCGGATTGGTTGGCGGCTGGTCCGGGGCATTTGCGATATGCGCGGGAGTTCATGAAGCGGCGGAGCGTGGGGCGCGGTGAAGTGTCGACGACCGCGGATATGAACCGGCTGTATGTGGTTGAGCCGGCCGTCACTTGCACGGGGGCAAAGGCGGATCATCGGCTGGCGGTGCGGGGGAGCGAGATTGCATTGCTTGCGCGCACTTTGGCGGCTGAACTCGGCCCCATGCAATCCGAGCAGACTCCGAGTGAACATGGTCGGTTCATTAATGCGTTGGCTCGCGATTTGGAGAAGCATCGCGGGAGGTCGATTGTCGTAGCGGGGCCGCGACAGCCGCCGGAGGTGCATGCGATTGTTCATGCGATCAATGAGCGGCTGGATAATATCGGCAACACGGTTCGATATATCGAGCCGCCACTTGCGAAGCCGGTCGACGGCAACGAGTCATTGAAATCACTGGTGGATGAGATTCGGGCGAACAAGGTCGAGACGTTCCTTATTCTCGGTGGAAATCCTGTCTATACGGCTCCGGCGGATTTTGAGTTGGCAGAAATACTGCCGCGGGTGCCGTTGCGGTTTCGGCTGGGGCTGTATGCGGATGAGACGTCGCAGCTTTGTCAGTGGCATTTGCCGGAGGCACATTACCTGGAATCGTGGAGCGATGCGCGGGCGTTTGACGGGACGGCGTCAATCGTGCAGCCGCTAATTGAGCCGCTGTATCAAGGGCGGAGTGCGCATGAAGTGCTCGCGGTGCTTAACGAGGAGCGGAAACCGGGAGATGAGATCGTTCGCGGTTACTGGAGAGAAAATCGCCCGGAGAAGTCGGGAGGCGATTTTGAAGATTGGTGGCAGACGGCCTTGCACGATGGAGTCATCGCGGATTCGTCGTTTGATTCAAGAAAAGTGCGGCTGCGCGAGGATTGGCAGCAGAAGGTTGAGTCTTCTTCGACAAAAGCAGCATCGCGCTCGCGCGCAACGTTGGAAATCGCGTTTGCTGCGGATCCGACAATTTACGATGGCGCGTTCGCGAATAACGGCTGGTTGCAAGAGTTGCCGAAGCCGTTGACGAAGTTGACGTGGGATAACGCCGCGATTGTTAGTCCCGAGACGGCGACACAACTGAGATTGAAAATCGGCGCGTTTGCGCATGGAGGCGAGCATGGTGGCTACGAAGTGCCCGTGGTCGAGTTGCGGCTGAACGGTCGCAGTGTGCGTGCTCCTGTGTGGATTCTGCCTGGGCATGTCGATGGTGCTGTGACCGTGCATTTGGGATATGGCCGCCGCGCGGCAGGTCGTGTCGGCGGTAGCGGCAACCATGTTGTGGGTTTCAATGCATTTTCTCTGCGACAATCGACGCAGCCGTGGTTTGGCGATGGTTTGACGGTCGAATTGACGAAGAGCCGTTACCCGTTGGCATGCACGCAAGCACATCATGCTCTGGACGGGCGCGACATTATTCGAGGCGGGACGGTTGAGGAGTTTGAGGCGGATCGGAGTCGGTGGAAGCAGCCTCCGCGCACGGCGAGCGAGAAAGAGCGGCCGGCGGCGCTGCCGGAGACAATTTATCCGCCGTTTAACAGTGGCCACACTGACAAGGGCGAGTCGCGGCATCGGTGGGGGATGGTGATTGATTTGACGGCGTGTACGGGATGCAGCGCTTGTGTGGTTGCTTGCCAAGCGGAGAACAACATTCCGGTGGTGGGTAAGGAACAGGTTTTAGCTGGGCGGGAGATGCATTGGCTGCGAATCGATCGGTACATGGCGGGCAGCGCGGAGCAGCCGGAGGAGTTTCATTTTCAGCCGCTGCCATGCATGCACTGCGAGCACGCGCCGTGTGAATATGTGTGTCCGGTGGCGGCGACGGTACACAGCGCCGATGGGCTGAATGACATGGTCTATAACCGCTGCGTGGGGACACGGTTTTGCTCGAACAATTGTCCGTATAAGGTGCGGCGGTTTAACTTTCTCGCATACAGCGATTTCGACACGCCGACGCGGCGGCTGCAATACAACACGGAAGTGACGGTGCGGTCGCGGGGCGTGATGGAGAAGTGTACGTACTGCGTGCAGCGGATTCGCAGTGCGGATATCGACGCGGAGGCGGCGGGGCGGGAGTTGGTCGATGGCGATTGTTTGACGGCGTGCCAGGCGGTGTGTCCGACGCAAGCGATTGTGTTTGGCGATATGAACGATGCAAACAGCCGCGTGCATGCATTGAAGGAGTCGCCGCTGGAATATGGATTGCTGACGGAGCTGAACACGTTTCCGCGGACGACGTATCTGGCGGAGCTGCGGAATCCGAACCCGGAATTGGAACGAGTCGAGTGATGGCGTCTGAAGTTGTGTATTCGAGTCCGAGCGAAGCCGAGCTGCGGCAGTATGGCCTTGCGCCGCAGTATGTGCCGGCGGGAGAGACTCAGCAGAGCGTAACGGAAAAAATCAGCGGATTGGCGCTGGAAACGACGGGGAAATTGTCGTGGTGGATGCTGTTTTTGCCGAGCCTCGCGGTGTGCGGCATGTTTGGTCTGGTGATTGTTTACTTGCTGGTCAAAGGCGTCGGCATTTGGGGCATTAACATCCCGGTGGCGTGGTGCTTCGCGATTACAGCTTTCGTGTGGTGGATCGGAATTGGCCACGCGGGGACGCTGATCTCGGCGTTTTTGCTGTTGATGCATCAGAAGTGGCGGACGTCGATCAATCGGCTGGCGGAGGCGATGACGATTTTTGCGGTGATGACGGCGGGGATGTTTCCGTTGCTGCATTTGGGGCGGCCGTGGTTTTTTTATTGGCTGCTGCCGTATCCGAACACGATGCGGTTGTGGCCGCAGTTTCGCAGTGCGCTGGTGTGGGACGTATTTGCGGTGAGCACGTATTTTCTGGTGTCGCTGCTGTTTTGGTACATGGGAATGATTCCGGATTTTGCGACGCTGAGAGATCGGGCGACGACGAGGTGGAGGCAGGTGCTTTATGGCGTGTTGGCAATGGGCTGGAGGAACTCGGCGCGGCATTGGCATCGATATGAGACGGCGTATCTGCTCTTGGCGGGGCTGGCGACGCCGCTGGTCATTTCGGTGCACTCGGTTGTTAGTTCGGACTTCGCGATTGCGAATGTGCCGGGGTGGCATGAGACGGTGTTTCCGCCGTATTTCGTCGCGGGGGCAATTTTTTCTGGTTTCGCGATGGTGCTGTTGATTTCCATTACGCTGCGGCGGTGGTTTGGGCTACAGGCGTTCATCACGCAAGACCATCTGGATGTGATGGGCAAGCTGTTGTTGGCGACGAGCCTGATTACGTCTTACGGCTATCTGTCGGAGCAGTTCACGACGTATTACGGCGGCGAGCACACGGATGTACACGTGTATTGGTATCGGCTGACCGACTTTCACAAATATGCGGCGATTACTTGGACGCTGTTTACGTGCAATACGATTGTGCCGCAGGTGCTGTGGATTCGGCCGATACGGCGGAGTTCGATCGCGCTGTTTGTGGTGTCAGTCATTGTGCTGATCGGCTTGTTTTTCGAGCGGTACATGATCATTGCGAGCAGCCTGAGCGAGGATTTTTTGCCGTCGTCGTTTGGATTTTTTAAGCCGACGATTTGGGACATTCTGACGTACGTCGGTTCGTTGGGATTTTTTGCCACGTTGTTTCTGTTGTTTGTCGGTTTGATGCCCGTGATGTCGATGTCCGAAATGCGGGCGATGCTGCCGGGGGCTCGCGGGCCGGAGGTGGGCCGATGATTACGACGCCCGCGATGTGGGGATTGCTCGCGGAGTTTGATTCGCCAGAGGCGATTCTGGCCGCGGCGCGGCGCGTGAAGTCAGCCGGCTATCGGCGGTTTGATGCGCACACGCCTTACCCCGTGGATGGTCTGCCGGCGGAACTGGGAATGCGGCGGTCGCGGATTGGGTCGATCGTTTTGATCGGCGGGCTGGTCGGCGCGGCGGTCGGTTTTTGGATGCAGTTTTACTCGATGGCGATCGATTATCCGCTCAATGTCGGTGGGAAGCCGCTCAACAGCTGGCCGGCGTTTATTCCGATCACGTTCGAAGTGCTGATTTTGATTGCGGCGCTGTCCGCGTTTTTAGGAATGTTGTTTTTGAATGGTTTGCCGCAGCCGCATCATCCGCTGTTTGGTGTGCCGCGGTTTAGCCGGGCGAGCCAGGACCGTTTTTTTTTGTCGATCGAAGCGGCTGATCCGTTGTTTGACTTGGAAGCGACGAGGGGGCTCTTGGAAGCGCTGCAGCCGATTGGCGGGGTGATTTTGGTGCCGGAGACGGAGCCGACGAGTGAAGAGTTGGAGAAGGAAGAGACAGGCGTGGGCGCGAAGACGGAGGAACCGGTGGCTGTATGACATGGCGTCTAATCCTTGCCGGCGCACTTTTAGCGGTCTGTCTCTGCGGCTGTCAGCAGAAGATGGCGGATCAGCCGAGCTTTCAGCCGCTGGAGCCGTTTGCGTTCTTTGCTGATAACCGGTCGGCACGCCCGCTGCCGCGAGGTACGGTTGCGCGGGGGCAGTTACATCTTGATCCGGCGGTTTACGCCGGACGGAAAACGTGGGACGGGCGGAATGTTGCGCTGAGCGAGCCGGCTCCGGAGGCGGGCAGCGAGCGGGCGAAGAAGTTCGATGAGAATCGGGATTTCGTCGAAGAGTTTCCAGTGGCGGTGGATGAAGACCTGATACGGCACGGCCGCGACCGGTATTCGATCTATTGCAGCGTATGCCATGATGCGCTGGGGACGGGCCGCGGAAAGATTGTGGAGCGCGGTTACACGAAACCGCCGTCGTATCACATTCCGCGCCTGCGGGAGGCATCGGTGGGGCGGTTGTTCGCCATAGTGAGCGAAGGTTATGGGTCGATGCCGTCCTATGCGGGGCAGATTCCGGTCGAAGATCGGTGGGCAATCGTCGCGTATGTGCGGGCGCTCCAGGTGAGCCAGCATTTTCCGCTTGCGGAACTGGATGACAAACAGCGTGAGGAAGTTCGATTAGCGAAGTCGCCATGATTGCACCCGAATCGACAAATCGAGGATCGTTTCGCCGCTGGTGCGGGCTGGCGGCGGCGGTCGGCGCCATCGCGATCGCCGCGAGCTATTTGGTGGGCCGAAGCGAGTGGACTCCGTTTTTGCAGTGCTATTTGATCGGGTGGCTGTTTGTTTGGGGTTTGGGAATGGGAAGCCTAGCGCTGGTCATGGTTCATCACCTGACGGGCGGCGTGTGGGGGCTGGCGCTAAGGCGAATCCTGGAAGCGCAGATGCTGACGCTGCCGCTGAGCGGGTTGTTGTTCATTCCGATCGCGCTGGCAGCACCGCAGATTTACCCGTGGCCGGTTGAAGTAGAAGGTGGCGCGTCGTCATATGATTTTCGCGATCGATATTTCGAGGCGCAGTTTGTCTATGGCCGGGCGATCAGCTTCTTCGTGCTGTGGATCGGCCTGGCGTGGCTCTTGCGATGGTTGTCGCGGCAGCAGGATCGTGGCCGCGGCGTGGTGGTGGAGTGGAAGTGTCAAAGTCTAAGCGGGCCGGGACTCTTAATTTATGGCGTGACTCTGCATTTTGCGGTGATTGACTGGATGATGTCGCTGGACCTGCCGTTTACATCGACGATCTACGGGCCAATCGTCGCGGAGAGTCAGCTTCTTTCGGCGCTGGCGTGCGCGATTGTTGTTTACGCGTTTGTTTCACAGCGATCAGAGTTGACAGCGTCTCTTTCTCGGAATGTGCTGAACGACATCGGCAATCTGATGCTGACGCTGGTGCTCGTGTGGGCTTATCTCATCTGGTGTCAGGCGATGTTGATCTGGATGGCCGATCTGAAGCGAGATAACAGCTGGTGGCTGCTGCGAACGACTGATCCGTGGCGGTGGATTTCCGCTATTGGCGCGGTTTTTGGGCTGGCTGTCCCGCTTGTGCTACTGTTATTTCGGGCGCTGAAGCAGCAGACGACGTCGCTGGCCCGAATCGCTGGATTGGTGCTCGCAATCCAGGTCATCTTCCTCGGCTATCAAATGCTGCCGCGAAACGCGGCGGGATTGGGTTATTGGGCTCTGGCCTTGCCGCTTGTTTTCGTTGGGCTCTGTGCCATTTGGCTCGCATTTTTCCTGTGGCATCTGTCGAACCTCTCTTTGACGCCGGTTGTGGATCGCAATTGGTCGCATGCGCGACACCTGCAAGAGCTAGAGCGGGAAGAAATCGCGCGGGAGGAGGCGCTGGCGCATGGATAACCAGGAAATTCGCCATCCCGACGGCCGAATCGAACACCCCTTGGTCAAGTTGGAGGGAAAAGATGTGAACCTCGCGGGCGTCGTCGCAACACTGATCGGCGTGGCGATCGTGTTCGTCGCCGTGGATTTCGCGGCGCGATCGCTCTTTAAGATTCAGCAGCGGCGGGAAACCGAACGCGTTGTGATGCCGGCGGGACAATCAGTTGGCGAATCGTTGCCCCCGCAGCCGCGGTTGGAGCCATTTGAGCCGCAATTGCCTGCTGGGGAGTCGTTTGCGGCCGACGCGAGAAACCTCGAAACTCAACTTCATCACTATGGCCCGGCTAAGGACGCGGAATTCGCTCGCGTGCCGATCGCAATCGCCATTCAGCATACGGCAAAGCAACTGCGGTCCAAGAGTGCGCGAGATTCCAAGGACACTAAACGTCAGCGGCCGTTTGTTAGCGGCGAGGCGAATTCGGGCCGCGTGTTTCAGGAGGCGGCGCCGTGAGAAACGCATTCGCAGAATCGATTGTATTCGCAGCCGCGGCAATGTTCTTGCTGATTGGCACGATTGCTCGCGGCGAAGTGCCTGCTGCGTTGCAAGATATTCGTTTTGACCAGCGACTCAACGAACAGATTCCGCTGGGGCTGACGTTCAACGACGAATCTGGGCGGACGGTGAAACTCGGGGATTATTTTGGCCGCCGGCCGGTGATTCTGGTGCTCGCCTATTACCAGTGCCCGCGGCTATGCACGCTCGTGCTCAATGGCCTCGTGCAAGGAATGCTGGAGATGCCGCTGACGGCGGGCAAGGATTTTGAAGTCATTACCGTCAGCTTCGATCCGCGCGAGACACCGGATTTGGCAGCCAGCAAGAAGGAAAGCTACTTGCAGCGATATGGCCGACCGGGCGCGGCGGAGGGCTGGCACTTTCTGACCGGAGAAGAATCGCAAATTCGCCAACTCGCCGACGCCGTCGGATTTCATTACCGATTCGACGCAGCAAAAAACCAATACATGCACGCCAGCGGGATCATGATTCTCACGCCCGAGGGCCGGCTGTCGCGATACTTCTATGACGTGAAGTATTCCGGGCGCGATCTGCGACTGGGCCTCGTGGAAGCGTCGCAACACAAAATCGGATCGGCAGTCGAGCAGATTCTGCTGTATTGCTTTCACTACGACCCGACGCTGGGAAAGTATTCGGCCAGCGTGATAAATTTCGTCCGCGCCGGCGGTGTGCTGACGATTGTTTTTATTGCGGTGTTCGTGTGGCGGCTTTCGAGACGCGGTGCTGTTCCGCAATCCGCCACGCCAGCCCTAGCCGCGCCTCCCAGGGTTATGGAGGGCGTGCAGCCGTGAATTCCAAGATTTTACTGATGGAAAATGAAGGGGTCGGGAGTCGATTGCGAGAATCGTGTTGCCAATGGATGCACCTATACCGCAATCGACTCCCGACCCCGTCGCGCCATGCCGCCAGCCACTTTGCGGAGGGCGTGCAGCAGTGAACTCGGGAATTTCGATTTTTCCGTCGGCCGCTTCGACGACAGCCGCGAGCGTCGATCGCATCGGCTTGTTTCTGTTTGCGGTGTGCTTTTCCGTAGGTATGTTGATCGCGGTCCTGCTGATCGGTTTCTGCATTTATTACCGTCGGCGGCCCGGCAACGACGCGACGCCGCCGGCGACGCGGCAATCGCATTTGCTGGAATGGTTCTGGTCGCTGACGCCGCTGGCGATATTCGCGTTCATGTTTGCCTGGGGCGGGATCGTTTATTACTCGGCGTTTTCGCCACCGGCCGATGCGATGCCGCTGTATGTCGTCGGCAAGCAATGGATGTGGAAGTTCCAGCATCCGGAGGGGCAGCGGGAGATCGCCACGCTCCACGTTCCGGCGGGGCGGCCGGTGAAGCTGGTGATGATCTCGGAAGATGTGATTCACAGCTTTTTTGTGCCGGCGTTTCGATTGCACATGGACGTGCTGCCGCAGCGCTACACGTCGGCCTGGTTTCAGGCGACGAAGCCGGGGACCTATCACCTGTTTTGCTCGCAATACTGCGGCACGAATCACTCGGGCATGACAGGGAAGGTCGTCGTGCTGGAGCCAGCCGAATATCAGGCGTGGTTAACGTATTCGGCGGAAGGGTCGCTGGCGCTGCAGGGCCGACAGGCGGTTCTCAAATATCGCTGCTTAAGTTGTCATGGCGCCAACGCCACGGCCCGGGCCCCATCGCTTGAAGAACTGTTCGGTTCTCGCGTGCCGCTCCGCGATGGCCGGGTGGTAGCCGCCGACGACAACTACATTCGCGAATCGATCTATCGGCCGGGGGCGAAGGTCGTTGCGGGCCACATGGACATCATGCCGTCGTTCGCAGGCCAAGTGAGCGAGGAGGAAGTGATTGCGATCATCGCCTACCTCCGGTCACTGGTACGCGGGGAAACGCCGCCGCGGGTGGAAAGCTTTCCAGCGCCGCCAACAACGCCTCCGATCAATTCCACCGAATCCAATTTATGACGACTGAACTGCAAACATCGGCTCCGCTACTGACGCTTCGTCCGCCGCCGCGCTTCGATTATCTCAATGTCTCGCGGGGCGTGGCATCGTGGCTGCTGACGAAGGACCACAAGCGGATCGCCCTTTTGTATCTGCTGGCAATCACGGCAATGTTTTTCATCGGAGCCTATTTCATTGCGGTCGTCCGGCTGCATCTGATGACACCGCAAGGGACGTTGCTTTCGGCTGACACATATAATCGCAGCTTCACGGCGCACGGCGTCATTATGGTGTTCTTTTTTCTGGTGCCGGTCGTTCCGGCCGTGCTGGGCAACTTCTGCCTGCCGCTCATGATCGGAGCGAAGGATCTGGCGTTTCCGCGGCTGAATTTGCTGAGCTGGTATTTGTATATGACGGGGGCGGGCTGGACGCTGTTTGCGATGTTGGCCGGTGGCGTGGACACCGGCTGGACGTTTTATACGCCGTACAGCACGCGCTCGACGACGTATAACGTTGTGCCGGTGATGCTCGGCGTCGTGATCGCTGGTTTTTCGTCGATGGCGACTGGCGTCAATTTCATTGCGACGACGCACCGTTTGCGAGCGCCGGGGATGACGTGGTTTCGGCTGCCGATGTTTGTGTGGACGCTGTACGCGACGAGCTTCATCTTTTTGCTGGCCGTGCCGGTGCTGGCGATGGCAGTCATTCTGGTCATCATCGAGCGACTCTTAGGCGTCGGCATTTTCGATCCGCGGCTGGGGGGCGATCCGCTGCTCTTTCAGCATCTGTTTTGGTTCTATTCGCATCCGGCGGTGTACATCATGATTTTGCCGGGCATGGGAATTGTGAGCGAAGTGATTCCGTGCTTTTCCCGTAAAGCGTTGTTTGGCTACAAGTTCGTGGCGTTCGCGAGTTTTGGTATCGCAGGTGTCGGCTTTTTCGTGTGGGCTCACCACATGTTCGTGGCCGGAATTTCGATGTATGCGGCGCTCGTGTTTTCGCTGCTCAGCTTTCTGGTCGCGGTTCCTTCGGGGATCAAAGTCTTCAATTGGACGGCGACACTTTACAAGGCATCAATTACTTTCGAGGCGTCGATGTTGTACTGCTTGGGATTTGTCGCGCTGTTCACTTTCGGTGGCATGACGGGACTGTTCTTGGCGACACTGGCGATCGACATGCACGTGCATGACACCTATTTCGTGATCGCTCATTTTCATTTCATCATGGTCGGCGGGATGGTGATGGCTTATCTCGGCGGGCTGCATTATTGGTGGCCGAAGATGACGGGCCGCATGTATTCCGAATGGTGGGCTCGCCTGGCGGCCATCATCACGTTCGTCGGTTTCTTCCTGACGTTCTTGCCGCAATTTGTGCTGGGTTACAACGGAATGCCGCGGCGCTATCACACATATGCGCCGGAATTTCAGGCGTGGAACGTGCTCTCGACCGCGGGCGCGTCGATCCTGGGCGTCGGTTATTTGCTGCCGCTGTTTTATTTGCCGCTGTCGCTCATTCGCGGAAAGCGAGCCCCGGGCAATCCCTGGAAGGCGACCGGCCTCGAGTGGCAGACGCCGTCGCCGCCGCCACGCGACAATTTCGAAGAAACTCCCACCGTGTTTCATCCGCCATATCAATATCACCTGGAAAAGGCGCAAAATGAGCCTTGACCTGAAAGTCGTCGCGCCCAGCGAGCATTCCTTGCTCGAGCATACCGTGCTCGTGCGGCATCGGCTGGAAGAGCAGTACGCCAATCTCGAGCAGCAGAACGACACGGCGGCGCTGGGAATGTGGCTGTTCCTGGCGACGGAGATTATGTTTTTCGGGACGCTGATTACCGCACTGGTCGTTTATCACGCGCTGTATCCGGCGGCCTTCGAATTGGCCAGCAGCCGCTTGAATTGGCAGATCGGGACGATCAACACGTTTGTGCTGCTTATCAGCAGCGCGATGATGGCGCTGGCCGTTTACTGTGTGCGCACCGATCGGCAGCGCGGGCTGATTTGGTTTTTAATTGCGACGGCTGTGCTTGGCGCGGTGTTTCTGGGGCTGAAGGCGTACGAATACTACGACGACTGGGAACAGGGGCTTATCTTGGGCAATCGATTCGAGGCGAGCCGGTGGGTGGAGGCGGGCCTTTCAGCCGGGGAAGTGCCGCATGTGCAGTTGTTCTTGCTGCTGTATTGGATCATGACCGCCGCGCACGCCGTGCACATGATCATTGGCATTACGGCAGTGTTGGTGATGGTCTTTCTCGCAGCGAGGCGGCACTTCGATGGGCATTATTATGGGCCGATTGAAGTGACGGGATTGTATTGGCATTTTGTGGATATGGTGTGGATCTTTTTGCTGCCGCTGCTGTATTTGCTGGGGACGCATCACCGCTGAGCGTCCTGGATTTGCCGAGCGAAATGACGCTGGGCGTCAAGAAAAGAAGTTCCCACGTCGAGCGTGGGAACTAGAGCTGTCGATAGTTGTGTGGCAAGCACAAGCGCTACTTTGTGCTGCTGCTCTTCGGCTTGTTGGCGGTGGCGCCTTCGCCACTTTGGTTGTCCGACTTTTTGATCGAGGTGATTTTGCCTTCGCCTTCAATCACTAGAACCTGATCGCCATTGCGAAAAAGATTAAGGGCAGCTACGCGTCCGTTGCTGTCGATGTATTCCGCGTCTTCAACGAGCGTGAATGTCTTCTCGGTTTCCTTGCCGTTTTTGTCCTTCATCTTCAGCGTCACAGTGCCCGCTTTCGAATCGACTTTCGTAATGGTGGCCTCGTCGTTTTCTTTGATTTCGGTCACTTTGCCGTCCTTCTCGTGAACGACGACATCATCGCCGACTTTGAGATCGCCCTTTTTCGCGGAGTTGCCGGAGATGTCGCGGAACGCCACATCCTTAGAAAGTTGTAACGTTTTTTGTTGCTCCTTCCCCGACTTGTCGCACGTTTTCACGGTCAATGTGTCTTTGCTCTGATCAATGGCCGTAATCTTGGCGTGGAAACAGTTTTTCCCGCTATTGTCGGAGTTTTTCTTCGTGTCATCGGCGCTCGCTGTAATCCCAGCAACGCTAATTAGGGCGGCGGCGAAAGTTATGGCCCAACGTTTCATGGCAATCGTCTCCTGAATGAGTTTCTGAGAATTGGCCCAGCGACATGCTGGAGGCCAAAACAATGGGCAACGCCGCAAAAGACATACCTGCCGAGCAAGAGCGGCTTGATGCCAGCTGCGATCGTTTCGTAAATTGACCGCATGAGCGAGCAGCCGCAGTTTGAGATTTTCGCCTCGGGGATCGATCATCCTGAATGCCTGGCGTTTGATCGAGAAGGCAACTTGTGGGCAGGAGGTGAAGCGGGCCAGGTTTATCGGATTGACGCATCGGGCCAGGTTAACACCGTCGCCACGCTTGGCGGCTTCCATGCGGGGCTGGCATTTTCGCCGCTGGATCATGCGCTCTATGTCTGTAACACGAAGCTGGGCATCTTTCGCGTTTTGGCGGACGGCAGTCATTCGCTGTTTGCGACGCACGCGGGAGACCACAAGATTGTTTGCCCCAATTATCCCCTGTTCGACCGCCGGGGCCGGCTGTATGTGACCGATTCAGGAAAATGGAAGCAGCGAAACGGTTATTTGTTGCGATTTGAGGGCAGCGACGGGGGGAGCGTAGTGGGGGGGCCATTCGGATACGCCAATGGTCTGGCATTTTCCGGTGACGAGCGGAATTTATATATGGTGGAAAGCGACACGGATCGCGTACTGCGATTCGTGCTGACGAGCGACGGCGAAGTCGGGTCTGCAGAGGTTTATGCCGAGAAAGTTGGCCGGTTGCCTGACGGATTGGCTCTGGACGAGGCCGGCAATTTATATGTCGCGTGTTATGCGTCGGATGAAATCTGGCGAATTTCGCCGACGGGCGAGAAATCGGTGCTGGGTTGGGATTATCATGCGATTTTGGTCAGCCGGCCGACGAATCTGGCGTGGGGTCAGGGAAATTCGGAAGGAGCGAATCGGGACGTGCTATATGTCGCAAACCTGGGCCGGGACACCATTACCCGGGCGCATTTGCCTGGAGTGCGCGGTCAACGGCTGGCCCATCAATACTGAATTGCCAATTGCATGCGACTGAGCGGTAAATCGGCGATTGTCACCGGCGCTGCGCACGGCATTGGGCGGGCGATTGCCGAGCTATTCGCAGAAGAGGGAGCATCCGTCGTCGTCGCCGATATTGACGATGCGGCCGGGGGAGCGGTTGCGGCGGGGCTGGTCGCTCGTGGCTTCAAGGCGACGTTTCAGCACGTGGATGTTGCCGCTGACGCGGATGTCGCAGCAGCCGTGCGTTGCACTGCGGAGATGAACGGTGGCCGGATCGATATTCTGGTGAACAACGCGTCGTATCTCGGCGCCTGGCACGATGCTGCGTCGGCTCCGCGCGAAGAATGGGATAGATGCTATGAGACGGTGCTGCTCGGCGCTGCGCGGTTCATTCGTGAGGTTGTGCCGTTGATGATCAACGGCCGTTCGGGGTCGATTGTCAACGTGGCGTCGATTCAAGGCATTGTGGGGGCACGATCGTCGGCGGCGTATACGAGCATCAAGCACGGACTGATTGGGCTGACGCGGAGCGCGGCGTATGACTATGCCTCGCAAAATATTCGGGTGAACGCGATTTGCCCGGGGGCAATTGAAACCCGCATTTCGCCGCCGCCGGGCAGCGAGCTTTACGAGCGACAAATCGCCAAAACACCGCTAGGCCGGATCGGACAGCCGCGGGAAGTTGCTCAGGCGGCGCTGTTTCTGGCTAGTGACGAGGCGTCGTACATTACCGGCGCGGTTCTGCCGGTCGATGGTGGGTGGACGGCGATCTAATGTGAAAGACTCAAAGCAATCCATGAACTCGAACGAAAGCCGCCATATTCGACTGACATTTACTGCGACCGGTGAATCCGTCGTCGCGGAGTTACTTGATGGCGAAGCTCCGGAAGTGTGCCAGCTGGTGTGGGAGATGCTTCCAGTCGAAGGAAAATCTCTGCACGGCATGTATTCGGGCGCCGAGGTGTTTCTGTTGCTCGACAAGGCGGTCGCTCATCCGCCGGAGAATCTGTGCCAGCTTCCGCTGCCGGGTGAGTTGTTGTTGTTTCACGACGCGTCGTCGTCCGTTGCGAATTCGAAAAAGCCCGTGAGCGAGATTTGCTTTGTCTATAGTCGCGGTGTCGTGCTCCGCGGACCGGAGGGTGTGCCGACGCATTGCTCGCTGTTTGCTCGTGTAAAGGGCGACTGGAAATATGACTGGACGGATTTTCGCGATGCCTGCCGGAAGTGCCGCTGGGAAGGACCGCAGATGCTGCGGATCGAGCGGGCGTGAGGGTTTATCTCAGTGGTGTTACTTCCACGTCATGCGAAACGGCTTGTGTTGCTTGTAAAGTTCCAGATTGGAAACGTACGACGCGGGCGGCGATTTGTAATGGTATACCACCTTTTGTTGCCATTTGACTGCGGCATCGAAATCGCCCGATTCGGCGTAGGCCATCGCGAGCCCAGACAAGTATAGGTAATTCTCCCATTCCGACATTTCGCAAGCCTTTGTCGCGTCGTCGATTGCCTGTTTGCCATCCCTGTACTTTTCGTCCACACAGGCAGACCGCAGGACGACACGATGATGGCGCGAGTCGGGGTTTTCGGGATCGACGCGAATGCTTTCCGTGTAATCGGCGAGCTGCTTGGCATAGTTGGCTTTGGCCGCGTAGGTGGCGCCGCGAACGCGCCAGGCTAGCGCCTCTTTGGGATTGAGGCGGATGGCTTCGTCGAACTCGGCAATGGCTTTGTCTTTGTCGCCGAGCCGCTTATAGGCGAAGCCGCGATAGGTGTGGGCTTCGCTGGTCGGCTGGAGGCGAATGCTCTCATCGAGATCGGCGATGGCGGCTTTCACTTTGTCGTCGTCGAGACCGGCCTGGTTGAAGCGGACTTTACCGCGGGCGAGCAGCGCTTCCGCTTTGTCTGCTCCTTTGTCGGCCTGACTTGAAAAATAGGCCTCGGCTTCCTTGACCGGTATGACGGTGGACGCATCGATCCAGCCCACGCGCGGCGCGGCGACCTTGAGCTTGTCGCCATCGGCGGCTCGGACGGTGACGGGCGTTCCGGTCGTCACCACGTAGGTTGAGCCGGTGATCGTCTTCATGTCCGCTGGCTTGATAGCTACAAGCTGATCGCCGGCCTCAAATGCAGCCGCGAGGTTTTGGGGGACGACAAACACGATCAAGGCGATGAACCGCCACATAAGATTTCTCCGTTACTGAGCTTTAGAACTTCGATCACCGCACACGATATTTTTCTACCTTCGCTTCATCCAGAACAATACCCAGTCCCGGTGCATCGGTCGGGACGGCTCGGTCGCCAGCCAATGCCAGTGGCTGCCTTAGAATGTCGTCCTCGTAATAGAAGGGTCCGATGATGTCACAGGGATAGTCGTCCGGAGTGATACCGCGATGGGCACATCCCAAATGCAGCATGGCCGCGGAGCCGACGCCGAGTTCGAGG
Source organism: Pirellulaceae bacterium (assembly GCA_036496265.1). Taxonomy (GTDB): domain Bacteria; phylum Planctomycetota; class Planctomycetia; order Pirellulales; family Pirellulaceae; genus CAYLLN01. Next base: position 15,191 of record DASXLL010000332.1, on the reverse strand, counting down.
TTGGAGCCGATGGTGCATTTGATTCCATGGCTGGCCGCAAAATCGGCTATTTGTTTGGCTGGGCCGATGCCGCCGGCTTTGCCGACATAGACCGAGAAGACATCGCAGGCTTTGGCTCGCACGAGGGCGCGGGCGTCGGCCAGCGTGTAGAGACTTTCGTCGGCGATAATGGGCACGTTGACCTGGCGGCGGACAGCGGCCATTTCTTCGTGATCGCCGGCCCAGACGGGTTGCTCGGCGAAGGCGATTTGTGCGACGTCGCAGATGCGGCGGATTGTGTCCGCGGCAATGTCGGGGGTAGGCCAGCCGCCGTTGGCATCGACGCCGAGTTTTACGTTGGGGCCAATCGCTTCGCGTACGGCGCGAACGCGCTCGACATCGGCGTCGGGACCGAGACCGACTTTGACTTTCATGGCTGTGAAGCCGCGATCGATGGCACCGCGAGCGATGGCGGCGGCTTTTTCGGGTTCGGAACCTGATACGGACCATTTGATGCGGACGAAATCGCGGACTTTGCCGCCGAGCAGCTCATAGACAGGTTTGTTGAGCGCCTTGCCGAGCAAATCCCACAATGCCATCTCGACGCCGGCCTTGGTGAATTGATTGTTGGCGACGGGGAACTCGTATTTGGTCGTCAGCCGTTCGACGTCCGTTACTTCGGTCAGGGATTCGCCGACTAAGAGTGGGGCGAAATAGGTGTTGATGAAATGTGCGGCGCTGACCTGGTCCTCGCCGCTCCAGCGGGGCGTGCAGGAGACTTCGCCTAGTCCGACGAGATTACTATCCGCGTGAAGCTTGACCAATAAGAACGGCGAGACTGAATGCGAGCCGCCGCGGCCACTGCGAATGGCCAGTTCGGGTTTAATTGGCACGCGGATGGGGATTGTTTCGACTTGGGTGATTTTCATCAGTCCGTTATTCACTTTGGGCACGTAACCAACGATCTGACGCAGATTGTCGCTGGGCGTGCCACCCCGGAGGCATGTCGGAAAGCGCCAACACCGACGGATCGCGTGAAACCATTCCTTCCAAGGTAACAAGTACTGCGTCGCTCATGTCCATTTGCTTACCATCGAGAAACTGCCATCCGTGGTCGTCCGCATCGTGGCTAACGTACAGGATAGGCGCGTCATCAAATGCGATTCGGCGCAATGTGACAACAGCACAGTTGCGAGGTTGATCGAACGGCCAGTCGTCTAGTGTCATGACGTCGAAAGTCGCCGCAATCGATGGAGAAAGCGTTCCATAATCTACCAAACCGACTCCGCCGACGCCGAATGTTGAAAACGCCACCAGAGGAAAAAGCCGTAGATGGCGAGAATGATCAGGACGAAGCCGAGCCACCAGAGGCGGAAATCTTTGAGTCCGGAGTATTTTGCGCGGAGGTCGGCGGGGAGGCGGGCGTATTGTGGGGTCCAAATGATGCCTTCGACGTTTTCGGCCGGCGGCGGCTGGGTCAGCAGGGAGGCGACGATCATCACGGCCAGGCAGAAGAACCAGGCGAGTACTGCGGGGTGCTGATAGGTTCGATAGGGCCGCAGCCAGTCGTACGTTGGAAAGGCGTAAAAAACGAGAAACGTCGTGAAGGCAAAGCCGAGCCCGATCGTCCAGAGCGCCGCGGGGCCGGTTGCTCGCCGCCAAAGCAGGCCAACGGTAAAAATGACCGCGAAGGGCGGGGCGAGGAAGAAAAAGATGCTCTGAAGCTGTTCGTAGAGCGTGTTTTTTGTCTGCAAGCTGTAGTAGTAGCCGATGAGCATGCTGACGATCAGAATGGCCGCCCCGCTGAGGCGGCCGAAACGGACAAGCTCTTTTTCACTGGCCTGCGGGCGGATGAGTTTGCCGTAAATGTCCATCGTCGCGAGCGTGGAGGCGCTGTTGAGCACCGAGGAGACATTGCTCATCAGCGCGGCAGCCATGCCGGCGAGAATCAGGCCGCGAAGTCCGGTGGGAATGAGGACTTTGACGAGTTCTAAGTAGGCCATGTCTTGCCGGGGCAAGTTGGGAAAGAGCTTGAAGGCGATGATGCCGGGTAAGACGAAGAACAGCGGCGTGATGATGCGCAGATAGCCCGCGCCGACGACGCCCATCCGCGCGTGCCACTCATCTTTGGCGCCGAGGACGCGCTGGACCATATGCTGGCTGGTGCAACTGTACCAGATGCCGACGGTCAGGAAGCCGGTGAAGACGCCGGTGACGGGGAACCGCTCGTGCGTCGGCGGCAGGAAGACTTGGAATTTTTCTGGGTACTCGTGCATGAGTTCGCTGAGGCCGCCGACGCGCTGCAATCCCAGCACGGGAATGAGCACTCCAGCCGTCATCAACAGCGCCACTTGCAAAAGATCGGTCCACGCGGCGGAGGTGAGCCCGCCGTAGATTGTGTAGGCGCCAGTCGTCACGCCGAAAAAGATGATGGCCCAAGTCAAGTCCATGTTGAGCATGCTCTGCAGTGAGAGCGCCCCGGCGTAGAGCGTCCCGCCGAGAATCGCGGCGACATAGCCGATGATGAGCGAGGCGGCAAAGATGTAGCGGCATGTTGGGTTGTAGCGCCGCTCCAGAAACTGCGGCATGGTGTAGATGCCGCTGCGGACATAGTACGGCAGAAAAATCCAGATTAAGAGCGAATAGATAATGCACGCGTTCCAGCTTCCGGCGCTCGGCACGATGCCGTACTTGTAGGCGGCACCGGCATTGGCGATCAGATCATCGGAGGAGATGTCGGCCGCGATCATGCTGGTGCCGACGACGTACCAGGGCAGCTGCCGGTCGCCGAGGAAGTAGCCTTTGGCCGTTTTGCGATGCCGGCCGGCGACGAGAAAGCCGAGGACGACGGTGACAACCATGTAGAGCGCGAACACGGCGAGGTCGAAGCGGCCGAGCGGGATTGATTCGGTCATAGTGGCCTCGCCGTGACGAGAGCCTGGGGTGAATTTTCGATTTTCAGCGGATTTCGCAGTGGCCGGCCGAAGCCATCAAATGAAACGGCCATCACGTCACCGTATTGCAGCCGGACGCGATCGCGGAAGCTGAAGTGATCGGCGCCGAAGAAGTGAACGTGGATGTCGCCGGGGCGGCGATGTTGATCGTATTTGAAGTGATGGTGCTCCAGGTTTGCGAGCGAGTGACACATATTGGCCTCGCCGCTGGCGATTTTGGCCTGCCAAATGATTTCGCTGCCGCGCTCGATCGTGATTTTCCCAGGCACATCGGTGAAATCGCCGCCCACGACCAGTTCCGGCCCGATCGCGCATTGGCGGAGCTTCGAGGGGGCAAGGTAGAGATAGTTTTTTGATTCCGTCACGTGGTCTGAGAATTCGTTTCCCTGGACGAGGCCGATGCGATAGGGGGCGCCGTCTGGACCGATTACGTACGCGCCGGCAATCTCTGCTTCGTCACCGCCGTCTTCGGCGAAATTGGGAACGGTCAGCAATTCATTGTGTGTTTTCAAAATGGCGCCGCAGCCTTTGTAGAACCATTCGGGGGCAGCGCCGATCTTTCCGGCGTCAGGCCGGCCGCCTTCGAGACCGATGCGGTACATCTTCAGGCTGTCGGTTAGTGGCGTATCTGGTTGCGCTTGGTGGGCAGCGCCCACTCTACCGGGAACATGCATTGAATCGCGGTTTTCGGCGCTGGCTTTGTGTGTCAGACCGGTGCCGGTTACGAGACAGCGAGCCGGCTCATTGGGGTAATCGATTGGCGGGAGAAGTTTCCATTCGGACTGGCCGCCATACACCGCGTCGTACGCCATCGGCTCGCCAAGAGAAGCATCGCCAATGACTTCTGCAACACTGCAGGCTCGGCCAATCGCTTCCATCGCTAATTCGTAGACACTTCGCCACTTGGCCAGCAGCCGCAATCGTGGCTCTTCAACCACCCCCACCCGTCGCCCTTCGCTCTTATGGAGCAATTGAACCAGTCGCAACATGGCGCTATTTCACTTACTGACCTGAAGGAAATCGTCGAATCCAAAAGTGATTGTTATCTCCGCCGTATTCCATCATTTTCAGCAACGGCAGACCGGCGAGGCCTGTGAGATTCTCGTGGCCTGCCTGGACGGCTTCCACAACAGCGTCCGACGCATATAGCAAAGCACATCTTCCTCGAAACCGACTTCCGATATTTGCAGACGGAGCCAGCCGCCGGCCAGTGGTCCAAAGTTCGTTTCCGTGCCTGGCGCCAAGCCGCTATTGAAGTCGTCTAGGGGTCGGGGGCTCACGATAAGGGCGCACGGATTGCCGGTGTCGGCGAGGACCTCGATCGATTTCGTGGAACCGTCGGCGGCAATAAGGGTCAGCGCGAACCAGGGCCTAAGCGGCGACCCCTTATAGGAATTCCGCTGCTCACGCATATTTCCGCCAAAGGTGAAGCGCTAGAAGATGACTGCGGACATTGGGTAGTCCGCTCCCGCCTGAACGATCAGCATATTTTTGGGAGTCATGCCGCGGGACTGCAGCTCCCGCGTCAACTCGCGATGCGTCGGCGCATCAGCCACGATCTGCCCATCATCGATAGCCACAAATCGGCCAGCGGCAAACTGCCGGTCGATTACCGGCTTAAGCTGACCATAAACGGCGTTCATACTGTCGTCTGCCATCCTGCGGACTCCGCCTCCGCTCCTTATTGTAGGTCAAGGCAGTCGCTGTCGCCATTAAGGATACAAGCCGCGGCCTCCCCGGCTTGTGAGGCGGCGGTCATGCTGCGCGTTGCTGGATCGATGACAATGGCGTTGGCTTTGCCGCCGATCTCGTCGGGTTGGCCGCCGACGGTTTGGCCGTGGATGACCGTGTGGCCGAAGGAGCGGAGTTGTTCGGCGACGGATTCTGGAACGGTTGCTGTTATGGCGAGTGGCTCATTGGCTTCGATGTGAATGCGCGGGGCGGAGACGGCTGCGGCGGGAGAAGCGTGGAAATCGATGAGATTGATGATGAGCTGAGCGGTGACGGTGACGATTTTGGGGCCGCCCGGTAAGCCGACGGCGGCGAAGGGATGGTTGGCTGAATTCAGCAAAATGGCCGGCGCCATATTGTGGAACATGCGTTTGCCAGCGGCGGGGGCGTTGGGGCTGCCGGCGGCGAGGTCGAAGCGGGACATGCCGTGGCCCATGACGAGGCCTAGCCGATCGATGGCGACCTGGGAGCCGTAGAGGTAGCCTTGGGTGGCGGTGACTGAAACGACGTTGCCTTCGCGATCGGCGACGAGGATGTTCGCGGTGTGATGCGGCGATGCTGAGTTATCCGCGGCAAAGCGCTGGGCGCGAACTCGATCGATCCGGGCTGCTTTTGCTGTGGCGGCTTCGGCCGACAGCAGTTGCCCGACTGGAATTTCGGTCGCGTCTGGATCGCCGAAATAAGCTATGCGGTCCTGCCAGCAGAGCTTCGTAGCCTCGGCGAACAGGTGGAAATAATCGCTACTCCACGGCTGAAGCTGTGAGAAATTAAATTGCTCTAAGACTTTGAGGATCTGCAGTGTGGTCAGGCCACCTGATGGCGGCCGAGGCGTCAGAACGCGATAGCCGCGATAATCGATGGCGAGCGGCTCGGCGACTGCCGGCTGATATTGCTCGAAGTCTTGTTCCGACAGGATACCGCCACCGGTTTGCACTTGGTGGACAATCGTTTGCGGGATTTCGCCGCGATAGAACGCCTGCGGACCGTTTTCAGCGAGTCGCACGAGCAGCCGGGCCACGTCGGGTTGTCGCCATGTTTCGCCGGCAGCCGGAACATTGCCTCCGGGAAAAAGTGCCTGCTGAGAAACGCGGTCTGCTTTTTTGGCGAAGTCATCGAGCTGCTTTTTGAGCAGCAAGGAAATCGTTATTCCGTCCTCCGCGAGTCGAATTGCCGGCTGTGAAACGGCTGCCCAGGATTGCGTCCCAAACTTTTCCAGCGCGAGAGCCAATCCAGCTACGACCGCCGGAACCGTGATCGACAGGTAGCCCGATTCGTAGCTTTGCGAATTGTCACTAAAAAACTCCGGCCGATATGCCAACGGAGCGCGAGAGTCAAAATCGATAGCGATGGTCTTCCGGCTGCGTGCTAAATAGGCGACGAGGCTGCCGCCATACCCGCCAAGGCCGACGGCGCCGGGCGTCACGACACAGCAGGCGAGCATCGCGCCGACGGCCGCGTCGATCGCGTTGCCGCCAGCGAGCAAAATCTGCTTGGCCGCGTCAGCCGCGGCCGGATGCGGCGTAGCAATAGCGGCGCTGCGGAGTTGTGCTGAATTGGCAGCTTGACTTCGCATATTCAGTGAGGAATCGAGCCACCGGCTACCCGGCATTAACCAACAATAGGGCCGCCCAGACTTGAACTGGGAACCAAAGGATTATGAGTCCTCTGCTCTGACCAATTGAGCTACGGCCCCGGAGGTGAATTCTACTTGCTTTTTATGAGCTATTTTCGCATTCTAGCGAGTCGACTGTCGGTCCTCTGTTTTGTGGTATGTGACAACCGAATTGACAACCGTTAGCCTGAGTTGGTTGTCAAACGTGACATCCGTCGGTCGTGCCAGGCAGCCGTCGGCCAAAGCTTACTCCACTTAAACCGACGTGCTGATGTGGCCCATTCTACCATCGCAGCTGTGTCTCAAAAGCCGCAATTAACCAGCAACAAATCGCCCATCCCCGGCAACAATGGTTGGTGTAAGAAAATCGCTTTGCAATCAGGCGGCAAGTGATTTGCAGCGCGATTGAGCTTTTTAACTTTTGAAGTTCCGAGCAATCGTGTCAATCAGAAATAGTCAAACGTGCGACGGCTGCAGCGCCTGCTGCGAAAGCATTGGCTGCCCACCTTTCCTGCTCGAGCTAAAGGATGGCGTTTTGCATCCGGTCCCTGGCGCCGATTCAGACGCCGATTATAACCGGCTGCTCGCCGCCCCAACCGAGGCCCAAGCCGCCTTCATGAGTAATCGCGGCGCGATCAACTGCGCTTGCGCGTGGCTCGATACTGTCAATAATCGTTGTCGGTTCTATAACTTTCGGCCGGATATCTGCCGCTCGTTCGAAGTGGGTGGCAAGTGGTGCTTGCAATTCCGTGAACTGCTCCAAATTGGCTGAAATTCGCTCCTTCATTCTGATGCGAATCGGTCGCGGCCACATTTGTTATCATGCCACGATGGCCAAAAAGAAATCAGGCAGCTCATCGTCTCGCAAGCCACGTCAGAAGCGGCTGAAGTTGGTGGACAAGTCACCAATTGGGCTGACGGCTGAACAGCAAAAGCAGCTTCGCGAGCTCTATTCTCCCTTGATACGCCTTCGCGGTTCAGAGCTAAGAATGGGCGATATTGAAGGCCACAAAGCCGTTTCGCTCGCCCATAGTCTTTACATCTATATCGAGGCCCTTTGCTATGATGCGCGAGTGGAAGGATCAAGCGCTCGGCGTCTCGTATCCGAGCGAACACAGATTTTGAAAGGCCTCGCCAAGTTGTGCGGCCGCGAGTTCTCACCCGACGACATCATCAAGGAGCTCGCGAAGCATGCTCCAGTTCCCGACTACGCAAAAAATGCGATCCGTCGCGACTATTTGCGGGTGACTGTCTGATTACGTCTGGCGGGGCGTACCATCACCTAAGAAACAAAAGGCTCACAGGCAGGCACGCTTCGAAAGCAGATAAACCTGAGCCTTGGTCAACCACTCAGGAAGACTCCCCAGGTCGTCAGCATCGACGGCGTGCGGATATTCTTTGCCGTTGTCTAACACCACTACGACGGCAGTGGGCTCTGGCAGATGATTGAAACGCACTTCCCGCACACTCTGGCCGCGTCGGAAGTAGCCGGCGACAAGCTGCTCAAGAGGATTCTGATCCACGTTGTTGCTCCGTTGGTCAAGCGATAAGCGACGCTAGCGGTATCCCGAGCGCCGCGCTGCTACCCAATCAGACGCCGTATAGTGCCTTCTGCAAAATGCGCCAACGGCAGATTTCTGGGACGGCTACCGCCGTTGACGAGGTCTGTTTTGGGACGACAATTCATCGCTCCGAGCCCGCTGACCAATGGAAATCCAATGATCGACGTTAGATCTATAGTCTTCCCGTTCTTCGAATTCGTGTCGCCCTACAAGCCAGGGCAGCCGCTGTATCTGGTTCCCGAGCGAGCAGCCGTACTTTGTCTGGCGAGCGTGATCATCGCCCGCGACCTCGACACCGGCGAAGAAAAGCCTGTCTGGGGTACCGCCGAGTATGAGCGGCTCAGAGCCGGCGAGGATCTTTTATGCGGGCCGGTGCTCGTGGTGGAACTGAGCTTTTCGACCGAGCTCGAAGATCTCCTTGATCTCGTTACGGCCGTCCGTTGCAACAGCGAAGACGCGGAAGATGATGATGACGCTAACGATCTCGACGACGATGAGGACGACGACGTAGACGATCTTGATGCCGAAGACGAAGAGGAAGATGAAGAGGACGAGCAGGACGACGAGGACTTAGACGAGGATTTCGACGACGACTTCGATGCGGTCGGCGACGACGACGAGGACGATGAAGATGAAGATGAAGATGAAGATGAGGAGGACGACGAGGACGACGGCGTCGGGCCGATTTGAACAGAGCTGCCGTCGCGAGCAGCCCAAATCTAGGCCGTTTTGAGCAGCCGTGCGGCGGCTGCTTATATGACGATGTGCGAAAGAATTGACCCCGCTGAACCAGTCAGCGGCTGTTTAACGTCGCGGCGCCGACCAGTTGGCGAGTGCGGCGTGTTGGCGACAAGCTGCGAGACGTTTTGATCGTGGCCGATTCAGGCTAGCGGAATCGACATCGTGGGGCAATTCATCGAATGCCTTAGCCCATCAGGGAAGCGACAAGGTTGCCGAAAAATCGAGCGATGGCGTAACTGAGCCAAAACCACGCCAATATCAACCCGCTGCAAACGAGAGCGATCAGCAGCAGGCGCCAATTGAACCAGACGAATGCGGTCGCGGGCGGCACAACCGCGGTTACCAACATGAGCGTGCGGAGGTGATAACGCATGACATTTATCCTATCCGCACGCCAAAGGCTGCCGCCACCACAATCGCTACTCCGCAACCGGATAAGCCCGCCTTTGGCAGCATCATCGCCGCCGTGAAAATCAAAGCAACGCAGCCCGTTATCGCAATTCGGCAACTCCTCGCGCCAATCCATAAAGCTGCTTAACCTCGTGGTCATTAAGCGCATGATCGAATACCGCGAGATCGTCCATGTGGCCGACATACGCGGCACCGAGAACGAGCATGACGCGGGACGGATCCCAGCCGAAGGTCAGGTCCCAGTTGTCGATCGCGCCTTGAAGCTTGCTGTTGATGAATAGCCGGCCGAGTTGCAGCTTACTCTTGTCGTTGACGTTCTGCAGTGTGAAAACAACGTTCGTCCAGGTATCGCGGGAAAATGGGGCGCGCTCGACTTGCACCATCGGCCGTTTGTCGAACGGAATGTCGGCCCACTGGACGTTGGTCGGGTTCCAAATATGAAATAACGGACGAATCGCGTAGCGGAAGAACCGTGGCGTCTCGTCCTTCGACCATTCCAGAAAAATGAAGCCCTTTTTGCCGTCGTCGCCGACGATCTGCACCGGGTCGCAATAACCCGGCTCGAGGTCTTCGTCGGGCGTTAGCCGTAGCCATGCCGAAACCGACGCGTTCCAGTTCTTGTCGTTATAGCCAATCGTGCCGCCGTCCTTGAACACCGGCCGATAATTGTTCTTTTTTGTGAAATGGAGCGCGCCGCCAAACCGGCCCGCGTCGTGCGCGAGCCGAATTTCATCGTTCGACGCGGCCGGCGTCAGCTCTTTGCCCTGCATGTAGTAGCACGTCTTGTCGCCGCGGGCAAATTCGGCATTCATACTGCCATCGAATGACGCATGAAACGTCAGACCCAACTTCAGTTTTGCCTTCGTCTCCGCATCCGCGGCTTGCAAAATCTGCTTGGCCTCATCTGCGTTGATTTCATGCACAAAAATGTTCCGCCAGCGGATTTCGCCGCCGTGCGTCTGCAGCATGATCGGTCCCTTGGCCGGCAACGGCTGAGTGCGGTCCCAAAAATTCTCCATGACTGCGCCATCGACGACCGGCGTGCCATTCAGCCACACCCAGGTCCGGTCGCCGACCTGCCGAATCCTAAACGCGTTCCATTCACCGAACGGCTTATCGACGAGCGCCAGCGGATCGCGGCCCGAAACGCTCGGCGTGTTGTTGAACAGCCCGCCCGAACCCAAATGCGGCTTCCGCGTTGGCCGCTTGGGGTCGAACGCTTGATGCCAGTCCCAAATCTGCACCTGCGGCGTCCCCCGCAGATAAATTCCGCTATCCGCCTTTGCCACCGTCTTGTACTCAATGAGCAGCTCGATATCGCCGAACTCCTCGTCCGTCGTCGCATAGGGCCCGTGTCCATCGTTGACGAGTTCGCCGTTCTCCACCTTCCAATCCTTCGCGAAATCCTCCCGTTGCTGCGCCAGATTTGCGTCCTTTTTGTCGCCCGTGAGCCGCACGACCGTGTGCGGATTCAATCCATGCCAGCCGGACAGATCGCGGCCGTTGAAAATCGCACGAAACCCCGGCGGCGGGCTCGGCTCAGCCGCGAACGTCGCTCCGCTTGGAACGCCCACGAACAATGCAAGAATCGCCCGGCCAATCAAGCAAACATTGACTTTCTGACACATGGCAAACTCCAGCACCGTATGATAAATGGCAATCGACCGGCCTATTCTAGCGACTCCTCCGCCAACACAATCGGCCGTGGCCCGTGTCGCGGCTCAACGAGACCGAAGCTGAGCAGCCAGCCGAGAATGAGAAGGACGACGACGCCCAGATAAACCTTCTCGAAGCCCACAAGCGTAATTAGCGGACTGACTACCGGCGACGCCAGAATCGGCACTGCCATGCTCAGACTGAGCGTGCTGAGATACCGCGGGTGATGCTCCGGCTCCGTGATTTCGAGCGTGTAATTGTTGAATGTCTTCTGCGCGACCGGCGTGAGGCCGACGAAGAGGAACACCAACGGAAACGCCGTTTTGCCGATCTGGGGCCAATAAATTGCCACCAGTGCCGCCAGTGGTCCCGCGATGATCAGCAGCGTAACGATTCGCAAAGCCAAACGGTTGCCGTAGCTGTCGGCGAGCGGACCGGTAAGCACGCTGAACAATGCCGTTCCCGCGTTTTGCGCCACCACCCACCACACCAGCCACGTCGTGCCCAGACCGAGCCTGGTCTTGGCCAATGCCTGATAGTGTGGAAATAACACGAGCGTCGTGCTGAATAGCGCGGAAACGACAGCGAGGCGGCGAAAGTTGGCATCCTCAGCCAGCGTTCGCCAAGCCGCTTGAAATACTTGTGTCACGCCGCGCGACGGCTCATAATGACCATCAGGCAACTCCTTTAGCAACCATGACATCACCGACGCCGCAGCAAACAGCGCCGTCGTAAACCCAAAAATGGCCGCATAATCTGCACCTTCATCATGTAACCATCGCAGCAGCAAAACCGCCGCACAAACCATCGCAGCTGACGCCCCCACGAAATCAGCCAGCATTAGAAGCCGCCCGCGCCACGTTGGCCGAATCAATTTGCCCTGAATCGTGTTGTACGTCAGTTGATTGACGCCCATCGTCGCGAAAAACAGGCCGTACAGAACAAGAAACAGCAGCGGCGAAAGTTGGCTGCTAGCCAAACCGGGAACCAGCCACAGTCCCGTCATTCCGAAAAAGCACAAAGTCATCGCGGCGGTCGTCGTCATGAACGCCCGCTGCTTTTTCGGCAGATTTTTGATGTGCCGCGCGGCCAACACCGGCGGCACGCTCTGTCCAAAGCGGTTCAGAAGCGGCAGCCAACCGCGGGCGAGTCCCGTCGAGTCCAGAGCGTCTGCCGCATGCGGCATCACCACGCTTTCGGTCTTAAAAATCCAGCCCGCGCGGAGCACGACTTGGTAAATGACAAGAATCCAGAAGTTGCGCCTTTCGTGCGGCGCGTGCTCAGCGTCATTCATTTAGCGCCGACCAGCGACCGTCGCTTCTCGCCAATTAACTTCAAGAGTGCCTTCTGCGGATCGGCAAATTTTTTGATGCCCTCATCCATGAGCGCCGATTCCATCTTCGCGACATCAACTTTGGCTGCGATCTCGTCCAGCACTGCTTGGGGCGGCAGCTTATCGACCTGGCGTGTGAACGTGAGACCGCTTTTGGCCACGGCTTCGTTTGTCGCCGGCGGATTCGTTTGAATGTCGCTGCCCGCGAAGGCTGCCACATATTTCGTGGGCGGGTCTTCCGGCTTTTTCGTCCCCGTGCTGGCGAAAATCATTTCCTGAGACAGCGGCAGCTTCTTCACGGCCCACCAGGCCGCGTTGTCCGCCCAAATCTGCTTCGCATTGACGATGCCGACCAGGCCCTGCGCCGCCGAACTCAATTCCGGCACATGCTTTTCCGTATAGACGTCGACGCGGGAAACAAAAATGCTGTAAACGCTCTTAAAACTGTCGACGTTCGGCCGCTTTTGAGCACCGCGCCAAATTGCTTCCCGGGCCGCACGATATTGCCGCGGCGAGAAAACTAGCGTCACATTCAGTGTCACGCCCGCCGCACACAGTGGCTCCAGCGCCTCGAGCCCTGCATCGGTCGCTGGAACCTTGATCATTCTGTTCTTGTGTCCGGCTGACCATTTCTTCCCCAGCTCCACATATCGCCGCACTCGCTCGGCATGGGGAATGTTCGCTTGCGGATCTTCCAACAGCGGGTCCAACTCAAAACTGACATACCCGTCATTGCCGCGAGTCTGCTCCCAAGTGGGCAGAAAGACAGCCTGCGCCTCTCGCACTAACTGATCGGTCAATTTCCAGGCGACTTCATCGTCGGACGACCCCTGATCGAGCAGCTTTTGAAGCGGTTCGTCAAAGCGGCCTGACTTGATCAAGTCCGAGATGATAATCGGATTGCTCGTTGCCCCTGTTGCCCCCTCGGCCCGATTTTCCCGCACCAAGTCCGGATCGATTGAGTCGAGCCACAGTTTCGTGCCGGATGCAACCAGAGATTTCAGGGACGACATACCTCTTCCTCCTTGGTGATCGTATAGTCGAGAACGAGCGCCTGCTCGAAATCAAACACTTTGTCGAAATCTTCGCGCCGGTCGTTTTCCGACTGCGACATTTTGCCGATCCGAATCAGGTTATAGACAATGTCACCGAAGTCGCCGGTCGATTGAATGCCCCAACTCGACAGCACCAGCTTGGCCATGCGGCCATACTGCTGATGAGCCAGCCGTTGCAACGCCCAGCACAGCTCCGGCCCGGAAATGTGCCGCACGGGACGCGAGCTGTCGTCTTTCCCGCGGCGTTTTTTCTTCGGCCCGGGACGGCCAAGTCCCATCACTTCCTGAGCATATTCCAGGCCAGCGCCCACGAATTGATAAGCTTCGATTTTGTATCGCGAATCATCCGCCAGCAGTTTGGCCAGCGTCACCAGTTCAGCAGCAGGACTACGAGCCACGGCCACATCCATTAATCAAGAGAAATCCGGCGGTGCAGCAGCTACCGCCATGACGCTATCAAACTAGCCTGCGCCGCGTCACGAATCTAGACCAGTCGGCCGCAAATGAAATTCATCTGGAGCGAGAAGACTTGACAGCGGCACGGTTGGCTTATTCGCTCAGCGTGGCCTCTAATCCAGCTTGAGTTGAAAATTACGATCCGCCTTCTTGATTTCGACCTTATACGGCGAGTTTTCCGCGCTGCCGTACTTATCCAAAACGGCCTTCATCTCCGGCGAACGTTTTTGCTTTGGCTTGCCTGACGTGAGCAACGGATCGCTGGCGTTCGGATTTTCGAGCACCCAGACCGTATGATTGCCGACCACCGCTCCATCGTAATCAGGATCGTAATCGAGCACGAAATGGCCATTCTTGTCAGAGATGGCCCAACTGGGCCGGCCGCTTGCCGGCTGAAAATAGATCATCAAATCCGAAAGCGGCGCGCCGTCGTGCGTGACGGTTCCCTCGATTGCGACGATTTGCGGGCCGCTCCGCGTGCAGCCCAACTCGACGAAGAACATTGCCAACGCAAGGAAAACGAGCGCAAAGCGTATCATCAGTAGCGTGCTAAATAGGGACTTGGTCGCCGGATGCAAAAGCAAGGTGAATCGCGGACTATTGGAACTGCCCGCTGAGCGTTTCGCCGCCGCCGCGCGTGAACGTGTAGCGGAAAGTCGTGAAATCGACATTGTTGCTCACAAACACCACATGGCCATCGGCCATTGATGCCAAGACGCCGGAAGGATGGCCGCCGACCGTGGCCCGATTGTTCCAGGTTGTATCGTTGGGCGGCGACGGCGGGCCCGTTTGCGAGCCATTATTCGACTGCACAAAACCCTGCGACGGGTGATGCACCCAAATGAAATGATTGGCGCCTTTGAGCAGCGGCAGCCAACTGTGATTGGCGTGCGAAGCTTGCTCCAGAAACAAAAAAGTGTTCGTCGTGCCGTCGGTGACTTCGGCCAGTCGAATGCCGACGCCCATGTAGCCCAGGCCGTCCATCGTGGTTGGGGCCGCGATTTGATTGCTGCGTTCGGGGCAGCAGACGCCGGTGCCGGCATTGATCGCGTAATCCTTGTGTTCTTTGATTCCCGCCGTAATCGGCCGCGCCGACGGACACTTGAAAACCTTTGGTACCGTGGAGCAAGGGATCTGATTCACCGTGCTACCCGACGGACCGCGCTCCGTCACTGCCCCGCCCAGCGTGCCGCTAGTCACCTCCTGAATCGAGTTGACATATGCCGGCACATTGAAGTTGATTGTGTCGTACATCGCTTTCTGCTCGACAAACGGCAGAATCAGCGCGGCCCAACTGAAATGCCCCCACGGCGTCGTATGCGATGGGTCTTTCCAGGCGGAGGGAAAACCAACCGTCCCGCCACTGATCGTGTATTGCCCTGCGCTCCCCGGCGGCAGCGTCTTGAACGTGTCCTCATAATTCATCGCTGCGAGCGCGAGCTGCTTCAGATTGTTCGTGCACTGCGATCGCCGAGCGGCCTCGCGAGCCGTTTGCACCGCTGGCAACAACAGCGCGACGAGCACGCCGATGATCGCAATGACGACCAATAGCTCGACCAACGTAAAACCGTGTAGGGGCCTGGGGGAGTTGGTACGCTTCCCCCTGGTAGTTGGAAGTTCTTGGCCCCTAACACGGAGATTGTCTTTATGTTGCAGAACGTGGCTGGTTTTCAAACGTTCGTCGGAGTTGATTTGCATAAA
>DASXLL010000331.1:0-9132 GCA_036496265.1 Pirellulaceae bacterium | reverse complement strand
CACTCTGCCGGCCGACAATTCTTGGACCGCGACCGATATTCCGTACTGGCCGACCGGCACTGTCACGGTTCCCATCGGCGAGACGCTGACGATCGAGCCTGGCGTCGTGACCAAGTTCGATGCGGGGCGAGATTTCTCGCTTCAGGTAAATGGCACGCTGTTGGCGCAGGGTACCGCGGCTAAGCCGATCTACTTCACAAGCTCGTACGACGACACGGTTGGCGGTGACGCGAATGGCGACGGAAGTGCGACCACACCGGGACCGTCACAATGGGAGAGCATTACGTTTGGAGCGACGAGCAGCGGCAGCGTTCTGGACCATGTCGAAGCCCGCTATGGCGGTGAAAACGTCGCTGGTGAAGTCATCGTTAATGGCGGCGGACTGACGCTCAGCAACAGTACGCTGGCGCGGTCCCTTTCGGCCGGCATCCGCATTGTCGGCGCCAGCCCGACGCTGACCAACATATCGTTCGCCAATAACAGCGCGGCCGCCAGCATGGACCTGGCTTCCAGTCCCGTCATAAGTGGCGTGACGATGACCAACAACAGTCTCAACGGCCTGCGCGTTGATGGCGGAACTTTGTCAGCCGATAACGCCTGGAACAATTCCGACGTTGTTTACGTAATCGCGGGGAACGTGACGGTCCCAGCGGGCAAGAAGCTCGCGGTCGGCGCCGGCCAAGTCGTCAAGATTTTCAGCAACTTCTCCGACCTCGGCATCACAGTTCAAGGGACTTTGGTGGCCGTGGGGACCGAGCAGGCCCCGATCCTGTTCACCGTTGTGATTGACGACACACGGGGCGGCGACACGACGAACGATGGCAGTGCAACCGCGCCTAGCGTGGGCAGTTGGCAAGACATCCATTTCAGCCCCACGAGCACCGGCAACGTGCTCGATCACGTGGATGTGCGCTACGGCGGCGAAAACGTGCCGGGCGCAATCTTTGTGGATGGCGCTTCGCTCTCGCTCACCAACAGCATCATCAGTTACTCGATCAACGCTGGCGTTCGTGTACAAAACGCTGCTCCGACGATCAGCGGCGTAACGTTCAAAGCCAACGTCGTTGGAATCTCGATGGACCTCGCCTCGGATCCCGCGATCAGCAATGTCGCCATGACGATCAACGGCATCGACGGCGTTGCTGTCGATGGCGGCACGCTCCCGCACGATGAAAAATGGGATGATCCGGATGTCGCCTACCTGGTGCAGAGCACCATCACTGTGCCGCCAGGAAAAACGCTTTCGATTGCGCCCGGACAGATTGTGAAGTTCCGGTCAGGTGGCGCGTTTGGCTTGATCGTGGATGGGACGCTGTCAGCCGTCGGCACGGCTAGCACGCCGGTCATCTTCACATCCTCCGACGACGATTCGAGTGGCGGCGATATCAACAATAATGGCAGTCAGCCGCCGCATGTGGGCGATTGGGCCGGCCTCAAGTTCGATAGCACCAGCACCGGCAATCTGGTGCAGAATTCTGAGGTTCTCTACGCGGGTGAAAATGGCGATGCGGCCGTCTATTCCCTCGGCGCGCCGCTGTCGATCGTGGACAGCAAGATCGTTTTTTCCGGATCAGCCGGTTTGCGCGTCGAAGACGCGACAGATAGCCTGTCGAACGTCTCGTTTCAAAACAACGGCGGCCCAGGCAATCGGCCCGCAATCACGCTCAATCTGGGCGGAGACGTATCGCTCGGCGGGGTGACCGCAGTGGGCAACGCAGTCAACGCCATCGTGCTCGACGGCGGAACGCTCAGCGCCAGTCGCTCGCTCAGTGCCGTCGGCCTGCCCTATCAACTAGGCGGCAGTCTCACGCTGGCCACGGGCACGACGCTCACGATCGGGTCGGGGGCGACGTTCGACGTGATCGAGAACTTCCCCATCTTCGGGCCCGGCGCGGTGTCCAACGCCGGCATCATCCGGAAATCCAGCGGTTCCACCGCCACTTTCACCGCGGCCGTAACGAATTCAGGAACGATCAAGGACTTCAGCAGCACGCTGAGCTTTGCCGGCGGCCTGACGAACACCAGCGGCGGCGCGATCACCGGCCCAATCGGTCCGACCATCGCGGTCGCCAAGAATCTCGACGGCACGACGCAGAATGTGACAGGCTTTGCGCCGGTCGAAACCATTCTGCTGAACGGAGCTGGAACATCCGCGGCGCCGCAACTTCTCGAAGCCCTCAGCGCCGACCAGGGAGCCAGCGGAACCGGCTTCGAACACAATTTTGGCCTCTATACGTTGGCCCTCGGCGGCAACACCTATGTCCAGCTCATCGATAACGCCGACAATGCCGCCGGCAGCGGCGCGGAAGCCCTCTATTCGGCCAATCTAACCGTGCCTGCGGGCAGCACGCTCGACCTCAACAATCTGCACCTCTACGCTCGCGCGACCCAGGTCAGCGGCACCGTAAAAAACGGCGTTGTCACGCTGATTCCCGACGGCGGTCCGCTGGCTCGCGATGCGTTTACGCCCGGCAAGATCTCAACCACAGGAGAAATCGATGATTGGACCATATTCGGCCGCGCCGGCGATGCACTGACGATCAATCTCAGCACAGGTGGCAGCGGCATGGCGCCACCCATCAATCCGCAGCTCAATTTCGGGCAACTAACGCTCATTGGTCCGGATGGCAAAACAATCAGCACGACGAGCAACTCCGCCCAAGGATCGGACATCTTCCTGAACGCCATTACGCTCCCGGCCGACGGCGTCTATCACATCAAGGTCCAGGCGCCCGCCAACCATGCCAGCTCCACGGGCAATTACGTGCTGTCCGCCTCCACCGCGACGATCAACACGGCCCCCCTGCAATTCGGCAAGACGGTCAACGGTCGCGTCGAAAACGCTTTCACCAGCGACCGCTGGACGTTCTCCGTCGCCGCCGAATCCGTCGTCAAGTTCTCCCTGCTTAACGCCGAATCGCCCGGCATTCAGTTCGATCTCAGCGGTCCCAACGGCTTCGCTGTCAGCGGCCTGTCAAGTTCCTCCGCGCCGGTCGCCTTGCATACCGCCGGCACGTACGCGATCACAGTCCATGGCACGCAGAACCAAACCGGCGCTTATGCGTTCCGCCTCGATCAGGCCGCCGTCGCTCAATTGAATCTCGGCACGCCCCTCACGGCTGACATCGCGGGCAGCGGCCAAAGCCAGCTCTACCAGCTCAATGTGCCGCAAGCTCAGCAGCTCGTTATTTCGCTCACCGATGCCAATTCCGCCGACCGCAATGAGGTCTATGTCAGCCAGGGCTCGCCGCCGACGCGGTCCGACTATCAATTCAAGTTCGAAACACCCGCCTCGGCCAACCAGCGAGTCTCCGTCCCCAGCGCGAGTGCCGGTTCCTGGTACATCCTCGTCTTCAACGAAAACGCGCCGCAGCCAGGCAGCTTCACGCTGAAGGCGACTGGCGGCTCGACGTTTCTCCAAAGCGCCACGCCTAGCAGGGGATCGACCAGCAGCGACACGGTGGTAACGCTCACGGGTCTTGGCTTTGACAGCAATACGACGGTGCAGATGGTTTCGGGAAGCAATATCGTTCCAGCGACGAGCGTACACCTCGATCTGCCGACGCAAATCACCGCGACGTTCGCCGCCAATTCGGTTCCGGCCGGCGACTACACCGTTCAAATCAACAACCAGCCCTCCAGCGCCGCGGTCCCGTTTACATTCGTCGCCGGCGGTCAATCCAAGCTCGTCGTTACCATCGACGCCCCCAAGGGACTCGGCTACCACGGCGTCTCCACCTTTTCCCTTAATTACAGCAACGTAGGCGACGCCGCCATGCCGGCGCCCTTGCTCAGTTTCACCCCCACGCAAACACACACGGTCAACGGCGCGCAAGTCACCGACCACAACGCCTTCCTAACGCTCGACCGCACGCGCGTCATCAACGGCTTTTCGACCAGCGGTTTGCCCGATGGCTTCAGCCATACCATCCAAGTGCTCGCCAGCGGGAATACGCCCGGCTTGCTCCAGCCCGGCGAATCCGTCCGCGTCCCCATCTATTGGGCCGGCTGGCAACAGCCCTGGGATCTTTCGTACCCCCAGTTTCATTTCGAGATTCAAGCCGCCGACATCAACGACCCGACGCCGGTGGACTGGGACGCGCTGAAGGCCAATATTCCCTCCGGCTTCGATCCCGCCGCCCGCGACGCCATTTGGGAAAATCTCAAAGTGCAAATGGGTGGCACGCTCGGCGGCTACGTGGCGGCGCTCGACAAAACCGCCGCCTATCTCGGCCAATTCGGTGAACACGTCAACGATGTCAGCCGGCTCTTTGAATTTCAAATCGATATCGCCAACGGCCTGACCATCGCTCCGCAGCTTCTCGCCGTCACGGACGCAAATTCGCCCGCGCCGGGAATCCCTCTCAGCTTCAGCCGATTCTTCTCCGCCCTCCTCGACGGTCGCAATCGTCTCGGTCCTCTCGGCCGCGGCTGGTCATGGCTCGAAGGCTGGGACGACACGGTGACCGCCGAAGCCGACGGCTCAGCCGTGATTCGCTCGTCCAATGGCAAACAAGCGGTTTTTTTGCCGCGCCCGGGTGGGGGCTATTACATCCCGCCCCCCGGCGATTCCGGAAAGCTGCTGGGCTCCGCCGGCAATCCTTGGACCTTGCAGGAAACCGACGGCACGATCACCGCCTATCGCGCCGATGGCCATGTCGATTACGTTCGAGATCCCAGTGGAAACCAGATTTCCACGACCTACACCAACGGCCTGCTGACCAAGCTCACGCACTCCTCGGGCCAAACGATGCAGTTCGCCTACAACGCCGCCGGACGCATCACTACTGTCACAGACAACGAGGGCCGCATCACCCAGTTCGAGTACGACGCCAGCAACGAACACCTGATGAAAGTTACCGATTCGGACGGCCTGGTAACGAATTACACCTACGATCTGAGTGGCAACCTGCTCACACAAAATGCTTTACTCTCCGCGGCCTACGCGGACGGAAGCCACGTGTTCTTCAGCTACGACACGCAGGGCCGGCTGGACGAATCGCATCAAGACGGCAACGCCCAAAAGATAACATTTGCCTACGGTGGGTTGGGACAGGTCTCTGAGACGGACGCCCTCGGCGCAACCACCACAGATTTATTCGACAATCATGGACAGATCGCCCAGACCGAAGATCCGCTTCACCGTCGCACCTTCCAACAATTCGATGCCAATGGAGTCCTCGTCGCGACAATCGACGCCGCTGGGCAGCGCTTCACGTATGGCTATGACCAATCCGGCAACCTCGCCTCCATCACCGATCCGCTCGGACACACGGTGCGCTATGAATTCAACGGTCTCCGCGGCACGCTGAGCAAAGTCACCGATGCCAACGGCAACTCGGTCCGCTTTGTACACGCATACAACGGAAAGTTAACGAGCACGATCTATGCCGACGGTCTGACAGAGGCCAACGCCTATGATCTCGTCGGAAACCTGACCCAATCGACCGACCGTAAGGGGCAAACGACCTCTTACACCTACGATTCAGCCGGGCGCATGCTCACCGAGTCGTTCGCTGATGCCTCCAAAATCACTTACGCCTACGACGGCCACGGCAATTTGACCTCTGCTGTGGATACGGCCAATGGAACCGTGACACTGGCCTACGACGCGCACGACCGATTGACCGAAGTCGATTACCCCGCTGGCAAGTTGTTGAAGTACCAATACGACGCCGCCGGCCGCCGCGCCCAGATGATTGACCAGACGGGCTTCACGGTGAACTACGAATACGACTCCGCGGGGCGGTTCGTGGGGCTCACCGATGGCTCGAATGCGGCCATCGTCAGCTATACGTACGACGACGCGGACCAACTCCAGCGCAAGGATAACGCCAATGGAACGTACACGACCTACCAGTACGATCTCGTCGGTCAGCTCCAACATCTGATTAATTTCGCGCCGGACAATTCCGTCAGCTCGCGGTTCGATTACACACACGACGCACTCGGCAACGTCACGAGCATGACGACCCTCGATGGCCAGTGGACTTACGGGTACGACGCCAATGGACAGTTGCTGCACGCCGTTTTCGTCTCGACGAACCCCGCTGCTGTCGCCAACCAGGACCTTCAGTACACGTACGATGCCGCTGGCAACCGCACCAGCACCATCATTAACGGCGTAACGACGGCCTATACGACCAACAACTTGAATCAATACACAGCAATCGGAACCGACTCGCTGCAATACGACCGCAACGGGAATCTAATTACGAGCACGGACAATGGCGCCTCGACGACCTACACTTACGACGTCCGCGATCGCCTGACAGCCGTCTCGGCGCCGGGGGATAACTGGTCGTATCAGTATGACGCTCTCGGGCATCTCGCCAGCCAGACCCATAACGGACAGGCGATCCAAAATCTCGTCGATGATGCCGGACTGGGCGACGTCGTGGCTCAGTTTGACGGCACCGGCGCGCTGCTTGCGCATTTCACCTATGGCGACAGCCTTGTCAGCCGAATCGATGCGGGAGGCGCCAAGTCCTATTACAACTTCGACGCCAGTGCGAATGCGATCTCCATGACAGGCGCGGGCGGCACGATCCAGAGCAGCTACCGCTATCTGCCCTTCGGCTCGCTGCTAACTTCCAGCGAAACGGTCGCCAATTCCTTCCAATTCGACGGACAGGAGGGAGTTCAAGCCAGCGGGCCGGGCTTGCATTTCTCGCGGGCGCGGTACTACGACGCCGTTGCCGGCCGGTTCTTTCAGATGGACCCTGCCGGAATCGATGGCGGCCTGAATCTGTATGCGTATGCGGAAAACACGCCCATCAACGATTCGGATCCCAGCGGCTTGGCTGGCAAGCCGACCTTCGCCAGCGCGGAAGCCGAGGCGGCCTACCTGCGCTTGCTCAAACTGGAGCGCGCCAATGTCGCTTCCAAGGCAACGGTTGATAAGGTGATGGCCAAGCTGGGCCAAGGGTTCAAAAACGCTGGCCAGGGAGTCAACGGTGCTACGGCGGCCGAAACCGCCGCGGAAGCAGGCACCGCCGGGGCCACCGAAGCGGGGCTGCTCGCCCGCACCGGCAGCAAGCTCACCAAGCTCGGCCGCCTAGGGGGTGCTCTGGCTGCCTTGCTGGAAGCCTTGGCCATCCAAGCCGCCGCTGGAACCGGTCTCGCCATTGGCGAGCGCTTTGAATGGAAGCGAAAGTTGGAAGACGATTTCTACGACTATCTGCACAAAAACCGACCCGGGATTGGTAATTTCCTCGAAGGAACGGAGGATTTGGTCACCATCAACCTCTTCTCCAGCGATCCCAACGACAAGATCGGCCCGGGCGGCTCCGGTCCCGGCAATTTCGTCCGCGGCGACGCCTCGCTCCCCTATCGCATCGACTTTGAAAACGATCCAACCGCCACCGCCCCCGCCCAAGTCGTCACCGTCAGCGACATCCTCAGCTCGAATTTCGATCTCGACTCGTTCCAGCTCACTGGCATCAAGTTCGGCGACGTGGTGCTTACGCCGCCGCCCAACAGCCAATACTTCGCTACCACCGTCCAGATGACTCAGGACGACAAGACCTTCAATGTCAGCGTCGAAGCCGGTCTCCGCACCGCCACCCGCGAAGTTTTCGCCACGTTCCAATCAATCGACCCCGACACACAGCTTCCGCCCGAGGTGATCTACGGCTTTTTGCCCCCCGAGCCGGCGCACGTCAGCGACCCAGTTGCCGAAGCGGCCACGCCCGGCCGCGGTCGCGGCCAAGGTCAAATTACCTACACGATCAAGCCGATGGCCGGTCTGCCGACAGGTACGACGATCACCAACGTCGCCAAAATCATCTTCGACGCCAATCCGTCGATCGCCACCGACCAGAAAAATCCGCACGACGCCAGCGCCGGCAGCGATCCGACCAAGCAAGCGTCCGTCACCATCATCAACGGCCTGCCCGCCAGCCACGTTGTTGCGCTAACTCCCAAGGAAAACGACAGCTTCACGGTGAAGTGGACCGGCGACGATGGGATTGGCGGCGCCAGCCTGGAAAAGTTCGATGTCTTTGCCTCGCAAGACGGCGGCGCATTCACCGCCTGGCAGACGGGAATCACAGGGACTTCGGCGCTGTACACCGGTGCTCTCCCCGGCCATACCTACGCCTTCTACGTCGTCGCCACCGACTACGTGGGCCAGGTCGAGACCAAGGCACCGGTAGCCGAGACTCAAACCACGATCAGCGCCAACTCCTGGCAGAATGCCGAAAACCAACTCGACGTCGACCGCGACTCGTTCGTCGTGGCTACCGATGTCTTGGCGGTTATCAACTACATCAATGCGAATCACTCCGGCCTTCTTCCGGCCACGCGGCCCGCCGGCAAAATGTTTGTAGACGTCAACGGCGATAAAAGCGTCGCGGCAGACGACGTTCTCACCATCATCAACTATATCAACGCCCACCCCAACCGAGCGGGAGAAGCCCCAGACTCCTCCATCAACACCGTCGCGAGTCTCGCGGCCGAAGATGACTTGGTCGTCAGCAACCAATCTTTGTCCGCGGATTTGCTAGCGCTACTTGCCGGGGATTTAGCCTCTCAGCCGAAGCGGCGCCAATCAATATAGCGTCGTCCTTGATGGCGAGATAAATCAATATTTCGAGACCGCAGACCCTCAGCGATCGTGATCCGCGACGCCCGAAGCGGCGCAGGTTGCGCCGACCGACCGCACTTCGGCAACTCGTCCCAGCCCGTCCCAATATGGCAGCCTAACCGATCGAACACACGCCATTGTAACAACCACGGCCGAACGCACGTTTGTCGATCTTCGCGTGGACTTTGCGGCCAGCCTTAATTGTTTTGTGGCTGGAGACGAGTTCTGATGGCAGCCGTGTCCTTAAACGTTTGCGATTGGGAGGGGCTGCCAAAGGTAATGGATAAGCAGCGATTCAAAGCCGAATATCGAGTGGTGCGCCATAATCTCTTGGCGATCGTTCTCAGTTCGATTTTGCTTGGCTCACTGCACTGGGCAGATCAACTATGACGCACGACATTTTGCAGAGGGCACGATCCAATCTCAATCGCAACGGCGAGAGTTGGAATTACCGAAGAAAACCTCGCTGGGAGTTTGGTAATTGAGACATTTCCGTGGACGTTCGTTGATAGATTCTACCGTCGCGGCCAGATCATAGTGTGAGA
>DASXLL010000330.1:0-23369 GCA_036496265.1 Pirellulaceae bacterium | reverse complement strand
AGTGTGGCTAACAAATAATAGTGAAGGCCTAATTTCGGTGGGCTAGATACGCGAGTAAATCAGCCGCCTGCT
The DNA here is from genome assembly GCA_036496265.1 of Pirellulaceae bacterium. Taxonomy (GTDB): domain Bacteria; phylum Planctomycetota; class Planctomycetia; order Pirellulales; family Pirellulaceae; genus CAYLLN01. Next base: position 23,297 of record DASXLL010000330.1, on the reverse strand, counting down.
GCGCGGTCAAGCTTGCCATCTGTCCATCGGGCATCAAGGAGTGGCGCGACGGCTTGAGCTCATCAATTTCGTTCGACGCGAGGACGATCTCTTTGTTTTGAGCGTCTCGCAGCAGTATGCCGGTCGCGTCGCGGTTGATGATCAGGCCCGTTAGGATGCGACCGTCGTGCGTGCGGGCGACATAGGCCGCAAACCGCGGCTCAATCCGCCGCGAGGGATCGAGCAGGCTGTCGAGCAAGTCTTCGCGCGTCCGCTGCTTGGCAATGTGAGACAAATCGGGGCCGACCAAGTTGCCGCGGCCGTCGATTTTGTGGCATGAGCCACAGTTCACCGCGGTGGACCAGAAGAGTTGCTCGCCGCGGGCGACATCACCTTTCACAGATAAGATACTGGTGGGACGAGGACTGCTGCCGAGACGGCGGCCATGCTGATCCTCGGGGAAGTAGCCTTCGAAAAGATCGCGAATCGGGCCGGCCGGAATTTTGGCGGCCGCAACAAGCAGCGCATCGCGGTCTGGGGAACTCATTTCAGCGCGAGCGAGGCGACGCGCCGTGACGAGTGCCGATTGGACATCGCTTAGCGCTTCCGAAGGACCGGGAGCAGGTTTGCTCCCGGCTGATGGTGATAGTGAAGTGATCCATTCCTCGATAAGCTTGAGGCCCGCCTCGTCCGGCCGCTCGGATCCCAAATGCGGCATTCGATCGCGGCCGAACTTGGCCATGCGGAAATAAAGCGTGCTCGCGGTCGGCTCGCCGGGCTTGATGATGCACGCTCCCGGCAGTCCGAAATCTCCACGAGTGGGCGAAACACCCACGGCCAACATTTCGCTGACAGAAACGGGGAACTGTAAACGCAACCCGACCGCGCCGCCGCCGCCAAACGCATGGCAGTGGCCACAGTTGGCATGCAGATACGAGCGGGCACGCGCTTCCAGCGGCTGGCTGGCATCGTTTGGATCGACGATTTGTCGTTCGCGAGCGGCCGATGTTTCATCGAAGGCCGGCTGCGGCTGAAGCTTGGCATCGATCCGCTGAATCAGGCCCAATTCGCTCAGTGAAATCAATTGATTGCGGCCATCGGAACCGGGGCGATTTAGTTGTTCGGCCTGAAAACCGAGAGAATATTCCGACCAGGCGCTGTGACATAGGCGGCATTGGCTGCGGCTGAAGAGCGGCCACGTCATTTTCTTACCACCAACCGAAACCTCCTTTTCGCTGCCGTCAGCAGGAACCAAGTCAGCGTCTGTTTGGTCTTCGCGCCAAACATACGTGTACGGCTGCCAATCCTGGCCGTCGTAATGCAGCAGTTGCGTTTCGATACGCCGGCCCTCAAGCGAAATCGTTTTTGCGAGGACCGCGTTTTCCGGAAAATGCAGCCGAAAGTTGTGCCAATTGACCATGCCGGGAATCGGCTTGGGCTGCGAATACAGCTTGGCCGATGATGTGCCTGGCAGCGCGGCCCAACGTTCGGCGATGGCACCGTCTTGCCACTGGTGGCTGTTGATCGCGAACGGCAAGACGCCCGGAGCCGGCTGCTGACTAGCAGTGTCCGCAAAAATTCCAGTCTGCGAAATCGCTTTCGGAAAATCGACGTTCTGACCGCCCGAATCGTTGCGCTCAAGCGTGTGAATCGTGCCCAAGTCGTGATCGAGAAAATACAACTCCCCGTCGTTGTCTTCGCCGAACGCCACGATGCGGACCTGCGGCCGTGTGATCTCCGGCATTTCGATCACGCGATCGCCATCGAACCGCGCCGCCCACAGCCGTCGCGTTTCCCAATCGCCAAAAATGTACGCTCCGACAAGCTCCGGCAATTTGTGGCCGCGATAGACATAGCCGCCGGTGACGCTCGCTGCCAAAGTGTGCGGCAACGCAATCAGCGGCGGCGTAATCGGAATGGGGCTGGTTTCTTCCGGCTTGATCGGCTGCGGGCCTTCCATCGCGGCCCAGCCGTAATTGCCGCCCCGCTCGACGCGATGCACCATTTCCCACAGCTCCCACCCGACATCGCCGACGAAAAGCTGGCCGGTCGCGCGATCAAAACTCATCCGCCACGGATTGCGAAAGCCGTAAGCCCAGATTTCGGGCCGAAAGTTTGGCATTCCGACGAACGGATTATCTTTGGGGACCGCATAGTTCTTGCCGGCGTCCTTGTGATCGACATCAATCCGCAGAATGGACGACAGCAGATCGGAGTTGTCCTGGCCGGTTTTCAGCGAATCGGGCGGATTGGGGCTGGCAGCGTCGCCGGTCGTGATATACAGCATCCGATCCGGGCCGAAATGCAAATCGCCGCCGTTGTGGCCGCCTTGAAGATACGTGAGGACGATTTCCTCGCTGGCCGGATCGATTTTCGGCGGGTCGGTGTTCGTAACCGTAAATCGCGAGACACGCGAGCCATCTTCAAAGTTCGGCTGGCCGCCGCCGGGGCCTTTGAGCGTATAGCAGACAAAGCATTGCCGGTTTGTTTCAAAGTCCGGATGAAACACGAGGCCATAGAGGTTATCGACGCCCTGATTGCCGGGCGATAGAGACAGCGTCGTCAGCTCCTTGCGGAGATCGAAGAACACTTCCGCCTTTGCTTCCGGCTCGTTCTTGAACGAATACAAAACGCCCGCTTGCTCGCCGATGAACAATCGGTCGCTGCCAGGGCACCGAGTAAGCAGCAGCGGCTTCTCAAGCTTCATATTGGGAAACGCTCGGACGATTTTGTAAGGCGGCGGCGGATCGGGTGAGCCGATGACGCGCGATGTCGTCCAGGGAGTACGCCCTGTTGCGCGCGACGGCGAAGTTGGTTTACCAGCGGCAGACGAACTCACAGCAACCACGAGCAGCCCGATGAACACGAATGTTTTCCGATTGTCATTCATCCGTGTCATCCGTGTGAATCCGCGGCAAAAGAAATTCCGCGTCTGCATCTACGGCACCGATTTGCGCCAAGCGAGAACTTGCTGACTCATTTCTTTGGCGCGATCGGGAAACTCCGCGGCCAAATTCTTCGTTTCTCCCCGATCCTCAACGACATCATAAAGTTCGGCCCCGCTGCCGTCCACGTTTACGAGCAGCTTCCAATGGGCATCTCGCATGGCCAGATTGGGACTGCGATCGCGGCCGGCCGGATAGCGGAACGATTCGTTGTTGCGGCCGTATTCCCAAAACAATGGTATCGAACGCGGGCGATGCTCGCCGCGCAGCGCGGGGCCTTGGTCCTCCCCGTCGAACGAAACGTCGTCCGGTAACTTTGCACCGGTAAGTGCGCAAAACGTCGGCAGCAAATCGACCGCGGCAATCACCGTCCTCTCATCCACTCGTCCGCTCGACATATGCCCCGGCCAGCGAACGATGAACGGCAGCCGAATGCCGCCTTCATACAAACTGAGCTTGCTGCCGCGCAGGCCGGCCGACCGCTGCCCCTGAAAAGTCGGCAGAGCGCCATTGTCGCTGGCAAAGACGACCAGTGTTTGATTATCGATGCCAAGGTCGCGAATGCCGGCCAGCAGGCGACCGATCTGGCGGTCGGTTTCGACAAGAACGCTCCGCAGTCTTTCGGGTGTGTCCTTTCTCGCCTGACCGAGACTTTGAGACATTTCATTAGGCACCCACGGCGTATGCACATCGTCTAGCCACACATTGACGTACGCTGGTTGTCCTTTGTGCCGCTTAAGAAAATCAAGGGTCTTATCGACGAAGAACGCTGTCCGGTCCCATCGCTTCACCTTGTCTTGTGGCGACCAAATCCAGTCCGTGGCCGTGATGTCTGGATCCGGCTCCGGGCTTTCGTAGGTTCCAGCGTGTTCGTCGAAGCCGTAGGCCGCGAATTTTGGCGCCTCGGTCACGTCGCGGCCGCCGCCCATGTGCCATTTGCCGAAATGGGCGGTCGCATAGCCAGCACCTTTTAGCAAGCGAGCAACCGAGGGAGCCTTTGGATCGAGAAAATCAGCCTGCTCGCAGGCCCGGTTGCCTTTTTTCTCCTGTAAAAAGCTGGTGATCTTCCAGCGAGCCGGAAACATTCCCGTCGTGCAGCCCACCCGCGAAGGAGAACAGATTGGCGAAGCGCTATAGTATTGCGTGAAGCGGATGCCTTCCGCCGCCAGGCGATCGATGTTCGGGGTCGGCGCGATTGTTCCGCCGTAGCACGCCAGATCGCCGGGCCCCATGTCATCGGCGAGAACAAAGACAATATTGGGCCGTTCCGCGGCGGCAATCGCCGCGGAGAACGAGCAGGTTGCGAGGAAGAGGAAGTGTCGCACGAGAGTTCCTATTGGGTATGGCGTTTAGCTTTGGAGCGGCCGCCGTGCCAAATGTCGTATTGCGGATCGGCATACTTGGCGAAGAAGGCGTCCAGCCGCTTGGCCATTTCGGATTGCTTGGCGTCGGTAGTTGCCTGGCCAAACAAATTAACCCGCTCCTGCGGATCGCGTTTCATGTCGTACAGCTCATTGGGACCGTTCGGATGCCGCGCCACGTATTTCCAGTCGTCATCGCGAATAGCACGTACGGTTTCCATCTCATAGTAAATGACGTTTTCCCAATCGACCGGCTTGCTCCGCAACGCGCTGGAGAAATCGCGACCCGGCAGCTTCGGCTGCGAGGGTGTTTTGTCGGCTAAACCCAGATAGGCCAGCACCGACGGCAAGAAATCATAGTTGCTTACGAGCAAGTCGTTGGTTTTACCTGCTTCGATCTTTCCCGGCTGCCGAAAGATCAACGGAATCTGCATCATCAACTCGTGAGCGCCGATGGGTCTAAAATGATCACCCATGCCCCACATTCCGTTCTGCCCGCCCATCCAGCCTTGATCGGCGGCATAAACGACAAGCGTGTTGTCGTCGAGATTGAGCCGCTTCAGCGTCGCCATGACTTCGCCGACGCCGTCATCGACTCCGCTCACCTCGCAGGCCGTCCGCTCCATCGCCGTTTGCGTGTTGTGGAAGTTTTTGTTGGCGAATTGCCACGGATGCATCGTATCGACGGGAAAACTCAGGAAGTGATGACCGCGATATTCTTGCGCATGGCGGTTCTTCGACTGATTCCGCATCATGTTGCCCAGAACATACGGCCCGTTGTAGGCCAGGAACAAGAAAAACGGCCGGTCTTTGTTCTGCTCGATGAACTTGACGCCACGATTGGTCCAGAGGTCCGTGGTATAGCCTTCTTCGATACGAACCTTGCCGTCTTCAATGACTTGCTGGTTGTAAAACTCGTTCGTAGAACCGTCGGGCTTGGTAATCCAATAACTGAAGCCTTCGTTCGGCGTGAGATTCGCGCCCAAATGCCACTTGCCGCTGAGACCGCATACATAGCCAGCGTCCTTGAGCACTTCGCCCAGCGACGTGAATTCCCGGAGCGTGTTATAGGCCTCTGGGCCCATCATGTATTTCGGGTCGAGGAACGAATGCACGCCGTGCTGCGACGGAATCAAGCCAGTGAGAAATGTGGCCCGCGTCGGCGAACAGACGGGGTTGCAGCTCAACGCACGCGTGAAACGCATCCCCTCGGACGCCAGGCGATCGATGTTCGGCGTGCGGATGTCCGGATTGCCGTAGCAGCCGAGCGTCCAAGCACCTTGGTTGTCCGTCAGAATGAAAACCAGGTTCGGCGGCCGCGAGTCAGCGGCAAACTGAATGCCAGACAGGAACAAGACAATGATAAATGCGAAGCGTGATGCCATGTGTTGCCGACGAAGAAGAAGGGAACACTAATCACCGCTAATCAACACTAATTGGTGGTGATTAGTGAGGATCGGTGTTCCAATTGTGTTTTATTTTTTGGTTTTCGTTTTTGCGTTAGGACCAGGGCCCGGCTTGGGGAAAACGTGAGTTCGCTCGGCCCACGTTTGCCACTTAGCAGTCATCGATTTGACTCGGTCGGCTTGCTGGTCCGCAAGGTTGTTCAACTCAGTGCGATCAGCGGCGATGTTATAGAGTTCCCACGGACTTTGCCCGCCACGGCGAACGATTTTCCAATCGCCCGCGCGAAGGGCCGCGTTGCCTTCATGCTCCCAAGCCAGAAACTCGCGCTCGATGGGCTTGTCGTCAAATGTTGGCACGATGCTTCTGCCTTCCGGCGGATCAATCTTCTGCCCAGCGTTCTCCGCTGGATACTGGGCACCACTCACTTCCATAAACGTTGGCATGATATCGACCAGATGCCCAACCTGGCGGCGGAACTCATTGCCGGCCTTAATGCGGGCAGGCCAATGCACGATCATCGGGCCGCTAATCCCGCCTTCATGGCACGCATGCTTATACATCCGCCACGGCGTGCTACCCACATTGGCCCAAGCCGAGCCATAGCTGATCATGCCGTCAGCATGCCACATCGTGCTGATGTTTTTCGGATCGCGGAGCAGGCTCGGCGCGGCCTGAGTGCCCAAATTAATGCCGACGCCGGGCTGAATCCGATTGGGATCGAGCGGCTGCAAGTCGAAGCCAAATGGTTCCCATTCGGCGCAAGCGCCGTTATCGCTAAGAAAGATGATCAGCGTGTTGTCCAAGTCGCCGTTGGCGCGGAGATCTTCCACGATGCGCCCGATGTTGCGATCCATTCCCGTCACCATGGCCGCATAAACGGCCATCCGAGTCGCGACGTCGTGCTGCCGCTGGGTCGAGAGAGCACTCCACGGCGGATTGTTGCCATCCTCCGTTGCGGAGCCGTTGCGAGCCGCGGCCGCAGGCAACGGGATTGGACTGCGAGGAGTCAGCTTCGTATCAGGCGGCACAAGCTTTATCTGCTTTTGCCGCTGCAACCGCTCGTCGCGAATCCTGTCCCAACCCTCACGGTACCGATTCTGGTATTCGAGCACTTCGTTGTCGCGGGCGTGGAGCGGGAAGTGCGGCGCTTGATAAGCGACATAGAGCAGCCAGGGCGACTTTGCTTGTCGCATGTCGGCAAGAAAATCGACCGCGTGATCCGTGAGGGCGTCGGTGGCAAAATACTCGCCCGGCTGATACATCCGCTGCGGAGCGCCGACAGGCAGGCGAATCATCGTCTTCTCGTACCACGAGTTGACGCCGTAACCGCGCGTCCACCCGTAGAAATTGTCGAAGCCGCGATCGATGGGCGAGATGTTGTCGCCGACGTGCCATTTGCCGACCATGGCCGTGCGGTAGCCAGCAGATTTGAGTACCTGGCCAAAGGTAACGCAGTTTGGTTGCAGCGAGCCGCGATATCCAGGCTGATTTTGGTCGCCAGTCATGTCACCGACGCCAGCCTGATGCGGATAAAGCCCGGTCAACAGGCAAGCGCGCGATGGGCAACAGCGAGTGCAATTATAAAACTGTGTGTAGCGGAGGCCGCTGGCGGCTAAACCGTTGATGTTGGGTGTGTGGATTTCGCCGCCGTAGCAGCCGACATCGGAATAGCCGAGATCATCGGCAAGGATGAGAAGAATGTTGGGGCGGTCGGCTGCATGAGAAAGCTCACGCAGAGGCGCAAAGGCGCAGAGAAGGAGCAGGCAAGCGAGAAATCGATTGGCGATCATTTTTGGAGGTTGTAAACGGTTTCGCCCGCCACGACGGTTTCGAGAATGGAAATATCTTTGATTCGCGTGGAATCAATTTTGAGCGGGTTTTCGGCGAGCACGACAAAATCTGCCAGCTTGCCGACTTCGATCGTGCCTTTGGAGGATTCTTCGAAGTTCTGCCAGGCGGCGTCGCTCGTGACGGCGCGGAGCGCGGCAAACGTGGAGATGCGTTGGTCATCGCCCAAAGTTTGACCGTCTTTGGTGAGCCGGTTCACCGAACACCAGACAAGCAGTAGAGGATCGACGGGAGTAACTGGCGTGTCATTATGAATCGTGAAGCGGATGCCGCGACGAAGCGCCGACGCCAGCGGGCTGATGCGCTTCGCGCGATCGGGCCCGAGGAAGATGTCGCGGTGGCGGTCGCCCCAGTAATAAACGTGGCCCACGAAGAACGACGGGGTAATACCCAACTCCTTGATTCGATCAAGCTGATCTTCGCGTGGTGTTTGACAGTGTTCAATGCGGTGCCGCGCATCGTCGCGGGGAAACTCCTTCTGAACCGTGGTGTAAGCAGCCAGCACATCATCGATCGCCGCGTCCCCGTTAGCGTGAATGGCAATTTGGTAGCCGGCCTTGTGAAACGGCAAAATCTGTTCAACCAGCTTTGCGCGGCTTCGCGAAGCATAGCCGGCGAAATCGATTTTGCCTTCCGGCTGCTTGGCATATGGCGCAGTGAGATAGCCGGTAAAACCTTGCAAGGAACCATCTTGCCAAAACTTGACGCCGCTGGCCCTCACGAACTCAGGAAACGGCGAAAGTTCCGCGACTTTGTCGAGCGGAAGAGGATCCTGCGAGCCGCCGGCAAACAGGGCTTTGACCCGCAGATGCAGCCAGTTTCGTTTTTTAGCTTCCACCAGGTCGGGCACGACGCCGCCAGCGCCCCCTGCGATACAGGTCGTCGTTACTCCCTTGGTCAAATACTCGTGATCGCACAGCCGAACGACTTCCAGCCGCTGTTCGCGTGTGAGTGCTGGCGTGAGTCGACTAACGAGCGAAGTCCGCTCCTCGATGACGCCATTCGGCTCCCCCGTCTTGGCGTCGATTCGAATGCGGCCGCCGGGAGTTTGTGGCGTGTTCTTAGTAACATCCGCCAGCTTCAGCGCGAGACTGTTGGCGACGCCCAGATGACCCGAAGTATGGACAATCCAGATCGGATGCTCGGTCGAAGCGCGATCGAGGTCGTCGCGCGTCGGATGCCGCTGCTCTTTGAGCAACGTGTCGTCGTAGCCGCGGCCAACGACCCACTTTCCGGGCGGCGTTTGAGCGGCTTTTTGTCGCAGCGCGGCAACCAGTTCATCCATCGTCCGAATCGAGCCAATCGGCGGGCTATTGAGATCGACATTATAAATTCCGGCTCGCCCGGCCGAAGGAAAATGATCGTGAGCGGCATAGAAACCGGGAAGCAGCGTCTTGCCGGTGAGATCGATTGTCTTCGTCGCTGGTCCGACGAGCGCGCGAATGTCACTGTTTGAGCCGACGGCAGCGATTTTGCCGTCTCGGACGGCGACGGCTTGGGCGACCTCGCCTTCGCGGGCCATCGTGATAACGGTGGCGTTGAGAAAGACCTTGTCGGCGGGCGGCGTCGCCTGGGCCAACACAATCGCGGGCCAATTCAGGACCGTCAGAGCAAGCAACCGGCAGATGTTGTGACGCATTTGAGCCTCAAAAGGGCTACATTAGCATAACGGCGAATGCCAAGGGACGTGTGACTATTGGGAGAGAGCATGAGCACAAATTCAGGCGAGTTGGACACCGCGTTTCAGCTATCGACATCCAATCTGCGGTTTGGGGCGGGAACGACACGCGAAGTGGGCATGGATTTGGAGGACATGGGGCTGAAACGGACGCTGTTTGTGATCGACCCCCGGCTGATCGATCTGCCGACTGGACAGGTTGTCGTTGAATCGCTGAAGTCAGCCCGCCGCGAGTACGAAATCTTCAGGGCGGTGGAAGTCGAGCCGACGGATCGTAGTTTTCACGAGGCAATCGCAGTGGCCCGCGAGGGACGGTTCGATTCGTTCGTCGCGGTGGGCGGCGGCAGTGCGATCGACACCGCCAAGGCCGCGAATTTGTATTCGACATATCCGGCTGATTTTCTCGACTATGTCAACGCGCCGATCGGCCGCGGCAAGCCGGTGCCCGGGCCACTGAAGCCGCTGATTGCGATTCCCACGACGGCAGGGACAGGGAGTGAGACGACGGGTGTGGCGATCTTTGATTTGGTCGAGCGGAAGGCGAAAACGGGAATCGCGCATCGCTATTTGCGGCCTACGCTGGGGATCGTCGATCCGGATAATACGCGGACGATGCCGGCGGCTGTGGCGGCTTGCACGGGGCTGGATGTGCTCAGCCATGCATTGGAATCGTACACCGCAATTCCGTATGACAGCCGGCCGCGGCCGGAACGGCCCATCTTGCGGCCCGCCTATCAAGGCACAAATCCCATTAGCGATATGTGGGCGATTCGGGCACTTGAAATCGTCGCTGAATTTTTGCCGCGGGCGGTAGCCGACACGAGCGACGATGAGGCTCGGTCTCAGATGCTGCTGGCATCTTCGATAGCCGGCATCGGTTTCGGCAACGCGGGCGTGCATTTGCCGCATGGCATGTCGTATCCGGTTGCTGGGATGGTTCGTGATTTTCGTCCCGCGGGATATATAACCGATCACGCCATGGTCCCGCACGGGATGTCGGTGATTCTGCATACGCCAGCGGTCGTGCGATTCACCGCGCCTGCAAATCCTGAACGGCATCTGCGGGCGGCTATTGCACTCGGTGCCGATCTTGAGCAGGTTGTTCCTATGTCAATATCAGCAAAGCACGCTGGAGAAATCCTCGCCGACCGCGTCATTCACTTCATGCGGCTAACGAAAATGCCCAACGGCCTTTCCGCCGTCGGATACACCGAAGCCGACATTCCGGGCCTCGTGCAAGGCACGCTGCCGCAACATCGAGTTACGAAGCTATCGCCGCTGCCGGCCGGCGAGGCAGAACTGGCGGCTTTATTCCGCGCATCGATGAGGATTTGGTAGTTGCGGGCGGCTAGAATGATCTGATCGCCACGGAGATCCGGCGGGGGGTCCGAATCATGACTCGACTTTTCTGGTTACTCATTTGCTTGGGCCTTTGTTTGACGGCCGCTGCGGATGAAGTCCGCACTTGGACCGATGACCAGGGTCGCAAGATGCAGGCCCAGTTCGTGCGTGAAGTCGATGGCGACGTCACGTTTCTTAAGGATGGCAAGCTGGTGACAATGCCGCTCGACAAGCTGAGCGACGAAGATCAAAAGTTCATTCGCGATGCGGAATTGAACAAGAAGGTTGAGGAAACGACACCGCCGGCGGGTGCGCCGCGGACCGTGGACAATTCGTCGCTGCCAACTGATTCGGCGCCGATCACGGATTCCAAGTCGAGCCTGACGAAGCAAAAGACCGTGGCCGAAGAGCGCACCTGGCGAGACCTGCGCGGTAAGCCGCAGGTCGGTAAATTCGTGCGGATTCACCAGGGGTTTGTGGTGATTTCGAGCGGCTCGCGGGCCATTCGCATGCCGTTCAACAATCTTTCGCGTCCCGACCGGGAATATATTCGCGAACTGCTGGCGGCGCGCGGCGAATCGGGTCAACTCCCGCCGGACCGGCGAGACGATCCAGCCCCTGCAGGCCCAGAGCACGCGCCTGCTGAAGCGGCCCCGAGTACGGAGCCACCCTCCGAGCAAGGGCCGGTCGCACCACCGCAGGCTGAATCGCCAGCGGTGCCCCGCGGCGGACAAACGGCGGGACGCGCACCGGCGGGCGCCAGGGTCCCTACTAGCGGCAACGATCGGCTCACGCGAATGCAGGAAGAAAATCAGAAACAAATGGACGCATCGCATGAACGAAATCAGAAGATGATGCAACAGAGCCAAGAGCGGGCCAGACAATCACTGGAGCGACTGAAACCGAACCTGGCGCCCCAGCAGCAGGAAAGCCCCCAGGACCTTGTGGGCAGTTGCAGCAATTGCAAAAAACAGATTAAGCGCGAAGAAAGCGGCAGCATGAAATGCCCACACTGTGGCGTGATTTGGGAGTATGAAATCGATGAATTTGGCCGCAAGAAGGAAATTCCGGGCGCAAAGGAAGCCATCGCGGCTACTGGAGGATGGACGGCGGGCTGGAAATGGGAAGACCGGCATTATGTCAAGCTGTTCACTCGCATTATCATTCCGCTGGCGGTGATGTTATTCGCGGCCATCGGCGCGGCGCTGCGTGGCAAGCGATGAACCGATTTTTTCCCATTACTCGGAGAACGAATTTCCTGAGGTGAACGAAATCGGCGAGCATTCTGCGGCGGTCGAACTGCGCGGCGTGAGCAAGCGTTTTGGCTCGCGCGTGGTGCTGGACAACATCGATCTGATGGTTGGCCGCGGCGAGGTGCTGGCGCTGCTCGGCGCTAGCGGCAGCGGGAAGAGCACGCTGCTGAAGATTGTGTCGGGTATTGAAACAGTGGATGCGGGCCGTATCTTTCTGGCGGGCCGCGATTGCACGGCTGATCCGGCCTATCGCCGCGGCGTACACACGGTTTTTCAGAATTACGCGCTGTTTCCGCATCTGGATGTCGCGGCGAACGTGGCGTTTCCGCTGAAAGTGGCGGGAATTAGCAATGGCGACACGAGCCGCCTTGTGGCCCAGGCACTGGAATGGGTGAAGCTGGAAAACCATGCGCGGCGGCGGGTGAACAGCCTGTCGGGCGGCGAGCGGCAGCGGGTGGCGCTGGCGCGGGCGCTGGTCGATTCGCCGGAGTGCGTACTGCTCGACGAGCCGCTGTCGGCGCTCGATCCGCATTTGCGTTCCGGGACGTTGGAATTGTTACAGTCGATTCAGGCAGAGCTGCAAACCACTTTTTTGTTTATCACGCATGACCGGGAGGAGGCTTTGCGGCTCGGCCACCGCATCGGCATCCTCCATCAAGGTCGGTTGGAACAGATTGGCACGCCGGAAGACGTTTATCGGCGACCGCGGACGGCATACGCGGCGTCGTTCATCGGCAAAATCAACTGGATGAAGGGGCAGGTGGTCGAATTGTCGCCAACCAGGTGCTTGACGGTTTGCGGCCAGCGAGTCACTGGCAACATTCCTGGCGAAATGGCGGTCGGCGATGTGCAAGTAGGCATTCGGCCGGAGGATGTTTGCCTGGTGAAGGATGGGGGATTACCGGCGGAGGTTGTTGGCCGGCAGTTTCTGGGCGATTGCGTCGTGCTGACGCTTCGTTCGGCGGATGGGACGATTGTTTGCGCCGATCAACGTGCGCCTTACAGTAATGCGGCGCCGGGCGAGTGCGTTCAAATCGGCTGGGAGGCAGATGCGGTGCATGTTTTCGACGTCGATAGCGCGGAGACAGGATCATGAAGGGCCGCGTTGCGCCGTGGTTGGCAGCGCCGGGCGTGGTTTATCTGGCGGCGCTTTTCGTGGGGCCGGCGGCGGTGATTCTGGCGTATTCGTTTTGTGAGCGCGACCTGGCGGGCGGTGTGCTGCCGGCGTTTTCGTGGACAGCGTGGCGGATGGCGACGGATTCGATCACGCTCTTGGTGATTTGCCGGACGGTTAGCCTGGCGGCGCTGGTGACGGCGCTCGATCTGCTGCTGGCTTATCCTTGTGCTGCGACGCTGGCCGCGACGCCGCGAAGGCTACGAAGTATGTTGGTCCTGGCGATCAGTTTTCCGCTGGTCACGTCACTCCTACTGCGCACGTACGGCTGGCTGAATCTGCTGCCGCCGGAGTGGCGAGGCACGCTGGCGGGCGTGGCACTCGTCCTGGCGTTCAATTATCTGCCGTTCATGCTGCTGCCGCTGCTGAGAGCCTACGAACGAGCTGACGAGACGCTGGCGCTGGCGGCTCTCGATCTGGGCGCGACGCCGGTGCAGGCGTTTTGGCACGTGACGCTACCGTTGACGCTGCCGGGGGCGATTTCGGGGGCGGCGCTGGTGTTCATCCCGGTTAGCGGCGAGTACCTCATTCCGCATTTTATCGGTGAGGGCAAAGTGAATGTCGCGGGGACGCTGGTGATGGAATGGTTCGGCCATCGGCATTGGCCGTATGCGGCGGCGTGCGCGATGTGGCTGGCGGCGATCGTGCTGTTGCCGCTGGCGGGGTCGATGCTGTGGAACATGGAAGCACCAAGAACCGAAGAACCAAGTTCCAAAGAATGACGAAGCACGAATGACCAATGAATACTTTTTCGGGCAAACAATCGACCGGTCGAAGATTGGGCCAAATTGCGTTAGTCGTCGCGCTGGTGGGGATGTATTTGCCGGTGGCGATGATTTTTGTGTATTCGTTCAATGCGTCGCGGATTGGGACGGTGTGGACGGGTTTTTCGCTGGATGCCTATCGGCAACTTGCTGAGCAGTCGGATTTGTGGCGGGCACTGGCGGCGAGCTGCGTGATTGGGGCGGCGGCGAGCTCGCTTTCGGTGGCAGCGGGGACGGCGGCGGCGCTGGGACTGGTCCATTGGCCGCGACGGCTGAAATCGCTGGCCCGTGGGGCGCTGGCGCTGCCGCTGGTGACGCCAGATGTCATTACGGCGCTGGCATTGGCGATGTTTTTTAGCGCACTACGAATTCAACAGGGCTGGGGGACGGTGATTGCGGCGCATTGCGTGTTCGGAATCTCGTATGCCTTTGTGGTGATGGCCGGCGCGGTACAAGACCTGGACGAGACGTTGTATGCGGCGGCGCTCGATTGCGGGGCGACTCCGTGGCAGGCGTATCGCCGGGTCATCGTGCCGATTCTCGCACCGAGCCTGGTCGTGGCGTGGCTATTCGTGTTTGCGTTGTCGTTTGACGATTTTTTGATCACCTTCATGACGAAGGGGCCGGGGAACGACACGCTGCCGATCAAGATTTACACGCAGATGCGGTTTGGGATTAAGCCGCAAACGAATGCGCTGTTTGTGGTGTTGTTTTTGGCGACGCTGGGTGGGGGGCTGGTGGCCAGCCGGTTGGTGCGGCGGCCGGTTGAGGCTTAAGGGCTGGGGAGACGCAGGAAGACAACGATGAACGACCCAAAACTTCGGCGGCCGATTTTCCGACATAGAGCGTGGGAACGAGAGAGGCCGTTGTCGCGCCGGCGGTGGCTGGGTTGGTCGGCTGGATTGGCCGTGACGGCCGCCGGATGTCTGCGATCGAAGAATACGACTCGTTCGGGCCGGCAACTCAGAGTCTTCAATTGGAGCGATTACATCGACGAGGAGGTAATCGCGCAGTTCGAGCAGAAGACAGGCTGCACGATCGTCTATGACAATTACTCGAGCGATTCGGAGCTGGAAACGCGGCTGGCGACGGCGGCTGGCAGTTACGACGTCGTTTTTCCGTCTGACCGGGCACTGGCCGCGCTATTAGCCAAGAAGCTTCTGCAGCCGCTAAATCGCGAGCGGCTGCCGAACTTCCGGCATCTCGATCCGCAGTTTCTTTCGCCGCCGGTTGATCCTGAAAACCGTTTCAGCGTGCCGTATTTTTGGGGAACGCTGGCGGTGGGAGTGCGGACCGACAAGATCGGAGCAGAGCAGGGGGGATGGGACGCGCTCTTCGACTCGAAGAATCGGGGGCGGATCACGATGCTCGACGATATGGAGAACGTCGTCGCGGCGACGCTGAGCTATCTCGGCTTTCCACTCAACTCGGTCGAGCCCGATCATCTGATGGCGGCGGAAAGGCTGCTTATCAAGCAGCGGCCGCTCGTGCAGGCATACACGTCCGATTCTTATCGCGAGCGGCTGATTAGCGGGGAGGCGTGGACGGCGCTGGGCTGGAGCGGGGATTTGCTGCAGGCGGATGGCGAGTTGAAGGCAATGAAGGAGACAGGGAACAGGGAACGGGGGGCGCGGGTGCGGACGATTGTGCCGGCGAGTGGGACGATGCTGTGGTTGGACAGCATGGTAATTCCGGCGGCGGCGAGCAACGTCGAATTGGCCCACGAATTCATCAATCATCTGCTCGATCCGGCGATTGCGGTGCTGAACGCGGAAAAGGTGAATTATGCGACGCCGAATTTGGCGGCGAAGTCGCTGTTGCCGCCGAAAATGCTCGCGGATGAGAGCATTTATCCGCGGGCGGAGGTTTTGAAGAAGTGTGAGTGGCTGAAAGATCGCGGGGCGGGTATTGAGAGGATCGAGCGGGTATGGCGCGTGGTGAGGGGGTGAGGGCTCAGGGTTCAGGCAAGAAATGAAACCACCCCGTCTGTTTGAGGCAGCCGGGGTGGTGAGGTTTTGCGAAGTGCTGGCCCTCGCGGAGCGAGGGGCCTACTTTAGGCCCAGGCTTGCTGGGCGAAAACGGCGTCGGCGGAGCTGGCGTAGTTGCCTTCGACTGGGGCTTCGCCTTGGGCACCGGCGGCCTGGAGGCTCGCCGAAGCGAACATGCCGTCGGTTAAGCCGTTGCTGAAGGTACCCGCGCTGCCATCGTACGAGCCGTCGATGCGGATGATGTACATCTGCTGGCCACTGGCGTCGAGGCCGGAACCCAGCAGCCGGAAGCGAGCGGTCGAGCTGGAGCTGAGATAGCCCTGCGTGAGCGTGACATCCGAACTGCCGTCGATCGTCACGTCCAGCGTGCTCAGGTCGTCTGAAAGCAGAGCGCCGGTCAGCGAATGCCCGGCCCAAGCACCGGCGTCGCCTTCGATCGTCCACGACCAGACGATGTTGCCCGACATATCGATCGCCGCAATGAACCCGTTCTTGCCGGTGGAAGCCAAGAGCTCGCTCTTGAAGCCGCTGGCGTTCGACAGGCCGCCATCGTTCGGGTTGGTGTTGATGAGGCCAGCGGTGCTGCCTTCGCCGAAGTTCAGATTGGCGATGTTGCCTGAGACATCGGTAATCGACCAGGAAAGCAGGAACGAGTTGTCAAACCTATCGGAATTATCCACCAAATGGCCGGTATGGCCGTTATTGGGATCCAGGTTCGTATCCGTATTGGTCGAGAGATCCGTATCCAGGCCACTCAGCATGAAGAGCGGTTGATCCTCGGTAACCGTGTACGACGTGCCGGCTAGCGGCGGCTTGAGGACGTCGGTGGAACCCGGCGCCGGGAACGTGTAATGGCCGCTGGCATCGGTGGTCGTCGTGAGGCTGACGGCCGTGTTGGTGATGTCGGTGCCGGTGAGATGGAGCGTGACGCCGGACAATGCCCTTTCGCCGGTGCTGACCAAACCATCGCCGTTGGAATCGACATAGACTGTGCCGCTGATGGTCTTGGGGATGAAGTCCACGACGGTCACGTCCACACTGGCCGAGGCAAACAGCGGGCCGCCCCCGTTGCGGCTGGCCGAGCTATTGTCGCTGATCTGGTAGAAGAACGTGTCGTGCCCGCCGGCCGGAATCGTCTTGGGGGCCGTGTACAAAACCTTGCCGTTGGCGTCTACTCTCACCGAGCCGCCGCCAGCCGTGGCAACCGGGCCGGTGGAAAACGCACCACCGGCGCTCAGACCGACACCGACGACGCTCAAGAACTCATCGCCGCCGGTCGTTACGACATGGCCAGTCGCATCGAGTGAAACGTCGGGAGCGATGGTATCGTTGGGCAGCACGGTCACGATCTGATCGACGCCGATCGAGCCGTCGGCATTTTGCTTGACCGCGAGGAACGAGTCGTTGGTGGCCGTCGGCGGATCGTTCACGTCTTGCACCGTCAGCGTAACGGTGGCGACGTGCGACAAGCGACCGTCGGTCGTCTTGGCCTGGTAGGTGAATGAAAGGTCCGGAACAGCCGGGCGGGTCGTGTTGAAGTTTTGACCAGCCGGCGGCGCGTAGGAGAAGGAACCATCGGTGTTCAGCGTCACGGTGCCAACCGTGGCAGGATTCTGGAGCTGCACCATGTTGACCGCAGTCAGCGACTGGTGATCCGAATCATCGCTGTCAGCCGCCGACGGCGGATTGCTGTTCGCGCCGGTCAGGACGTTGCCGGAAGTCGCCGGATTGCCTTGCTCCAAGACGTTGAAGTGGTCGTTGGTGGCCGTCGGCGGCGTGGTGACGTGGATATTCACCGTAACGGTGCTCGAGTTGACCCCAGCAGCCCCGCTTTCCGGCGTGACGGCATTCACGTGATAGGTGAAGCTATCGTCGCCCGTACCGGCGGCCGGCGTGTAGGTGAACGAGCCGTCGGCGTTGAGCGTGAGAGAACCGCGGTGCGTCGAGGTGTCAACAACCGCCTTCAGCGTGGCATAGTTCGAAACGCCGTAGTTGTTATCCACATCGGTGTCGTTGGCCAGAACGCCGTTAGCCGCGCTAACGACGAGCGGCGTTTGGGTCGCGGCGGAGCTATCGAAAGCAGCGCCGTAGGGTCCATCATTGGCAGTCGCGACGGGAGCGTCGGGAACGTTCTTGATGTTGATGCTGACCGTGGCGGTGGCTTGCGCGGGAGTCGCGTTGGGGTGGCCGTCATCGCCAGTGAAATCATCGGCGATGGTATAGGTAAACGTCAGCGGCCCGGCGGGGGTGAAGAAATCGGGATCAGCAGGCATCGTATAGCTGAGCGATGTCCCGTTGTTGGTAATGGAACCGGCTGAGGGCTGCGTTGTGGCGGTGATTGTGGTGACCGTCGGCGCGGGACGCTTGAAATCGTTCGCCAGAACGTCGATCGTTACGGGGCCCGCTGTGCCTTCGTCGATTGCCTTGGAGTCGGCGATCGGACCAGGGCGGAAGCCCGGATCGAGGTCGATGGTGACGTTGCTGACCACATTGGGCGCGACACTGTCGCTCGACGTAATCGTCAACGACGTGGCGGATGTGCTGCCGCCAACTGGTGTGTAAGCCAGGCCGGCCAACTCGGTCGTGATGAAGCTTTGGTTGCCCGTGAGCACAATTGTCGCCGTGCCATTGCCGGTCACACCGGTCGCCGTCGGAACGTTCAGCGTGCCGGCTGCGGCGGCCAACGTGACGGTCAGGTTGGGACTATCGACATCGGTGACATTGAAACCTGCCAAGGGCGTCGACACAGGAGTTCCGCCGGCCGCGAAGGGAACCGCGACGACGTGCTGACCATTGGCGTCGGAGCCGTTGATCGTGTTCACCGGCGCGTCGTTGACCGCGGCGACAGTGACGGTGAAGGTCTGCGTGACGGTGTCCACGCCGCCATTGGCGGTGCCGCCGTCGTCTTTGGCGGTGACCGTGATGTGGGCCGTGCCGGAGGCATTGGCGGCGGGCGTGAAGGTGAGCGTGCCTGTGGCGCCGGTGGTGTAGTTGACGGTCGGGTTGGCGATCAGCGTGGGATTATCCGAAACTGCGGTGATCGTCACCGTCTGGCTGGACTCGTCTGCGCCTCCGCCGGGTCCGATGCCGGTCAGATTCACGGTCTGAAGGCCCGGGTCTTCGTTGATATTCAGGTTGCCGATGGCACCGAGGGTCGGCTTGTCGTTGATTGCCCCGATGGTGACGGTAAGGGTTTGCGTCGTTTGATCGGCCACCGTGCTGTCGCCGACGACGCCGACCGTGTAGGCGATACTGAAGGTGCCGTTCAGGTCCGCAGCGGGGTTGATTTGGAGATTGCCATTGGTGGTCGGGAAGGCAATAGCGCCGCCGCCAGGGGCGACCACATTGATGCCGGCGGGGGCCGACACACTGAGGATTTGCAGAGCACCGGCGGGAGGACCGTTATTCACATCGTTCGCGAGAACGTTGACCTGCCGATTCGCGGCACTCGGTTCATCTTCGGCAAAGCTCAGGGCGTCCGGCAGCGCATTGATCGGGCCGGAGTTGAATGTGACGGTGACCGGATTCAAGGCCGAGAACTCGTTGGCCGGGAATGCCGTGGTGGCGGGGTCGCCGAAAGTAACCAGCGATGCCTCGCGCTCGGTGGTGATGTTCGTGTTGCCGAAGACGAGCGTATTGTGGTCGGGCCGCTTCATATCCTCGGTTGAGCTGGAGCCGTCGCCGAGTGGATCGGGTGTGAAGACGATCGGCGCCGACGAAGACGTGCCGGAGGGCAGCGCGTTCGCGATCATTTTCACAGTTAAGACGGGAATTTGACCACGGCCGAAACCCGTCGTCGAATTCACGCCGATGCCGCCCACGTCGTTAATGCCATAGCCAGGGACAAAACCGGCCTCGTGCCCGTTGGGATAGAACGTGTTGTTGTAGGAAACCGCACCGAGGGTATTGCTCGGGTCGCCGGGGGATGTCTCAAAAACGCTGACATTGGCCGGATCACCAGCGGTCAGCACCGGAATTTCAACATTGGTGATGCCGTTAAATGTCACGTTGTAGAAGGTGGTCACGTTATTGAAGGCGACGGATACATTGGCGCCGGGCAGCGCCGCGTTCAGGGCCGACTGAATGTTGGCGGCGGTGGTCGTGCTGTTGGTGCTGTAAGTAATCGGGGCCGTCGTGCCAGTGGGCACTTCCGGATGACCGGGCGTCGGGGGCAAGGTTAGGGTAGTGGTTCCCGAGTCTTGACCAAACGAGATCGATTGGACCTCATTCACCGCGGGCGTGGCAAAGCTGGTGTCGAACGTGATGTCGGTCCAGGGAGCGAAGATGCCGCGGATGAGCGGCACCGGCGGCGTTAGCGTGGTATCAAAGCCGGCCGGCCGGACGTCCTGGCCGATGAGCTGAACGTAGAAGACGGATCCCGCGCGGATCGTCGCGCTCGGCGTCAAGTTGGCGGTCGTATTGTCATGGTCGGTCAGCGGATTGCCGTTGGCGTCCAAGATTTCCAGCGTGTAAGCCGCCTTGTTATCGGTATTGCCCGCTTCGCCGCCCGGATGTGCGTTGATGAAGTTAATGACGCGGATGACGTCGCTGGCCGTCACCGAGCCGTCGTTATCGACATCGACCATCATCGGGGTGGCTTCGCCCTGGCTGCCAGTTGGCGTCAGAAGACGGGAGCCATGGGCATTGATGCTGTTGATGACGGCCAGCACGTCCTGAGCCGAGACGTGCATGTCACCGTCGACGTCCACCGCCGTCGAATAGTTGTGGAAGGCGGAGAGCGCATCCGCCGCCATCAGGGAGCGGTCTTCCAGCCGTTCGGCGAAAAAGCCGCGACGACGTTGATCTTTGACTGCCGCCCGATTTTTGCGAGATGCGGCGCGTGTACGAGAAGCGGCTCCGTGTTGACCAGCAAAACGATGAGCCAAGCGACGAGCGATTTTCATAGCAATTCCGTAGATAGAAAAAATGACCTGTTCCGTAATGCCCAGCGAGTAAAAACCGACGCTGATTCACCTTTAGGTCAGCGCCAGCTTGCCTCCTACTCGCCAGACAGACCCCGCCGATTGGCACCCAAGTCGATCATCCGCATGGTGAAACCAGGGGATGGCGACAGTGGTGTGAATCAAGCTGCGGCAGCGGATGTCAAAAAATTCCGTTAGTGACAATGCCCCAAACTAATTGGGTTAGGAAAACTTTGCAATCAATTTGCATAGGAGATGCGGCAATTTTTTGGGTTGCACGGCCCGAGTCGCCGCAGCTCAGTTTTCCTAGGAAAATAAGGCACTTTTTGACATTCGCAGTTAGTTCGCCGCGGGGACGCGGCGGTTAAATGTTTTTCCAATCCACCCGTTAGAGTGGGTCATGTTTTGGGTTGTTGATCGCTGGCCAGATAAGTTATCAAGTCTTCCCAACTTGCCTCGTCTACCAAATCAGCGGATGGTGTTTTGGGCCCGAGCAGGGACAAATCGGTGTCGGCCGAGCCGTCGCCGAGCGCGAGCAAAGCCTGATCTTGCGTTGTCGAGGCGGGGACCGATTGATTCGCAAGGACGGTCGCCACCGGCGCTTTGTCTTGAACGTCGATGACGACATTCGGCGCGGCGAGAAGCACGGGCGGGATGCTCAAATTGCTCGAGTCAGCTGCATTCGCCTGGGCTGTGTTCATCTCGATCGGGGCTTCACCTTCGGGAGTCGCTTCACCGCCGGTCGTTCGGTGCGCTGGATTGTTGATCCAATCGATGACCTTGATGATATCACTGGCGGTCACCTTGTTGTCACCATCGACATCAACGTACAGGTACTGACCAGGAGCGTTGCCCACGGGATTGGGAACCGGCGGCTGACCGAGCGCGAGGGCACTCATACCGGGATGCGCGTTGATGACGTTGATGATTGTGAGGACGTCGGCGGCGGAAATGACGCCGTCGTTATTCACATCGAGCGCGTTCTGGAAGTTGGTGGTATCGGGGTTCGGGTTCTGGAAGGGGGCGCTGGAGATCGAGATTTTCTCGTCTTCGACTTCGCCGTCCGGCGCGACGCCGTTGACGGTGACGAACGTGGGACTGCTAACACCGGTGGGCGAAAGCTGGAAGCGAGCAAAGGTCGATCCCTTGGTGGTGTTGGCGTCGCCGAAAGAGAACGTGAAGGTGTTGAAGCCGTCAAAGATGTCGCCCGGCTGCGCACCCGGATGACCAGGCGTGGTATTGATCAACGTGATCTTTTCGCCGGCGTCGTCCCAGTCGAAATCGCGATTGAGATCGAACCAGGCGTCGAGCTTGCCCGTCATGCCGGCGGGAATGCTCGCCGTGACGTTCAGCGTGTTGACGATCGTGCCGTTCTTGCTGGGCGCTGGATTGCCGATGAACTTAATGCCGTCAAAGAAATTCGGATTGGGAGGTGAATCGCCGTCGGCGCTCGCATCGGCATTTTGCAAGGCCTCGGACTCTTCGCTGATGCCTGTACCGAGGAAATAGCCGTCCTGCACCGTGGCCGCAGCGCCATTGTTGGCGAGCTTGGTCGGATAGGGATCGGGCGCGTCGCCGAAATCGTAGAGCGTGCCGACGAAGATCGAGAACGACAGCTCGCCCGTGGCATGGTTGGCCGCCAGCGTGTTGCCGGCCAGGTCGAAAATGCCGGCCGGGATCGGATTGCCCAGGGAATCGACAGTCGTGCCGTCGGTATTGTTGATGAGGACCTTGTAGGTGTGATTGAGCGGCCAGAAGCCGGCCGACGGGGCGAGAATGACCGTATCGGTGGTTTCGTTGTATTCGAATTGATAGTCGGCACTGACGCCGAGGGCCGCGGCCGCGAATTGATCGTTGAGGACGACGCCGTCTTCCGTGAGGACGAACTTCGTGTTGTCGACGGTGGCGTCGTCGATGCCGACGCCATTATCCCCAAGCTGAATGACGAACTGAATGAGGTTCGTGTTGCGAATCGCCAGATTTCCGACCGTGCGATCGCGATCGCGGAAGGGGGTGGCGGTGTCGTTATCGCTGATGTTGGCGTTGTTCGAGTCGGTGACGAAGACATCCGCGGTGGGCTGAGTGAAGTCGGCCCGCTCGACGGCGCCGCGGTCTTTGAACACGTTCTGGCCGAGGCCGGTGGGAGTGTTCTGGCTCGGATCGTCCACGCGAAGCTGGCCGTAAATATCATGATCCGGTGTGATGATCGGCGACTGCGGAATGCCGATTGACGATTTCACGGCGGCGAGCGGGAAACGATCGGCCAGCGTATCGAGGGCGCTATCGACGGCCTGCGAGCCGGGCGCGGGATAGAAGTTCTGGTTCGGCGCGTCGATGAAGAGCGGATCGCCAGGATTGAGCACGATCGGATTGGAGCCGGTCGAAGCGCCATTGGGCACGTTGCTCAGGTTGCCCGAGTACAACGTATAGCCGACGACGGTCGTGGCCGTCGAAGTGGAATCGACGCTGATGCCCGTGGCCGTGTTGGCGACGATGTTGTTGAGCAGCGTCGGGCCGGCATTGTTCGTGACGAGAATGCCCGTGCCCGCCGCCGTGTTGCCGCCGTAAATCGTGTTGTTGACGATCCGGCCAAACGGCACGGCCGCCAGCGGGACCGCCACGCCATTGACGGCAGTG
>DASXLL010000329.1:0-1507 GCA_036496265.1 Pirellulaceae bacterium | reverse complement strand
CGTCAGCCATTCCCTCCACAGATAGCGCCATTGGCCGAGCCAGGTGATGAGTGCAACCACGCCAAGCGCGCCAAACACGACGATCAGTGCGCCGCCCATGGCGATGCCACTATAAAACGGCAGGGCGTCGATCGTCAGCTTACCGAGCATGTCAGTAGTCTTCGGAAAGGCTGCGGGGTGCTATCGCGATTTGTGTTAGAGTTGACGATGCATTCTCCCCTTGCCGGCAATTTCAAATCAAACACGCATCGATGGCTGTAATCCGCCAATAACTTTTGTTGAGTCACGACGGCGAAAGCCAGCTTTAGACTAGATCGCCCTGCGCCTCGCGCTGACGCCCCAAGCCGTTCATTTCACCTGCCGGAGCCGCCACACGCGCTGGAGCCCCGCGCGGCGACGGCACGCGGCTGCAAAAAAGCGCTAAAGTCCTCAGGCGGTCGCCGGCGCCTTCGTGGCGACACCTTTGTCCTTGAGCAGGGACTGCAGTTCGCCCGACTGGAACATTTCGCGGATGATGTCGCAGCCGCCGACGAATTCGCTTTTGACGTAAAGCTGCGGGATGGTCGGCCAGTTGGAATAGGTCTTGATGCCCTGACGCAGCTCGTCGTTCTCGAGCACGTTGAGACCCTTATAGGCGACGCCGAGATTATCGAGGATCTGCACGATCTGGCCGGAGAAGCCGCACATCGGAAACTGCGGCGTGCCCTTCATAAACAGCACCACCTCGTTTCCTTTGACCTCGTTGTCGATGAACTGATCGATGGACATTCTCGTCTTCCTTGCTGGGCAGCGGGGAAACCCTCCCGCGCTGAATCCTATCCGTTCGCCGTGCAATATATGTAGCGTAAAACGGGCGCAAAGCCCATGCCTCGGATTTCACGGTGGGGCTTCGCCCACCTTGACGCCGCCGAACGGGCTTGTCGGAGAATGCGATTCCAGGAATCACCCAACCGGGAGAATGGCGCAGCCGTTCGGATCGGGCGGCCTTAGCGCTCCGGCGCTCCGGTTTGCAGCGCCAAGGCGTGCAGCCTGCCGCCCATTTCGGCCTTGAGCGCCTCGAAGACGATCTGGTGCTGCTGGACCCGTGACTTGCCGCGAAACGACTCGGCAATGACGGTCGCTTTGTAATGATCCCCGTCGCCGGCAAGATCCTGGATCGTGACCTCAGCGTCCGGGATGCGCGCGCGGATCAGTCGCTCGATATCGCTTGCAGCCATGGCCACGGCGCGCCTCGTCCAGGTGTTCGACTCGCCCTCAATAAAACCGCTGGGGCGCGAAAGCGTCAATCGGGAACCCGATCGTCGATGGGTTCGAGCACCTCTACAATCATCACAGACCACGCGGAGCCCTTGGCGGGCGCTCCAGCTCAGTACCTTGCCGAGCTAATGGCAGTGTAGCAAAACCGCTGGCTGCCGGCTTCTCGTAACGTTACTCAGCCACGGTTACGCGGATACAGCTTTATTAATGGAAACCATACCCGACTCTAGCTAACGTCCCAGTGCGAGTT
>DASXLL010000328.1:0-52387 GCA_036496265.1 Pirellulaceae bacterium | reverse complement strand
GATTGGGAAATGTCCTCGATTTGCATCGGGTCTTTGCCGATTAGGAAGGGCCGCAGATATTCGTTCACGGCTGTTTCGACGACGCGGGCCCTCTGAGTGAAGGTGGCGCAGCCGAGGCCGTAGAGGCCGGGTTCGCTGGTTGCTACTTTGACGACGATGAGGCGGATGCCGGCGGGGGCGGTGAGGATCGCTTTGACGTCGGTGATTTTCAGCGGGCCGGCGCCTTTGGAAACTGGCGCAGGCTGCTGGGCGATCGTTTTTTCGCCTCCCGCCAAAAGCGGAATCGCCGCGCCGCCCGCCAGAGATAACTGAGTCAGCCAGGTTCTGCGATCCATAAGGCGGCCTTTCGTTTAAGCATTCAGGAGGATGAGCCACGGATTAACACGGATTAACACGGATGCCAGAATATCCGTGTTCCATCGGTGTTTCATCCGTGGCCTGTAAAATTCTGGAAGGCGGGAGCATGAAGACTTCGATTTCTCGACGGCAGGTTCTGGCGGCGTCCGCTGCATTTGGGGCGGCCGTGGCTAGTCGCGCGGAGTTCGCGACGGCGGATGAGCGGAAGCCGCGCCTGAAAATTGGTCAAATCGGCGTGGGGCATGCGCATGCGACGAAGCTGAGTGTGTATCGTGAGTCGCCGGATTATGAAGTCGTTGGGATTTTTGAGCCGGATAAGGAGCTGCGGGAGCGCGCGAAGGAGCAACCGGCGTTTCGCGATGTGCCGTTTATTACGGAGGAGCAGCTGCTGAATACGGCCGGGCTTTCGGCGGTACTGGTGGAAACGCACGTTCGCGATTTACTCAGCACGGCCCAGCGCTGCGTCGATGCCGGCAAGCATATTCATCTGGATAAGCCGGCTGGTAATTCGCTGCCGATGTATCGGAAGCTGCTGGATGCCGCGGCGAAAAAGAATTTGCTCGTGCAAATGGGGTATATGTATCGCTACAGCGCGGCGGTGGTTTTGCTGCGGCAGTTTTTGAAAGACGGCTGGTTGGGTGATGTGTTTGAAGTACACACTGTGATGAGCAAGGTGGTGGGCGATGCGGAACGGAAGAACCTGGCTCAGTTTCCCGGCGGAATCATGTTTGAACTGGGCTGCCACGTCATTGATCTTGTGGTTGGTGTTGTGGGAAAGCCGGACAAGGTAAATGCCTTCCCGCGACATTCGGGCAAACAGAACGACGGCTTGGCCGACAACATGCTGGCGGCACTCGAGTATCCGAAGGCGACGGCTACGGTGAAGTCGTCGGCTGAGGAGGTCGATGGCGGGTCGCGGCGGCATTTTGTGGTTTGTGGAACGTCGGGGACGTTTCATATTCAGCCGTTGGATAATCCGGGAGCCCGCGTCACGCTCGACCGACAACGGGGCGAATACAAGCGCGGGACGCATGAGGTCAGTTTTCCGAAATTCACTCGCTACGTGGGCGATGCAGCGGACATGGCTCGGATCATTCGCGGCGAGAAGGAAACGGATTTTCCTTATTCGCACGATTTAGCGGTTCAACAAACGGTTCTCCTTGCAAGCGGCCAAGGGGCCTGAGTAAGCTGCGACATGACCTGGCAAAACATTCGCGGTCACGACCGCGTGGTCGAAAAATTCCGGCGAGCGCTGAGCAAAGGCCGCTTGGCGAGCACGTTCTTGTTTGTCGGACCGTCGGGCATCGGTAAGCGAACATTCGCGCTGGCACTGGCGAAGGGATTACTCTGCGAGCGCGTTCCGGAGGTAAGACTGGAGCCGTGCGGCGAGTGCCCGAGTTGCTTACAAGTGGCTTCGCTGAATCACCCGGATATCGAGGTGATTAGCAAACCGACGGATAAGGCGTTTATTCCGCTGGAACTGCTTATCGGTGACGCGGAACATCGGATGCGGGCTGGGCTGTGCTACAACATCGCGCTCAAGCCGTATTCGGGTCGGCGGAAGATTTCGATTCTGGACGATGCCGATTATCTCAATAAGGAAGGGGCTAACTGCCTCTTAAAAACGCTGGAGGAGCCGCCGCCGCAATCGCTGCTGATTCTGATTGGCACCAGCGAGCAGCGGCAATTGCCGACGATTCGGTCGCGATGCCAGATGGTGCGTTTTGGCCCGCTCAGCGAGGCGGACGTGGGTGATTTGCTCGTGGAAAAAGGTTTGTGCGAAGATCGGCAAGCGGCTCATATCGCGGCCGCACATAGCCATGGCTCGCTGGAGCGTGCTGCGCTCTGGTGCGACGCGGAACTGGTCGAATTTCGCCGCGAGATGGTCACGATGCTAAGCCAGCCGTCGTTCGATGCGCCGCCCACGGCGAAATTGATTGGGCAGTTCGTCGATAGCGCCGGCAAAGAGGCGGCCGCGAAGCGCAGTCGGCTGCGGCTGGTGGTGTCGCTGGCTGAAGAGTTGTATCGGGCGATTCTGCTGGGAATTACAACGGGCGAAGCGCCGGCAGATGTGGAGCTGGCTCGCTGCGTCCGCACTGCCGCTGGCTGGATGGAGGAAGACGATCCGAATGAATGCCTGGAACACTGCCTGGAGGCATATGGGCACATCGACGCCAACGCCAATCAGGCGACGCTCATCGAATGGTGGCTCGATGAATTGGCGCAGGCTGGACGGCAATCGATTGGCACGCGTTGAGTAGTGGTCGTCACGACTCGCCCCAGAGAGTCAGAACGAGCGAGCGACTGCCACCGCGATTGCGGTGCTCGCAGAGGTAGATACCTTGCCACGTTCCAAGCAGCAGACGGCCGTTGGCGATTGGAATGCTGACGCTCGAGCCCATCAGTGATGCTTTGACGTGAGCGGGCATATCGTCCGGCCCCTCAAGGGTGTGTACGTACGGGAATTTTTCAGGCGCGAGATGATTGAGCGAAGACTCCATGTCCGTGCGGACATCGCGATCGGCGTTTTCGTTGATCGTCAGCGAGGCCGACGTGTGCTGAATGAACACGTGCAGCAGGCCCGTCTTCAGGGAGCGAAGCTCCGGCAAGTGCCGTTCGATCTCATTCGTGATGAGGTGACAGCCGCGAGAGCAGGCGGGCAAGGCAATGGTGCGCTGGATCCAAGGCATTTTTGTCGGTTCACCAAGTGTCCAAGGGACGGTCGAAAAACCGCCGAATTGTCGCACAGCGGACAAAATAGCCGGCGAGGAAAGCTAAAAGCAATTTGAAACCTGACAATTCAAAAATTATCCAAATTCACATCGCATGCGGCCGTTGCGGCCGTGGCTCCCTTGTACGTTGATTTACGGATTGAATTTTTACATTGCGGTTTACCGCTTATTGCGAGCAATCAATCCCCACATATCCCATAAACTAGCGTTAATTTAAGTAATCATAAGACTTTAGCTAACAAGATCGCGTCACATTGCCGGCTATTCGGATGATAAGTCAATGGGAAAAGAAAATCCGTCGTTCAAACGACAATTTGTCTCAAAAAGCTTGACCCGAGGCTGCTAGTGTGAAAAATAGCGACATACGACCCACACGCAGCGAATGTCCCGGCGATTGAACGCGGGACGCTCTCACCCGCCTTTGAGAGCCACGTTGATAGCGGTCACGCAAATAAACCTGCCGATGCTTGGCGTTCCTCGCAAGCGAGCGATTTTTCCGCTCCGAGGCACGCTGGCTGCACCAGCCTTGAAGCCCCGGCGTAACGCATTTTCAATGCCTGGAGGAAATGATGTCAGAACGGTGCAAGAATGTTTTCGAAGCGATTCTGAAGTATGGCCACGATGAAGACTGGCTGCCGAGCCCGCAAGCCAAGTTCGATTCGACCGACGCCCCGGCCGGCTCGCCGGAGAAGATCGAGATTCTCCGCAAGCGGTTGGAGCTCGGCTTGCCGCTGTGGCACGACAGTGACCGCTATGATTACAACGGCTTGACCGGTGCGATTCGCCCGCGCGAGTCAATGTAAACAAGTCGCGATGCAAGCCGTCGAAGGAAACCGACCACGTTAGGCCAAGCGCCGCGTGCGGTTGGGATTCACAGTTCACCGAGGCAGGCCACTGGCCTGCCTTTTTTCGTGCGCATGCGGCGGAATGCGGTTCGCAGTTCTGCGATAATTGTGAACTGTCTTTAGATCGTGGACTACCTTTTTGAGGAACTGCGAAAATGTCAGGCGGAATTCGCAAGGCTTGGGGTCTGGTGGGAATCGGTGTTTTGGCGCTTGTAGGGCTGTCTCTCTGGGGTCAAGAGAAGGCAACCAAGAAAGACGATCCGGCGCTCGAAAGGACGCGCAAGGAAGTGCAAATTCTTGACGACGTCTATAAGACGGCGATCGTTCTGATCACAGAGAATTATGTCGATGAAAAGTCGGATTTGGCGGCGGGAGCGGCGTTTCAAAAGCTGTTTCAGGCGATGCGGGAAAAAGGGCATCACGACGTGCGGCTGTTAGATGCAACGGGCGAACCGTACGATCCGGATAACGCGCCGCGCGATGAGTTCGAAAAGGCTGCCATTAAGTCGCTGAAAGAGGGCAATGCCTATTACGAGCAGATCACCGAGAAAAATGGCAAGCGATATTTGCGAGCGGCGACGCCGATTCCCGTCGTGCTGAAAAAATGCACGCTGTGCCATTCGGCTTATGAAAAGGCGAAGGCGGGAGAGCCGATCGGGGCCCTCGGTTACACGATTGAGATTGAGTGAGTACACAGCTTGAGATTCAGTAAGCTCGAGAGTCGCAAGTTCGAGCGAAATATCTACCGCGCTGTTGGCTGCGCGCCCGGGTCGGCCGGTTTTGGTCCGCCCGCCATGCGGATCTTGTTCGCCGGTGCGCTGGCTGCGAAGAGGAACGCGTCATCAACGATCCAGGGCGTGCTGACGCTGCGGCCGTCATCCATGTTGATGACATTGAAGAAGAAGGTTTGGAACCACTGCGCACGATAGCCGTAGCACCAGTAGCTGCCGACGCAGTCTTCTTTCGTCAAGTCATCGATGCCCGGGCGCTGGAAGAAATGCACGGCCCCGTCGGGCGTGTGCGACATCCCCATGGTGATCCAGGTTTCGGGTTCGAACGTGAGCGAAGGCATGTCGCGGCCGCCGTTGTCGGCCCGAACCCACGAGCGGACCAATGGGCCTTTTTTGCCGTCGGTTGGCTGCCGCTCCATGTGCAGGAAGATGCCGGGCCAGTATTCCTCGTGAGCGGTGAGGCCGGTGCGGAAGCCAAAAGTTGCGCCATCGCGGCGTTCCCAGTACTTCACCGGCGGGACATACACACGGCAGACAACGTTGGGACTCCACGAAACCGGGATTACTCCCGCCCGCGCCTGCGTGTTGTGCAGCAAGTCGTCTTGTTGTTGTTGATGCGTCAAGGTTCCCGGAATTCCCGAATGCAGCGATTGAAACAGCATGGAACCGGTGCTACCTTCAATGCCTCCCGGCGGAGTCGGCACGCGCTTGACGATATCGGGCGTGCCGCGTTTGGCGCCTTCGGCCCACAGACCGTTTTTCGAGCTGCTGCCGGGCTCGCGAATCTGGTCGTCGATGTTCCAACTGCTCTTGGGATGCTGGGGATAATAGGCCCAGTCCTCGGCCTCAAATTCGTCGCCCGTCCGCGCGACGCGGATGCCCGACCCGGGGATCACCGGCGGGTACTTCTTGTATCCCTGGCCAAAAGTGGCATCGGCCAGACACGACGAGCCAATGGTAAGGGACGCGACGGTGAATTGGCGGCGGGAAAGGCGCGCGGGCATGGTTTTGGCCGGGGCTAAAGGCGGCAAAGTTTGACTGGCCGGCAAGGTCGCACGAGTTCCTGTCAGACAGCGCGGCTTGATCGGCACAGTGGTAGATAGCGGAAATATCGGACTGACCGCGCTATCCGTTGAAACGATTTGTTTCCGCGCGTTTTCTCTTATCGCGCCGGTCATTCGCGGCGGAGGCGAAGGGCGTTAAACTGTGCGGGTGAGGAAAGGTTTTAGCAATGCGAAAAGAACGACCACCGCCAGAAAATGACGACTCCGCGACGCGCGGCGAGCGACTGCAAAAGGTCCTGGCCGCGGCGGGGCTGGGGAGTCGGCGCGATTGTGAAGACTATATTCGCGCGGGGCGCGTGGAAGTCGATCGGAAGACCGTCACAGAGCTGGGGACGCGCGTCGATCCGGCCCAGCAGGAGATTCGCGTCGATGGGGAGGCCATTCGCAAGCCACAGCGGCTGTACTTTGCGGTCAATAAGCCGGTCGGCGTCGTAACGACGAACCATGACCCCAGCGGCCGGGCACGCGTGATCGATCTGGTGCCAACCGAGGAGCGGGTCTTTGCCGTGGGGCGGTTGGATCGTTCCAGCGAAGGGTTGATTCTCGTTACGAACGACGGCGAGTTTGCCAACCGGCTGACGCATCCGCGATATGGCGTTGAGAAAGCCTATCTGGTGCGAATTGCTGGATCGCCAGAGGCACGGCAATTGGAGCGGCTGAAGAAGGGTGTTCATCTGGCGGAAGGATTTGCTCGCGCGCAATCGATCACGGTCAAGAAGCAGCACGGTCAGAGCACGGATCTCGTAATCGTGCTCAACGAAGGGCGGAACCGCGAAATTCGGCGGATCCTGGCTCGCGTCGGCCATAAAGTACTCGCCTTGAAACGAATTGCCGTTGGCAATGTGAAGCTGGCCGATCTGCCAGTTGGCGGGTGGCGGCGACTGATGCCAACCGAAGTCGAAGGCTTGTTGCAATTGGCTAAGCAGAAGCGGCGGGCTGTCGGAAAAAAGGTTCAGGCCGGCCTTCCGCCGGGAGCAGCCGCCGGGTTCAAGGTTCAGACAGAAAAAGCTGGAAGCATTGGCAAGGAAAAGGCACGGGAACGCGGCGACAATCAGTATCTCCAAAAACAGGCGCTACTCGATCAGCCGCTTTCCCTGGATGATCTCCTGCGTGACGATATGGATGAAGGTCCGCTGCCCATTGCGGGAAGCGACGAATTTGCGGTCGATGAAGGCGTCGAACCGGCCGAGAATCGCGGCGGTGTCATCGATTATGATGGTGATTTTTCAGCCGCACCCCCACCTCGATCGCCACGGCCCAAAAAGTTCGACAAGCGAAAATCCGGACCGCGAAACCAGCACCGACCCAAGGGTCGCGACGATCGCGAGAAACATTTCCGGCAGCGCCCGGCTGGGAAGAAGCGCGAGGATCTCGAATCGCAACCCCGCGAGTCGTTCGGCAAAAAACGCGGCGGGAAGCGGGTTTTCGGCCCGCGCGAGGAGGGCCGCGGTCCGGCGGGTGACAAAGCCGGCAAATATCGCTTTCGCCCGAAGCAGAAGAAGAAAGAGGAGCGGCCGCAGGGAACCGACAATCAGCGGCGCGGCGGCCGACGAAACGAGAGGGCAGGCAAACAATTCGGCAAGCAGGGCGGCAAACGGAAAGGACGCCGATGAATAGCCCGCTGCACGCGGCTTACTATGCCGATCAGGCCGTTCAGCACACGGCTGAGATCATCGAAAACGTCAAGTTGGCTCGCGATACGTTTCGAGTCCGTTTTGTCGCACCGGAAATCGCGCGTCGCGTCGTCCCGGGCCAATTTTTGATGCTGCGACTGGCTGGAATGAACGATCCCCTGATTGGTCGACCGCTGGCGCTGTACGACACGGTGCTTTCGGCGGCGGGACAGCCGGAGGCGGTTGATGTGGTTTATCTGGCTAAGGGAAAGCTAACGTCGCGGCTGTGCTACGCCAAACCAGGGCAACTGTTGGACGTTTGGGGACCCCTGGGAAATGGATTTGGAGTTCAAAGTTCAAAGTTCAAAGTTCAAAGTCACACGAGCCCAACTTTGAACTTTGAACCCGGAACATTGAACTCAAGTTTGATCATGGTCGCTGGCGGCATTGGGCAGACGCCATTCTTGGCGCTGGCGAAAGAGGCGCTCGGGCTGAAACAGTATGGTGAAGCGCGGCGGAATATTTCGCGGGCGTCGGGTGTTACATTTTGCTATGGAGTTCGGACCGCCGAATATTTTGCGGGACTGGAAGACTTTGAGAGTCTTAACATCGATCTCCGCCTCGCGACGGATGACGGCAGTCGCGGTCAGCATGGATTTGTGACTGACCTCCTGAGGCAAGTTCTCGCGGAGCAACCGCAGAATCCGCTGATTGTCTGCTGCGGTCCCGAGCCGATGATGGAAGCGGTTGCCGAAATCTCCGCCCAATTCAAGGTCCCGTGTCAGGTATCGCTCGAAACGCCCATGGCATGCGGAATTGGGATCTGCTTCACCTGTGTCGCCAAAGTCAAGCAGCCTGATGGCAGTTGGGATTACAAACGCACCTGCGTCGAGGGGCCGGTTTTTGACGCGGAATTGATTGAATGGTGATTTCGGCATTGATTTTTCGCTGCAAAAACGCACTAGCCCGGCTATCAACGACGTGCTACACTTTCGGCTAGTCGGTTTGACGACGCAAGCGCAGCGTGAGGTTCTTTGAATTGTTCTGCCGCACTGACTCGCTCGGCCTACTTGGCGGATCACCACGCTGATCCCTTTCTCCTGGCCCGGAAAGCATCAATTTGGGCCTCGTATGTTTGTGAAGGAATGTGGTATGCGTTTGTATGTTGGCAATTTGGCTTATTCGGTTACGAGCCAAAGCCTGGAGCAGATGTTTTCGGAATTCGGCCAAGTGAAGGACGCGACCGTCGTCCAGGATCGCGACACCGGCCGCAGCAAAGGTTTCGGCTTTGTCGAAATGGGCGACAATAGCCAAGGCCAAGCAGCGATTGCGGCACTGAACGAGAAGGAAATCGAAGGTCGTCGGCTGACTGTCAACGAAGCTCGCCCGCGCGAAGAGCGTGGTGGCGGCGGCGGTGGCGGTCGTGGTTACGGCGGCGGCGGTGGTGGCGGCCGCGGTGGATACGGCGGCGGTGGCGGCGGTGGTGGCGGCGGACGCCGGTGGTAGTCACCGCTCAATAACTCAATATTCTCTTGACCCCGGGCGAATGAAACCGCGCCGGGGTCTTTCTGTTTCTTGGCAGAAGGAGCGAGGAGCTTTCGCGCTCGCAAGGACGGCAAATCAATTAGCCATCCGCCGTTTAGCTTTCGGAATTTGAACGGCTTCGTAATGCATGGGAAATTGATATCTTCAAAAAGAACATCACTCGATTTCTAAAGCGCCCTTCGGTCCATCGAGCGTAAGACGCAACGCGTTCAACACGTCGCGACCGAGTAAAATCCACTGCTCGTCTGAGCTGGCAACTATTTTTACCGGAACGGGAGCCAGATCGTGAACACTAACCAGCACGACATACGTCGGCAGCGTGTAGGTAATACCGCCTAAACCCCCAATCAACATCGTTCCGATCTGCGCCAGACGTAGGTTGGCGACAACGGACTGCGGCAGCACGGTGCGGTCGGCGGCCGTATCGAGTTGAGCCGGAACGTTTGACAGTTCGGTACCGTCAGCCGGATTGCGGAGCAGCAGATGGACGAACGGCGCAGGCGGTTCGATTTGGGTGTTATACCGATAGCGAATCACCCGCCGGCTCCCAAATCGGCCTGACGATAATGGGGAATCCGTTCGGGCTTATCCGGCGACTGCGTTATGAGGCCGATATACGCCGGCGTATTGCCATACTGCTCAAAAAAGCGAAGTGCGAGCACCACGTCGTCCGGCCCGCTATCGACCACGCGACCATCGTGGATAACGACATAACTTCCCGCGTTTGTCGCTAGAAGTTCGGGCCTGAGTCGCAAAAATGCCTGATATTCGTGCTGCCACTTATCACTGCTAGTATCCGCGGCAGTCAACGTGGGAGCAGGAAGCGTTAGCGGAGGCGGATCGCTCGTCGAATTTTTGTTCGTGATGGCCATGATACCTGCCCTGTTCCTTTATTCTCCCGTGCGCAAAATACATTGGCAAGACGATTTCTGCTGCCGCTGTCACCGCCGGGAAAAGAGTACACTTCTTCCTTGCGACTGTGTCACTGATGGCTCTAATTGAACCAAAAATCCTGAATTATCGCCCATGCCCAAAGTTCTTCGCCTGCCGAAACGTTCGGAAGTCAAAGCCGCTGATACGTGGGATCTGTCATCGCTGTGCCAGACGGATGCGCAGTGGGATGAGCTGTTTCGGAAGCTAGACAAGCAGATCGCGGGTTACGAGAAATATCGTGGCAAGCTGGGCGACGGGGCGAAAACGCTCGCGGCGTTGTTCAAGTTTGACCATGAGTTTGACCGAGTGGCGGAGCGAGTGGGCGGTTATGCGCACTTGAAGGTGACGGAGGATCAGGCGGATAGCACGTATCAGGCGATGGTGGCGAAGTTTCAGAATCTGGCGACGCGGGCGTCGCAGGCGGCGAGCTATATCCGGCCGGAGATTCTAGCGCTGCCGAAGAAGACGCTCGATCAATATCTGGTTGCGAAGGAGCTCGTGCCGTTCAAGCTGGTGCTGGAGCGCATCATTCGCTTCAAGCCGTACACGCTGAATGCTCGCGAAGAAGAGATGCTCGCAATGCAGGGGGAGATGGCCGGGGCGGCGAGCAAGGCGTTTCGGCAGTTGCTCGATGCAGATATGAAATTCGGATTGCTCAAGGACGAGAAAGGACAACAAGTCGAGCTGTCCAATTCGACCTTCTCGAAATTCCTCGTTTCCCCGGATCGCAACGTTCGCAAAGCCGCCTTCCATCAGTACTACGAGCAGTTTCAAGGGCACGAGAACACACTGGCGGCGACGCTGACGGGGTCGGTTCAAAAAGACGTGTATTACGCGAAGGTTCGCGGATTCAAGTCGTCGCTCGAAGCGGCGCTGTTTCCCGATAAGGTGCCCGTCACACTGTATGACAATCTCATTGCCGCTGTCCGCAAGCATTTGCCGGCGGTGCATCGCTATTACGATGTTCGCCGCCGCAAGATGAAGCTGCGGGACATCCATCAATACGACACGTACGTGCCGATTCTGAGCGATTTGGAAATCAAGCGCACGTGGCAACAGGCGGTCGATTTGGTGATCGACGCTCTAGCGCCGCTGGGCGAGGAATATTGCACGACGCTGCGCAAAGGACTGACGGTGGACCGGTGGTGCGATCGCTATCCCAATAAAGGCAAGAGCAGCGGGGCGTTTTCCAGCGGCTCGTACGACAGCCCGCCGTACATCCTGATGAACTACAATCAGGACGTGTTCAATGAAGTGTTTACGCTGGCCCACGAAGCGGGACACTCGATGCACACGTGGCATTCGGCCCGGCACCAGCCGTATCAGTACTACGGCTATGTGATTTTCGTTGCCGAAGTGGCCAGCACGTTCAATGAAGAGTTATTGAGCCATCATCTTTTAGAGAATGCCCGCGATGACCGGCAAAGGGCCTATTTGATCAACCGAGAACTTGACGACATTCGGGCGACGATCGTTCGGCAGACGATGTTTGCTGAATTCGAAAAAATCACTCATGAGATGGCGGAAGCCGGCGAAGGACTGACGGTCAAAGCGTTCAAGGATGTTTATCGCAAATTTCTGGCAGACTATTTTGGTCCCGAATTCAAGCTCGACGATGAGCTTTCGCTCGAATGCTTGCGCATTCCGCATTTCTATCGGGCGTATTACGTCTATAAATACGCGACCGGCCTGAGCGCGGCGATCGCGCTCAGTCAGCGCGTGCTAAGCGGCGGTCAAAAAGAACTGCACGACTATCTTAGCTTCCTCAAAGGCGGCTGCTCGAAGGACCCGCTCGACTTGTTGCGCGACGCGGGCGTCGATATGGAGAAACCGGAGCCGGTTGAAACCGCGCTGACGTATTTTGGCAAGCTCGTGAACAAACTAGACGAGTTGCTCTAGCCCCAAAATTGCCACCAGGGGCGCTGCTCTTTTTTCTTGAAGCCGGTGGGAGCGAATTTTCGGCCGGCACCCATAATGGCGCCTTCCAAATGTGCGCCGCCTAGATCCGCGCCGGTGAGCTTCGCATCGCTCAAATTGGTTCCGAGTAGCGTCGCTCCCTCCAGAACAGCCCCCGACAGATTCGAGCCGCGCAGATCGGCCCGCGAAAGATCCGCGCGGCTAAAATCGCAGCCCAAGTCGGCCATGCTCAAATCGGCGCCGATGAGCTTGGCCTCGGAAAAATCGGCTTCGGCGAGCTTGGCGTACCGCAGTGTCGCGCCCGTTAGATTCGCACCGTGAAAGCCGGCACCGTCGGCAAAGGAATCGGTCAGATCGCACTTTTCGAGATTCGCGCCGTCGAGCACCGCGCCCCGCAGAAGCGCCCCGGCAAGCATGGCGCCTGATAGATTCGCCCCCGTCAAATCAGCGTCGCGCAAGTCGGCCCGCTGCAAATCGCACTTCGAGAGATCGCGGCGCGAAAGATTGGCGCCGACGAGCTTGGCCCCTTCGAAGAACTGCCCCGATAGCGACGCCGCCTGCACGGTGCGCAGTACATCGCCCGATTGCTTGTGGCAGATCTCGATCATCATCCTATCACCCGGCAAACACGAAACGCCCGCCAAACACGAAACGATCGTCGCTGCGGCCTGCATCCTGCCGCCGCCGCTGCCTGGTCTCTGTTCGCCCCGTCGCCAGTCGCGGCAACGGCTGCTCGCCTGCGGCAAGCTCTTAAACGCTTCCCATCCCCCAACGTTTCGCGATCGAGCGGATCAAATCCTCGAGCCGCTGTCAGGCGAATGTCGCGGTTTGCGCAGCCGGTCGTTTTAAGCCCCAAAATCGGCTGCTCGCGCCGTGCAATATACACCGCGGGTTTTCAACTCGCAAATTATTGCAAAATCGTTAAGTTGGGGAGGCCGGGGGGGGTGATCGTGATTGCCATTCGCGGACCCGGGGCCGTCCGCATAAGATGGCCCGCGAATCTGTCGTAAAATCAGTACAACAATCATGGATTTTCGCGTCGAGCTTGACTATTTCCGGGGTCCTTTGGACTTGTTGCTCTATTTGGTGCGCAAGCACGAGCTGGACGTTTGCGACCTGCCGATCGCGCTGGTGACCGAACAATATCTGACCTATCTCGAGGTCTTGGAAAAGCTCGATGTGAACGAAGTGGGCGACTTTTTGGAGATCGCGAGCACGCTGATCGAAATCAAGTCGCAGATGGTCTTGCCCCGCGGCGGCGAAGAGGCGGAAACCTGGGACGACCCGCGCGATCAGCTCGTGGAGAGGTTGCTGGAATATAAGAAGTATAAAGACGCGGCAAGCATGCTCGATGAGCGCAGCCGCGACTGGCAGCAGCAGTATTCCCGAATGGCAAACGATGTCGCCCCGCGCGAGGTCGACGCGAGCCATCAGCCGATTCGCGAGGTCGAGCTGTGGGACCTGGTCAGCGCGATGGGGCGGATTCTGCGCGATTCGCAAGTGGCGACACCGGCGACGATCGTGTATGACGACACGCCGATTCAGGTCTATATGCAGCGGATTCATGGTCGCCTGGCATCAGACCGCCGCGTCGCGTTTTCCGATATGTTTCAGCCCGGCATGCACAAGTCAGCAATCGTCGGCGTCTTCCTCGCCATTTTGGAACTGGCTCGTCATCACGGAGTGCGCACGGAGCAGAACGATCTGCACGGGGAGATTTGGATCGTCCCGAGTGATCAATTTGATCCAACCGCAGCGATTGTCGGCGAGGAAAACGAAGTGTCTCGCGGTGAGAGCTAAGTCTT
Organism: Pirellulaceae bacterium; assembly: GCA_036496265.1. Classification (GTDB taxonomy): domain Bacteria; phylum Planctomycetota; class Planctomycetia; order Pirellulales; family Pirellulaceae; genus CAYLLN01. Next base: position 38,845 of record DASXLL010000328.1, on the reverse strand, counting down.
TGCTTCAGTAGCGTGTTTGGCAATTACGGGCTTTGCGGCTTCCGGCGATTTCTTCGGCGCCGGCTTTGGCGCGAATAGTAATACAAGAGAAGCCCCCATCACGACCAAGAGAAGCCCCGCGAAGTATAAACCACCGCGGACGGGTTCGAGATTCTTGTAGGTGCCGGCAAAGTACATCGTGAATGCAGTGTTAATGACCGGAGCGCAGCCAAAGACGACTGGCATGACATACCCGGGCTGACCGCCATAATTCAGCGCGAGAATGACGCCGAGCGCGCCGAGCGCGCCGGCGCTGCCGCCCATCAGACTCCAAAAGATGCCTCTAATGCCGCTGCCGGACTTGTCGGTCCAGCCGTGAGTCAGGCCGCTTTCGCTTTCCATGCCGGTGATCGTCATCAGGAGAATTGGCCCAACGATCGCGATGATGACATAGGCGATCCCGACGCAGATGAATGGCCGCAGGCGGCCGGTGCCCATGGCACCGTGGCCCCATTGCAAGAGTGGGCCGTAAACGCCCCAGCAGGCTGCGGTTGCCAGGGTGCAGACGACGACCATCGGAAAATTGACGTGACTTGGGCCGTGCATGGCCATTAGCTCCGATTATTTTGCGTGAATTGACTGTGGTCGCCAGTTTAACAAAGACCCGGCGTGGGGCGAAGCGGCAGATGCGCTGCTAGCGAGTCGCCAACCCGCGCACTTCCTCCAGTTTTCGCCACCGATTCACTTTTTCTTGCAAACGGTTTCACGCTAGTTGGTAAACCTTGCCGAATATGTCGCATGTACGGGTTATTCCGTTTATGCGCTCGCGCTATAGCGCGGCTCATGGAAAGCCCGGACCGTTTGGGGCTGGTAGTCAACCACAGCAAATAGGTCGCAGCAAGCGGATTTCCAGAAAGCAATCAGCCCATGATTTGCAGACGTCGAACACCCGGCAGTCCAGCAAATAGGATCGCGCTCAGCGGCCTGCTGGCGATTATTGGCCAGGCCGCGCTGCTGGCACAGGCGCCCCCGTTCGCGAGCGGACCGCCCGTGCTGCGGCAACAGCCGATTCCGATTTTCCCTGCCGGACCGGCGCAAGATTATCAGGTGCTCGGGGCGGTCAAAGGCGTCGTCGCGAAGCTGAAATTGATCTATGCCGGGCGGACCGACGTGCAATTCTCGGAAGCTTCCGGCAAATTGCTGGTGGTCGGACCGGAATCGATTCATCAGGAAGTAAGTCAGTGGCTGGCTAGCGAAGGATTACTGCCGCCGCCCACGCCGCCGGCAATCAAACCAGTCATCTATACCGAGCCGCAGACCGTTCAAACACAAGTCTGGCAGTTCAAAAACCTCTCGGCCCGTGATTTTGAGAACAAGCTAGCTAAAACGTGGGGCACAAGCCTGCAATCGTCGCAAGACACCGCGGGCGACGTGGCGACGTTCCGCTTTCCGCCGTCCGCGGGTGGTTCGACCAGCATCATCGTCGATCGCCGGGCCAACACGGCGTCGATCTCGTCGCCGCCGGCCTCGGCCGCTTCTTGGCAACGGCTCATGAGCGTTTTGGACTCGCGCCCCCGTTCAGCCAGCGAAAAAACGGCCATCGTGCCAGTCAGCAAGTCTGATCCGGCGACTCTCCGCCGCGCTGTATCGCTTTTGACGCAAATTTTTGGCGGCGGGGAATCTCGCCGCAAGCAACACATTGGCCAGTTCGTCTCGATGCTGTTTCAGCCGGATGCCGGGCCCGCAGCGCAGCTTGCTCAGCAACCCCCAGCGCAGCTTGCTCAGCAACCCGTAGCGCAGGTCGCTCAGCAACCGGCGGCTCCCGCGCCTGCAGCGGCCCCCCCTGTGGTCGCTCCCAGCGCTCCGGCCGGCGGCGGCGATGTTACTTCACAGGCGATTGCGCCCAGCGCGGCATCCGCACAATCGATGGAAGCGCTCGCTCGCATTAACAATGTGCAGATTGAGATTCTGGAAGACGTGATCGTCGTCCGCGGCCGCAAGGAAGACGTCGATCGCGTGCTGCAAATCATCGAGCAGATCGAATCGCAGAGCTTGCAGTTCAAGCCGGAGATGGAGATTTACTATTTGAAGCACATCGACAGCACGGCGCTGTCGGACATGATCACCACGGTCTATAACGCGGCCTTCGGCCGGTTTGGCCTGGTCACGGTCACGCCGCTGCAGCGGCCCAATGCAATCTTGCTCATCGGCCGCAAGGAAAACATTCCGGCAATTATCGAACTGATTTCGAAGCTGGACGTGCCCGCGCCGACCGAGGGCGAGTTTAAGATTTTCCGTCTGCAAAACATGTCGGCGATCGACGCCGAACGCACCGTTCGGGCGTTTTTCATAGCTCGACCGCCTACGACTCAAGATTTCCGGCCCGGTCTCGGCACACGAGCGCTCGTCATTGCCGATTACCGCAGCAATTCGCTGCTCGTGCAGGCAGCGCCGCGCGACATGATCGAGGTTGCGAAGATTATCGAATCGCTCGATGTGCCAACTTCGACGATCACATACGAGGTGCGCGTCTTCAAGCTGCGGAATTCGATCGCGGAAACGCTGGGACCGGTGCTGGAAGAGGCGCTGACGGCTGCCACTGCTACCCAGACAGCTCAAGCCGTGCAAGGCCAGGCCCAGGCCACACCGCCGCGAGCCACTCCTCCGGCGATCAATTTACAATTCCTCCGCAACAGCCCCGAAGGCCAGCGGATGATCCAGTCGGGCATCATGTCCAATATTCGCATCTCGGCCGACATCCGAACCAACTCGCTGATCATCGTGGGGCCATCGAGCGCCATGGACTTGATAGCAGCGCTGGTCGATCAACTCGATAAGTTGCCGGCTTCGGAGGCGCAGATCAAGGTATTTGGGTTGAAAAACGCGGATGCCACGGCAATTGCCGACATGCTCACGAATTTGTTTGGGCAGCCGCAGCAAGCGAACCAGCAAGCACCCGGTCAGGTGACCGCAACAGGCGCTGGCGAAAGCGCGATTGTGCCGTTGCGGTTTTCGGTCGATCAGCGGACGAATAGTATCATCGCGTCGGGCAACGCGGGGGATTTGAATGTCATTTATGCGATTTTGACGCGGCTCGATGAAGGCGATGTCCGGCAACGGGAGACGAAGGTCTATCGGTTGCGGAATGCGCCGGCGGCGGACGTTTCGAATGCCCTGACGCAGATGTTGCAGCAGCAACTGCAGATCATTCAAGCGTCGCCGGAGCTGGTAACGCCGGTGGAACAGATTGAGCAACAAGTTATCGTTGTGCCGGAGGTCGTGACCAATAGCCTCATCATTTATGCCACGTCCAAGCAGATGAAGCGCGTGGATATGATTCTGGAGAATCTGGATCGCCGGCCGCCAATGGTTGTGATTCAGGCGGTGCTGGCCGAAGTCACGCTCACCGATAACGAGGCGTTCGGCGTCGAATGGGGTCTGCAAGATGCGCTGATGTTCGACCGCAGCACCAGCGCCGCCGCCAACCGGTTCAACTTCAACAGTAATCCGCTCACGCTGCCCAATGACGCGACGGCCGGGTCGCTCGCTACCGCGACCAAAGTTGCCACGCAGGGCGTCTCGAACCTGGCTCTCGGCCGCACCGACTTGACGCAAGGCTTTGGCGGCCTGGTGCTGTCGGCCAGCAGCGAATCGGTGAGCGTGCTGCTCAGGGCTTTGGAACGCTCACAACGGTCGCAAATTATCAGCCGGCCGCAAGTCCAAACGATGGACAACCAGACGGCGTTCGTTCAAGTCGGCGCCAAAGTGCCGCGTATCATTGGCGCCACGAACACGGGCTTGACCGTCACGCCGATCATCAACGACATCAATGTCGGCATCATTATGCAGGTGACGCCGCGCGTCAGCCCCGATGGCGCCATCGTGATGCAGATCTACACCGAAAAATCGGTCGTCGGTTCCGATGCCACGGGCATTCCGATCGCCGTCGATGCCAACGGCAACGCGATTCGCTCGCCGCAGATTCCGATCACGACGGCGCAGACGATCGTGCTCGCCCGCACCGGCCAAACAGTCATTCTCGGCGGATTGATTACCAAAGACCTCGAAGAAGACTCGCACCGCATTCCCTACCTGGCCGACATTCCCGTGCTCGGCCGGCTGTTTCGCTACGACCAGGTTAGCAACAAGCGAACCGAGCTGCTCATCATTTTGACGCCTTACCTGGTGACCAGCCCCGATCAGATCGACTGGATCAATGCCCGCGAAGGACAGCGGATGAGCTGGTGCCTCGCCGATCTCGTGAATATTCATGGGCCTGTGCCGTTCTCCGGCAACCCGATGTTCAACTCGAGCCCGACACCACTCATTTTCCCGGACATCGATCCGAACGGTTATCCGTCTGGTCCCGATCCTTATGGCAGTGTGCCGAGCTTCGGGCCGCCGGGCGTTGTGCCGCAGCCGACGCTGCAACCGCTCAACGTTCCCTCGTCCACCGGATTTCCCTCTGGTCCGGCACCGTATAGCTCACCCGGCTCGCCGACGCCGGCGACACCAATGCCGGTGCCGCCGGGGCCGCCAGTCGGCGTAGGAGTCCCGCCGCCTCCGCCATCGCCCGGCATGGGATATCAAGATCCGTCGCCCTCGAATAACTATACCGTGCCGCAGCCACCGAGCCTGATGCCACCGGCTGCCAGCAGCAGTCCACTAGGTCCACCGTCGATCGAACCGGTTTCGCCGCCCGCGGGAACCGCCCGCAGGCTGTTGCCTGGCCCGCAGCCGGCGACGCTGCCGTTCGCGACGCCAGTGGCACCGGCCCAATATCAGCAGCCGGCGAGTCAATAACGGTCTTGCCTCCAAAGTGGGCAACTCGCTCCGCGAGTTGCCATGACGACTCGGCTTCGAACGAAACAGTTGCTATGCGAAATAACTTGCTTATCGTTTGCCTCGCGTTTGCCGTGATATCGATCGTCAACGCCGAAAACGCCCGCGCCGACTGGCCGAAGCTGTGGCCCAATTCACAGCCCAAGATCAAAGAGAGCCGCTATCCGATTCCGGTGAAAATGGCCGTCATTTGGTCGCCGGCGGTGTTCAACCAGGTCGGCAAGCAATCGACACGTGGCTTCGGGGGCCGCCTTTATTTTTACGACCAGAAGAACGAGCCTGTCGCCGTCGAAGGGCAGCTCGTGGTTTATGCCTATAACGACAGCGCTCCCGGCGGCGAAAACAAAACGCCGGAAAAGAAGTTTGCTTTCACGCCGGAGCAATTCACGCAGCACTATAGCCCGACGCAGCTCGGCGCTTCGTACAGTATTTGGGTTCCGTGGGACGCCGTCGGCAGCCCGCAAGTCCAACTGACGCTGATTCCGATTTTCACTTCGTCCGGCGGGCAGCTCGTGATCGGCGAATCGGCACACAATATGTTGCCGGGCCCAGCGGCGCCGTCCGGCGAGCTGCAATACGGACATGCCGTCCTGCCGCCGTCGCCCGTCGTGCGCCCGGACCCCAATATCGTTTCCAATGCGGCACAAGTTGGCGCGCCTGGCGGGAATGTGAACAACTATGGCGTTCAGCAGGCGTCGTTCCAGCCACAAGAAGTTCCGACCGGATTGCCCCAGCAGCCAACCGGCCCGGCCACGACAACGATTAACCTGCCGGGATCGCTGCAAGACCGATTGACCAGCGCTCCGCCACAAATCGGACCAATGGAGAAACTGGCGCAACAACGGGCGACGCTAGCCGCGAGTCGCGCGGCGGGCATAGTCAACAACTCGCCACAGGCTGCGACTACTGCCCCGAAGGCGGTTGCGGCAGCGGCTCCGCAGGCTGTGATTCCGTCGGTCCCACCACCAGTTCGTTACGGACCGCCAACACCCCTGGCTCCAATTTCGCCAGGCCCTCCGCCAGCGACCGGTCCGCTTCCGTCGGCACTGTTCCCCGCAGGACAGCCGTCTGCCCTTCCATCCCAGCGGTAATTCGGCCGGTCTGCGAGAGGGCGGGCATTTTGATCATCCGCTGCGTAAGCGCCGTGCCGATGCCCAGCCCTTCCCTGGGCGTTGGCTGAAAACCGAGCCGCAGCGGAACGCGGAATTGCCCCTTCGGCTGACTGGCCGACCGCTGCGCTTTCTGAGCCTGCTGCTGATTGAACTGATTCTGCCGCGATTGATTCATCAAATTCGTCAGCGAGCCAAAGTTGACGCGGCCGGCTTGCACAGCGCCCTGCGTACCCACGCGGCTTGACTGATTGGCAACGCTGTTTGCGCTGGAGCCGACAAAACCCGTTGCCCCGCCGGCGCTGAAGTTCTGCATATTTGCGCCAAGGCCCAAACTGTTGCCCATTGAGCTAGTGCCTCCCGGCGTACTGGCGCTTCCGTTCGTCGAGCTTTGGCCCATCGTCATGCCGGAGCCAGAACCCGAGGCACTCGCGCCGGACGGATTGCCGACTTGCGAGGAGCCGAACATGCTGTTCGTGGTGGTGCCGCGCGCTTGAGCGAAGCAGACGTTGGCGAGCGCGAGGCTGCATACCAAACCGAATAGCGGCAGTGCTCGGATCATGATCACTGAGTTGATTGGGCGGATCGTTTTCATGTTGCGCCTCGATTTGTTGCTATCGCTATTTTCGTCGAATGCTACCAGGCTTGTAAACGACGGCGCGGGTTATGTCGCTGAGGCAATCCGCGGTAGGTTTTGCGCCTCAGATCGGCTTCTTAGGATCGGATAGACCTCTGCCGTACGGAGGTTGGGAATTCGCTAGCAACTTGTCTCCCAAATCCCTTAAACCCGCCCAATCCCGACCGGTTTCGGGCGAATACCAGGACGATCGAAACCGGCAGCCGGAGTTGGCGGGTACTTTTAGCAACTGGCGACCTGTGAAACAATCATAAACTGCTTGTCCGCTTGGGGTTGTGGCGTAATTGCCACTTGGGGGAACCGTTTTGTGAAAAAGCTGTTTAGATCGTGGCGTTTGTGCGCCGTTTGTACTTCGTTATTACTAATTTCGCCAACCGTTTGGGCCCAGCGGCCGACGGCGCCGCAGATTTTGCCGCCCTATACGCTGGGGATGGTTCGCATTCCCGACGCGCCTTTGCTCGCTCAGAAATTTCAAGACACCTCGCTCGGCCGCATCTTTCAAGACAAGCGGATGCAGCCGTTGGTCGGGCAGCTCTATCGCTCGGCTCAAGACGCGTTCAAGCAAGTGGAGCAGGTGATTGGGGTTCCGCTCGATCAGCTCTTGAAAATTCCGCAGGGTGAGGTGTGTGTCGCTTTCGTCGCGCCCGAAGACCGCGAGCAAGAGCAGGGCTTCGTGCTCATCATCGACACCAAGGACGAAGTCGCACAAGCTCGGAAGTTGATCGCGTCGGCGGAGGCCATCGCGGCCAAGAGCGGCGGTAATCGGCTGACGGAAAAATTCGGCAACGAAGAAATCAACATTTTCACTGGTATTGGCCCACGGATATTTGAAGTCGAGCGCGACGGCACGTTCATTTTTGCCACTGCTCGGCCGCTCATGGAAACCGTGCTGGCGAACTTAAACGGCGCGGGTGTCGAACGCGCGCTTGCCGAAACCGAGAAGTTCGCGACGGTAATGAGCCGCTGCGCCGGCGATGATCAGCCGCATATCGTCTGGTATGTCGATCCGATTGCTCTGGTACGCCGGTTGGCAAGCGGCTCGCTGGCGGCAACCGGCTTAGCGCTATTCCCAGTCTTGGGACTCGACGGCCTGCAAGCGGCTGGCGGCGCCATGTCGTTCTCGTCGGGCGAATTCGATCAGGTGCAGCATCTGCACATCCTGCTCGACAACCCGCGGATCGGTGTGATCGACGCGATTGGCCTATCGTCCGGCGACATGACGCCCGAAACGTGGGTGCCGGCCGACTGCATCTCGTATTCGACGATTCACTGGGACCTGCGGCATACGATCAATGTCGCGTCGCGGCTGTACAACGGCCTGATGGGAGATGGTCAGCTTGAGCAACAAATTCAAACGCGCTTCAGCGGCCCACTCGGAGCGGACGTGCTCACCGAAATCGTGCCACAGCTTTCTGGCCGGGCCACGCATGTGCAGTGGGTCGAGCGGCCGGTGCGAATCAATAGCCCGTGTACGATCGTCGGTCTGCAGCTCAAAGACCCCAAAGCCGCCAAGTCCGTGCTCGACAAGATCGTGCAGAAGCATTACGGCGACTTGGAAAAGCAACGCTATGGCCAAATTGAATATTGGTCGATCAAAGTGCCAGACCGGCAGCAAAAAGCCGCCAAAGCTGGCATGGACATCCGCCAGCCGCTGCCCTGCATCGGGATTATCAATGACTATTTCATTTTCACGGACAGCATGAAGGCGTTTCAGGAGCTGGTCACTTCAACAGCGAATCCTGATCGCAGCCTGTCCACTTCGCTCGATTTCAAGCTCATCGCCAGCAAGGTTAGGCGGCAACCGGGCGGCGACGCACCGGGCGCGGTGGTGTTCAGCAGGCCGGAAGAAGGGATGCGTTTCTGGTACGACATGGCCAATGCTGAAAACACCCGCAAGCGGCTCGCCGAGCAAGCCGGCAAGAACCGCGCCTTCGGCGCTCTCGACCAAGCCCTACGCGACAATCCGCTGCCGCCGTTCGAGGTCATTGCCGAATACATGGCCCCCGCCGGCGGCATGCTCGTGAGCGACCCGACGGGCATTCACTACATGACGTTTGGGCTGAAACGGCAATAGAATTCTCTGGTGCTGAACCTAAACCCTGAACCCTGAACCCCTCGCTTGCGATTTGCCGTCCTCGCAGCCCCCGATTCCTGGTACGCCCGCGACCTTACGCGCGCCGCTGGCGCGGACCACGAGATCGTGATCCTCCCCTTTAGCTTTATCTCCGCCGTCGTCACCCCCTCTCCCTCTCACCCCCTCTCCCTCTCCTCCGCCGGTCACAACCTCGCTGATTTCGACGCCATCCTCGTCCGCACGATGCCACCTGGTTCGCTGGAGCAAGTGGTCTTCCGGATGGACTGCCTGGGTCGATTTGAGGCGGCTGGTGGCGTCGTTGTAAATCCAGCGCGGGCAATCGAAGCGGCCGTCGATAAGTTTTTGACGACGGCCAAGCTGCAATCCGCTGGATTATTAACGCCGCGAACGATTTGTTGCCAAACGGCTGATGATGCCATGACCGCGTTCGAGCAACTCGGCCGCGACGTCGTCCTAAAACCACTTTTCGGTAGCGAAGGTCGCGGCATTACTCGCCTAACTGATGAAAACTTGGCACTGAGAGCATTCAAAATGCTCGCTCAGCTCGGCGCTGTCCTATACCTGCAGGAATTCGTTGACCACGAAGGCCACGACATCCGTCTGCTGGTGATTGGCGACAGAGTTCTCGGAATGCGACGGGTCAACAAGCTCGACTGGCGGACCAATATCAGCCGGGGGGCCACTGCCGAGCCGTTCACGCCGGATGACTTGCTCATTGAACTCGCCCATCGCGCTGCAGCCGCCGTTCATGCTCCGCTGGCCGGCGTCGATCTGCTGCCCGGCAAAGACGGCCAGCTATATACAATCGAGGTCAACGCCGTTCCCGGCTGGAAGGCGTTGGCGCGAGCTCATAACATAGACATCGCCAAAGAAATCATTGATTTTGTCGCTAGCCAGGTAAAACGTCGCTGACCCCTTCCTCTGTCTCTCCGACTCTCCTTTCCTCGGTTGAGTGCGTCAACGTCGGCTTCCGACTCGGTGCGATGGCGGCGCAAAACCCAACTGGCATTGCCATCGCAATGCCGCGCGGCCGCGATTCGGGGGGCAAGCGAATCTATCAGACGCTCACATTTCAGCAGCTTGAGGACGACAGCAATCTGTTGGCCGACGGGTTGGCCGCGATCGGCGCCAAACCGGGCACGCGGCTGATTCTCATGGTGCCGCCGAGCATCGATTTCATTTCGCTGGTGTTCGCGATGTTCAAGGCGGGCGTCGTCACTATTCTCATCGACCCCGGCATGGGACGCCGCAATCTGATCCGCTGCCTGGCAGAAAGCGACCCGGAAGGATTTATTGGTATTCCTCTGGCGCAAGCTGTCCGCATTCTTCTGCGCGGCCGTTTTCCGAGAGCCAAATGCAATGTCACGGTCGGTCGCCGCTGGTTTTGGGGCGGTCCGACGATTGCGCAGCTTCGCGCGCGGCGGATGAGTCCAAACTTTCAGCCCGTGCAGACAAAAGGCGACGATCCGGCTGCAATCATTTTCACCACCGGCAGCACCGGGCCGCCGAAAGGCGTTCTCTATCGCCACGGCAATTTCGATCGCCAGGCCACCGAAATCCGCGATTTCTACAACATCCAGCCGGGAGAAGTCGATTTGCCCGGGTTTCCGCTGTTCGCACTCTTCAACTGCGCGATGGGCGTGACGACGGTCATTCCCGACATGGACCCGACCCGGCCGGCACAGGTCGATCCGCGGAACATCGTCGAAGCCGTCAATGATTGGAACGTGACCCAAGCTTTTGGCTCGCCGGCGCTGTGGAATGTCGTCGGCCGGTATTGCGAGGACACCAAAATCGTTTTGCCGACGCTTAAACGAGTGTTGTCCGCCGGCGCTCCCGTTCCGATTCACGTTTTGAAGCGCATGAAGGCTGCGATTCCGCTGGATGGCGATATCCACACGCCTTACGGTGCGACTGAAGCGCTGCCTGTGGCTTCGATATCGGCAACCGAAGTGCTGTCGGAGACCGCGGCCAAATCAGCCGCCGGCGCCGGCACTTGCGTCGGCCGTCACTTCCCGGGCATCGATTGGAAGGTAATTCGCATCAAGGATGAACCCGTCGCAACGATGGCGGATGCCGATGAATTGCCGCTTGGAGAAATCGGCGAGCTCATCGTTCGCGGGCCTGTCGTTACGACGGAATATGTAACCCGCCCTGAAGCCAACGCGCTACACAAAATCCGCGATGGTGATAGATTTTGGCATCGAATGGGCGATGTTGGGTATTTGGAGAATGACCGCTTCTGGTTCTGCGGCCGCAAGTCACACCGCGTCATCACGGCTAGCGGGACACTATATACAATTCCCTGCGAGGCGATCTTCAATCAGCATCCCTGGGTCTATCGATCGGCGCTGGTTGGTGTCGGCGAGCGCGGGAAGCAGCGGCCGGTCGTTTTTGTTGAGCCGTGGCCGGAACACAGGCGCAACGCAAAGGGCAACTGGCGCCAGGTACAGCGAGCGCTGCGCCAGTTGGCCGAGCAGCATCTGCACACGAGCGGAATCGACACGTTCCTGCTGCTACGCTCGCTGCCGGTCGATATCCGCCACAACGCGAAAATCTTTCGCGAGAAGCTAGCAGTTCTGGCCGCGAATCAGCGACTTGCTTCCGTTGGGAAAACGGTTTCTTGATGCGCCGAATCCTTCGCGGGCGACAAATACACGGCCCGAGTCGGCTCAAAGATCATTTTGCCAAAGTTTTCCGCCTCAAGCTGGCCGGCGGCAATCACGGCCCGCTGCTGCCATTGTCTGGCCCGCGCCGCTTCGACCCACCAGGCCGAAGCGACGGCCACAACTAGGGTCAGCCAAAGCAACTCCCGAATTGAATAGCGAAACACGACTGTTCCTCTCTGTTCCTGAGTCCTCGCCAAGATTTGCGGCCAGCCGCCTCAAAGCGGGCGCGCAGCGATATCCATGCAACCGCTTCCGCGGCAAAAGGTTTCGCCGGACACGGCAAATTCGTTCCACTTCGCGTTTTCGCCCCTCGCGACGATTTGTCGCGGCCACTAGATTAAGACTTGAGACCTGAGCCGTGGATCGTAGTCTCAAGCCCCAAGCCTCACGCATGAAGCCCGCCCTATGAAAGCCGTCGCCGTCATTCCCGGCAAGAAAAATAGCGTCCATCTGACGGACGTCCCGCGTCCGAAAGTCACCGATATTCCGGGCGGCAAGGGCGTTCTCGTTCGCGTCCTGAAAGTTGGCGTCGATGCGACGGATCGCGAGATTAATGAGGCCCTTTACGGTAACCCGCCGCCGGGCGACAGTCACCTCGTGATCGGCCATGAGTCATTCGGCCTTGTCGAAGAGGTCGGGCCAAATGTGAAACGCATTAAGCCGGGGGATTATGTCACGGCGACGGTCCGTCGGCCCGGCGGCTCGATCTACGACATCATCGGCACCAACGATATGACGAGCGAGGAGACGTATTACGAGCGGGGCATTAATCTCCGCCACGGCTATCTCACCGAGTACTTTGTTGATGAAGAGGAATATATCGTTCGCGTTCCCAAGGGGCTCAAGCACCTGCACGTGCTGATGGAACCGATGAGCTGTGCAGCCAAGGCGGTGCATCAGGCTTATGAAGCCCAGCGGCGGATGAAAGTTTGGCGGCCGCAGCGGGCGTTTGTGATGGGTGTGGGACAAATTGGCTTGCTCACCGCGTTGATTTTCCGACTGCGCGGAATTGAGACCTATTGTTTTGCCCGCAGCAAACGCGGCACGCTGAACAGCCAGATCGTCGAGGGTATGGAAGCCCATTACGTCAGCACGTCCACGACGCCGGCGGAAAAAGTCGTTGCTGAAGTTGGAAAAGCCGATTTGATCGTCGATGCGTCGGGGTCCAGTCAGGTCGCGTTCGACGCGATGCGGGCTCTAGGTCACAACGGCGCACTCGTTTGGGTTAGCATTACTGGCGCCGACCGCAAGCACGAAGTATCAGCCGACAAAATAAACATCGACTTCGTCCTTGGTAATAAGCTGCTCCTGGGCTCGGTAAATGCCAATCGCGAGCACTTTGAAATGGGAATTCGCGATCTGGCTGTCGGCGAGATGATGTTCCCCGGCGTCATTGAGCGAATACTCACGCATCCGCTCGACGGCCTCGACAAATATCAGGAAATGATGCGGCTGCTCGTCGAGGATAAATCGGCGCTCAAAATCTTCATCAACGTCGCCAATGAAAGATAGCTGGCACACTTTTTCCATGTGCCATTTCTCTATGCCGCGTTGTCTAATTTCGTGTCTATTCGTGTTTTTCGTGGTTCTCCTGTCCTTGGGCCACGCCGATGACGACGTGCAGCGGGCTAAAGACGCAATCGTCGTCCGCGCTCTAGCGCGGCTGCCGGGCATCGACCTCAGCACGAAGCCTGATGCCGAGGCTGCATTGCTGCGACATCTCGAGACGATCAAGGCAACCGATTCATACTTCGACCTGATTGAGAAATTCAAGCTCCGCGAACTTGGCGCCCAGTTGCTGCAAATCGCTGCCGAGGCGTCGGATAGCACGATTGCCGTGAAAGCGGCTCGGTTGCTCGTCAAGTTCGACGATCGTGAACTGCTCGCGAAAGCCATCGCGGATCAGGATTCCGCGAAAGCGGCGAAAATCGTCGAGGTGCTGGGTTTGCTTGCGGATGCCAAAACCAATGATCTCGTCGCTTCGCTAATCACCGAAGCCGATAAACCGCTGGCAGCGCGGGCCGCGGCGGTCACGGCCCTGGGCCGCAATGCACCGGGTGAAAAACGGCTGCTGGAAATCGTCGAACAAGAAAGGCTTCCGGCGGATACGCAGTTCGCCGCTGCAAATGCGCTGCTTTCATCGAGTGATGAGGCGATTCGGACCCGAGCGGCCAAACGCTTATCGCTCCCAGCCGCGGCGGGTGGTGAGCCGCTGCCGCCGGTCGCGGAACTCGTTCGCCGCACCGGGGACGCCGAGCGCGGCAAGACGCTGTTCAATGCGACGGGCACGTGTGCCAAATGTCACAAGGTGAACGGCGAAGGCAAGGACGTGGGGCCGGATTTGTCGGAAATCGGCAGCAAGCTCTCCAAGGAAGCGATGTATGTTTCGATTCTGGATCCGAATGCTGGCGTGAGTTTTAACTATGAGACTTATGTGGCGCGTACGCTCGATGGGACTACGCTCAGCGGCATTTTGGTTAGCCAGACCGATGACTCGGTCGAGTTAAAGACGGCTGAGGCTGTGGTTCACAAACTTAAACGCGATGACATCGAGGCTTTGAAGAAGCTGCCGACATCGTTAATGCCGGCAGATCTTCAGAAGCAGATCAAGGCTGATGATTTGGTCGATATCGTCGAGTATTTGACGACGCTGAAAAAGCGAAACTAAAAAAGGGGGGAACACTAATCTTCACTAATCGACACTAATGAAGACAGCGAACTGTCGCTGCAATTAGCGAAGATTAGCGATGATGAGTGTTCCTGTCTGCTGTGTCGGTTGTTACTTCTGCCGTTTGGCTTTATTTCTGCCGCTTCGCTTCCCAGTCGCGCGATTGGGTTTGGCCGTCGCGTTCGAATTCGGACTTGCCCTTGATTGTGTCGCCGCTGAGCGTGCCGGAGTATTTCATCGTGAACTTGTTGCCGTTGAACTCGCGGACAATCTTGAAGCTGACAGCGTCGCCCTTGATCGTGCCGCCCTCGATCGGGGATTCCATGTTATTGCGGCCGATGTAATTGCCGGTGAGCTTTTCGCCTTCTTGTTTCAGCTTGAGCGTCGATTCGACCGTGTTGTTGTTGAATGTGGCGGACCATTTCCAGGTGCCCGTGGCGTCGTCCGCGGCGAAGGCGGGAAGGGAGAAGGCGACGAGGGCGAGGAAACTCGTGGTGAGGGTTAGTTGTTTGATCATGGAAGGATTTGTTTGTTGGTGGTGGGTTGGAATGACGCAGAGCGTCGGGAGGTGGGCTCCGGCGCGTCGCGCGGGAGCGGAGTAGTATGGTTTTCGGGTGCGTCTGTCCCTCGCGGAGCGAGGGGACTACTTACTTCGCTTGGCGACCCATTCGCTGGATTGTTTTTGGCCGTCGCGCTCGCGGTCTTGGGTGCCGGTGATGGTGTCGTCCTTGAGGGTGCCGCTGTAGGCCGTGGTGAATTTCTGGCCGTTGCGTTCGCGGGTGACTTTGAAGCTGACCTTGTCGCCGGAAACTTTGGCGTCTTCGATCGGCGTTTCGGTGTTGCTTTGGCCGCCGACATAGACGCCGCTGAGCTTGTCGCCGTCTTGCTTGAGCTTGAGCGTGACTTCACGCGTTTGATTTTGGTACGAGGTGGTGAATTTCCAGGTGCCCGTGGCGTCAGCCGCGAAGGCCGAGGTGGCAAGACCGATTACGAGTGCCACGATTGCCGTCATCAAGAGCCGCTTCATTGTGAATACCCCGCGAAACGAGAATTTGGATTGGGAACGCCGGTGGATATTGTGGTCGCGCGGGAAATGGCAAAGCAAGCTCCCAGAAGGAAGAATGACCAAGAACCAAGAACCAAGAACCAAACAAATGCCGAAGCACGAATGACCAATGAATTTATTTCGCCAATAACTCTCGAAGCGCGCCTTCTAGCTCGGGATAGTGGAAGGCGAAGCCGGCGGCGAGGGCGGCGTGGGGGAGGGCGCGCTGGGAGTCGAGGAGGACCTGGCCGAAGCCACCGAGGAGGATTTTGAGGGCGAGCGGGGGGACGGCGGGCATGAAGGTGGGCCGGCCGAGGACGTGGCCGAGCGTTTTCGTGAATTCGCGATTGGTGACGGGATGCGGGGCAGTGCCATTGAGCGGGCCGCTGATGGGGGGCTCGCGAGCGGCGAAGAGCATCAGCTCGACTAGGTCGTCGATGTGAATCCAGGGCATGTATTGGTTGCCGCTGCCAAGCGGGCTGCCCAGGCCGAGTTGAAACGGAGTGAGCATTTTGGCGAGCGCGCCGCCTTTTTCGCCGAGGACGACGCCGGTGCGGATGAGGACGACGCGAATGCCGAGGTCGCGGGCGGTGAGAGCGGCGCGCTCCCAGCCGATGCAAACCTCAGCTAGGAAATCATGGCCTGGCGGAGAACGTTCGTCGATCTCGGCGTCGCCGCAGTCGCCGTAGTAGCCGACGGCGGAAGCGCTGATTAGGGTCTTCGGCCTGGTCGCCGCGGCGGCGAGGCCGGCGACGAGGTTTTGAGTGCCGAGGACTCGGCTATCACGTATTCGCTGCTTTTTTTTCTCGGTCCAGCGGCCTTCGGCTACGGGGTCGCCAGCCAGGTGAAAAATCGCGTCCACGCCGGACAATGCGGCCGCTGGTAGTGGATCGTGCAGCGGATCCCAGCGGATGACCTTTGGCTTGAGTGGCTCAAGTTTTTTTGCGGCCTTAGCGGCATCGCGACTTACGACTACCGGCTGGTCGAGCTTGGCGAGCAGTCGGCGGCCGACGAAGCCGGTTCCACCGGTTACCAGAGCGGGCATGGGAATTCTCGGGGTTTTTTGGGGCCTAACCGCGAACGATTCTACGAACTAACAGCTCGGCGCGCTAAAGTTTGAAGTTTTTTCATTACGACGAGGTTTATCTTCGGTTGGAAATCGTGATGGTACTTAGAGTTATGGAATTGGGCTTGAAAGGTGGTGCGCTCAACTTTAGCGCGGCGTTGTTGCTGGGTTGGGCAGCCGAGGCCAATGAAGCAGGCCGCCAGGATGCGCAACACGGCCCTCCAATATCCCTATTGCGATTTCGGGGAAAAACCGGGCCAGATTTTCGAAAATAGTTGCCGCAGTGCCAATTAGTCGAAGAAAACGCCGCTGGCGACGGCGTTGAGGCCGTTGGCGAGGTTGGTGAAGCGAATTTGGACATGGCCGGTGACGAGCCAGACGAAATATTTGCCGTCGTGGAAGGGGGTGGGCTGCTGGGTGTCGATGATGTGGTTGCTGCCGACGTCAATTACATCGATTTTCTGGGTTCGACTCATCGTGTCCCAGTCGAGTGTGAAGATGGCGACGCGATGTTGCTTGCCGTCGGTAAACTTCAGGTCCATCGTGAAGCCGTTGAGCGGAATGGACGAGGCGTTGTGGCCGGTCCAGGCGGAGGCGATGCGGTCGGTGGTTCCGGGAATTTGCAGGGCTCGCGGGTCGTCGGTCGAGGGGGCCCAGGCGACGTCGTATTCGCCGCTGAACGAGAGATCGACGTAACCAGGCAAGCTTGCGGGGCCGCTGTTGATCGTATAGCCGTCCGCGCCATAGACGGATTGCCAGTTGCCCTGGGTCGTCGAATCGACGCCTACGAATGCCGCCGTGGCGAGCGGGTTGGCGTTGATGTGGTTGATCAGGGCGAGGACATCGTCGGCGACGATCTGACCGTCGGCGTTGACGTCGCAGTAGGGAGCGGCCATGCCTTTGACGGGATCGACCGGGCCGGAGCCGTAGGCGTTGATGTAATTGATAATGGCGAGCACGTCGCTGGCAGTGACAAAGCCGTCGTCATCGACATCGAGCGGGAGCACTTCATTGTGCGACGGATGCGCCTTAGTGATGTTGATTTTGAATGTTTGCGGTGGGCTTTGGTCGCTGCCGCCGTCAGCCGTGCCGCCGTCGTCCTTTAAGACGACGGTTACCGTCACGACGCCGACCATGTTGGGCTTGAGCGTGTAGGTTAGCGTGCCGAAGCCGTCCGACGTAACGGTGATCTTTGGCTGAACGGCGAGCAGCTCGGGATGGTCGGCTATGGCGGTGAAGGTCAGCGTCTGGCCAGTCTCGTTGGCTGAACCGGCGGAAAGTTTCGAAGCCCAATGAGTAATTCCCCGCGAGCCGCTGGTATCGTTGACGAACCGGTCCGCGCCCGCGACGAAGCTGGGCGCGTCGTTGACTGGCTTCACGGTCAAAGAAGCAGTGCGGGTGACGCTATTTCCCAGATCGTCGGTCAATTTGTATGCGAAGGCGTCGGGGCCGTTGTAGTTTTGCGATGGCTGGTAGGTGAAGCTGCCGTCGTCGGTAATATCCAGCGTGCCGTGTGGTGGTTCAATAACGACGGTTGCGTGAACTTGAGCTCCGGTGAGACCGTTGCCGCTGTCGCTGACCACGAGACCGTGAGCGGCATCGACGGTAAGGAGCGTGTCTTCCGTTGCGTTGTAATTGACGTCGCTTGGCGGAAAAACGGCCAGGTCGGCAGTGAAAAGCTCCCAGCCGTGAGTGCCGTCGTTGGCCTCGAAGACGAGATGGTTGTTCACGACGATGAGGTTGCGTGGCGCGGAGCTGCCTGTGGAATTGAGATCGGCGACGAGCGTCGTGCCTTCGGCGGTGCCGTCGCTTTGCCAGAGTTCGCTGCCTGTCTGACCATTGCCGGCAGCCAGAAATAGGGTGCCATCAATGTTCGTCAGCGAGTTCAATCCCGAGCTGTGATCGCCGGGATGAATGTCCTTGACCATGACCGTACCATCCGGCGTGCCATCGGTCTTCCACAGTTCGACGAAGTGCGGACCGTCGTCGGCCGAAAAGAACACGGTTCCGTTGACGTTCGTAAACTGCCTGGGAGATGAGCTGCCGCTGCCGGCTTTGATGTCCTTGACGAGCGTCGTGCCGTTTTCTGTCCCGTCGCTGCGCCACAGTTCATTCCCTTCGGTTCCGTCGCCCGCGCCAAAGAGCAATATGCCGTTCAGCGCGGCGATCGAAGTGATGCTGGAATTCCCGCTGCCGGGATTGATGTCTTTGACGAGCGAAGGACCGTTGGCATCGGCCTTCCAAAGCTCATTGCCATGCACGCCGTCGCTGGCCACGAAGTACAGCGTGTCATCGACGGCTGTGAGGGTCCGCGGATTGGAGCCGGCGGCGCCGGGATTGATGTCCGTCGCCTGAAGTTGGAAGTTCGCGTTGTAGCTCCATAATTCGTTGCCCGCGACTGGATCGCTGCCGGAGAAATACAGCGTTCCATTGACATTGGCCGCGCTGAAATTGGGCTGATAGCCCAAATCAGCGACCTTGAAGGGCCCAGCCCCGCCGCCGTCGAGATACCATAGCTCCATCGTGCCCACCGGCTGGACGATCGCCCCGTATTGCAAATGGTCCATTTCAATGCCCGAATTGCTCGGGGCCAGCGGACCACTGATGCGCATGGCGCTGATGCCGCCTTGGTGATACAGGCCGATAAAACGGTCGTCCGAAGTGACGCCGCTGATTGGCCGCGGCGTCATGTCATTCGTCGTGCTGATCAAATTGCCGCCGGCGTCGAAGAAATCGACGTTAACGCCGGGTGTGTCGTCGCCGCCGCCCGTTAGGACAATGCCGACTTCGCTCGGCAAGCCACCGAGCACCGTGTGATCGAACGTGAATGTTACGCCGGTCAGTGGCGGACTCACGAGGTAGCTGTGGCCGCTTAGCCCGCTGCCGTCGATCTGGCCGTCGTCGGCATCGACGGAGTCGGTGAGGCTGGTCGGCGAGCGAGGGGCGCCGAAGTCGGCACTGACGCCGGGCGTGTTGAGCTGGCCGTCTTCGAAATCTTCGAGCCAGAAATCAGTTCCGAGCTGGGATTGGTCGAACGGGCTGTCGGCGGCGCTGAGGTAGGGCAAGGGGCCATAATTGACCGTCAAGCCGGAGTCGATATCCGAGGCGGTGAAGAACAGCTTATTGTTGGCGGCGATGAAATTGTCTGGATAGGAGCTTTGAGTGCCCGCCGCAATATCAGCAACTTGGTGCGTGCCGCTGTCGGTTCCGTCGCTTTGCCAAAGCTCTTCGCCGGTATCGCCGTCGCTGGTAGCTCCATCGCTGGCGCGGAAATAGAGCTTGCCGTTGAAGCTGGTTAACGAGCGGGGATTGGAGCTACCTGGTCCCGGCTGGATGTCCTTAACCAGGCTGGTGCCTCCCGTAGTTCCATCGGTTTTCCAAAGCTCGACGCCGCTCGTTCCATCGTTGGCCGCGAAATAGGCGACGTTGCCGATGACGACGGGCGGGCCGGGATTTGATGAAGCGTCGGCGGGGTTCAGATCGGCGAGCAGGCTGGGCGGTCCGGCTACAGCCGCGAGAGCGAGGCGCGGCTCGAGCGGTTCGAACCGCAGCGATGTGAATCGCCGGCGGGATTTTGATCGCCGTTTGAAATTCTGCATGGCGGGAGGCGATCGGGTGGGAGGAAGCTCGGCACCCTGTTTGGGTTGGGCCGATTTCGAATATTCAGTGTAGCCCCCTCAACCAGATGGTGATACCGCATTGCGCGAGCATAAACACTTGCCCTGTAATGCAATAGCAAAGCTCGAAACCGGTCAGGCTAGCAGGTCGGGCACAACCTTGCCTTCGACATCGGTGAGGCGATAGTCGCGGCCTTGGAACTTGAAGGTCAGCCGTTCGTGGTTGACACCGAGCTGATGCAGCATGGTGGCGTGCAGATCGTGAACGCTGACCGGGTTGGCGGCAATGTTGTAGCTGAAATCGTCGGTGGCGCCGTAGGTGATGCCGGGCTTCGTGCCGCCGCCAGCGAGCCACATGGTGAAGCAGCGCGGATGATGATCGCGGCCGTAGGTGTTCGGTCCTAAGTCGCCCTGGCAATAAACCGTGCGGCCGAATTCGCCGCCCCAGATGACGAGCGTTTCGTCGAGGAGGCCGCGCTGCTTGAGGTCTTGAATGAGGCCTGCCGTCGCTTGATCGGTTTCTTTGCTGCGCTGGCGAAGCTGATTGGGAAGGTTGTTGTGCGTGTCCCAACCGCGATGAAAGAGTTGGACGAAGCGCACGCCGCGCTCGCTGAGGCGGCGGGCGATGAGGGCGTTGTAGGCATAGGTGCCGGGCTTTTTGGCGTCTTCGCCGTAGAGATCGAACGTGCTTTGGGGCTCGCTGGAGACGTCGGCCAGCTCGGGGACGGCGGACTGCATGCGATAGGCCAGCTCGTATTGGGCGATGCGGGTGGCAATCTCGGGGTCGCCGACGGCATCCAGTCGTAGACGATTGAGAGCGCCCAAATGGTCGAGCGTTTTGCGGCGCAACCCGGGAGTGAAGCCGTCGGGGTTGTTCAGAAACAGGACGGGGTCTTCGCCCGAACGAAACCGGACGCCTTGATGGACGGAAGGCAAAAAGCCGGCGCCCCAGAGGCGATCGTAAAGCGGCTGATCGCCTTTGCCGGAGAGCATGGCGACGAAGGCGGGGAGGTTGTCGTTTTCACTGCCCAGGCCGTAGCTGATCCAAGCGCCGACGCTGGGGCGACCGGCGATTTGAAAACCGGTTTGCAGAAACGTGATGGCCGGGTCGTGATTGATGGCCATTGTGTGGAGCGATTTGACGAAGCACAAGTCGTCCGCGACGTTGGCCAGATGGGGCAGGACTTCGCTGATCCAAGCGCCGCTTTGGCCGTGCTGCTGGAATTTGAAGGTCGATTTCGCGACGGGGAACGAGCTTTGGCCGGCCGTCATGCCGGTGAGGCGCTGGCCGTTGAAGACGGAGGCGGGGGTTTCCTCGCCGTGCAGGCGGGCGAGCTCGGGCTTGTAGTCGAAGAGGTCTTGCTGGGGCGGGCCGCCGGACTGAAACAGGTAAATGACTTTTTTGGCGCGCGGCTTAGCTTTCGATTGCTCGGGAGTGAGCGGCGCGGCATGCGCGAGGCGGGGATCGAGCAACGAAGCTAAGGCCAGCGCGCCGAGCGAGGCTGAGCCGGCGCCCAGGAACTGGCGGCGAGTCGGATGTATTGATGTGTTTTCGTGGATGTTCATGGAACGCAGATCAATCGCGAGTCGTGATTTCTTCCAGGTTGAGGATCACATTGGCCAGGGCGGTGGCGGCGGCGAGCTCCGACGGTGAAAACTGCTTGCTGGCGGGAGACTGGCCGATTTTGAGCGAGTTGGCCGCCCGTTTGGGGTCGTTCTGGAATTCGGAGCGGTAATCGTTCAGCGCGTCGGTCAAAACGGCCATTTCAGCAGCGGTGGGATAGCGAGTGGCCACCGTTCGAAATGCAAAGGTGATTCGATCGGCGTCGGTTTCGCCACCTTCGCGGAGAATCCGCTCGCCGAGCTTGCGGGCCGCTTCGACGAAGGTCACATCGTTGAGCAACGTCAGCGCTTGCAGCGGCGTGTTGGTGTGCTTGGTGCGGACCGTGCAATTTTCGCGATCGCCGGCGTCGAGAAGGGCCATCGTGGGCGGGGCGAGCGTGCGTTTCCAATAGGTATAGAGACTGCGGCGATAGAGGTCTTCGCCTTTGGCTTGCTTATAGGTCGCGTTGCTGGCTTCTTCCCAGAGTCCGGCGGGTTGATACGTCATCACTGAAGGGCCGCCGAGCTTTTGGACCAGCAAACCGGACGCAAAGAGAGCCTGGTCGCGGAGCAGGCTGCCCGTCAAACGGATTCGCGGCGCGCGGGCCAAGAGAACGTTGTCGGGGTCTTTTGCCAGGTGCTGGCGGGTGATAGCGGAGTCCTGGCGGTAGGTCTGGCTCAGGACAATCGTCTTCAAGAGCTGCCGCTGGTCCCAGCCGCTGGAGATGAATTCGGCGGCGAGCCAATCGAGCAGCTCGGGATGCGACGGCTGCTCGCCTTGAGCGCCGAAATCTTCCGCCGTTTTCACCAAGCCACGACCGAACAGCATTTGCCAGAAGCGATTGACGGTGACGCGGGGAGTGAGAGGGTGCTCGGGGCTGACGAGCCATTTGGCGAACGTCAGACGCGTGTTTTCCTCGTTTTTGGGCAGCGGGGGAAAGACCGCGGGCACGTTGGCATGGACTTGAGCGCCCAACTGGTCGTAAACGCCGCGTTTGCGAATGAACGAGGATCGCGGCGTGGCGAGATCGCGCATGATCATCGTTGTAGGAAGGGCGTCGTAGTATTTTTGCCAGTCGGCCTCGGCTTGGCGCACGTCGGCGATCAGCTTGGCCTGCACCTCGTCGTCGGCTTGCTCCAAAAAGGCGGTTCGGAGGAGCTCACGCTGCAATTCGGAGCGTTTGGATTCGGGGATGGCGGCAATTTGTGGAATCGTTTCGGGAACGGCCAGCAGGGCGGCTTCGCGGGGAGATAAAGTGCGCTGCGAATAGAAGCGCAGCTCGTCTAGCTGGCCCTTCCAGAAACCGACGTGCTTGCTGTAGCCGATGTTCATGGCGGCGCCGTCGTCGCGTTTGGCCTTGTTGCTGTTGGTGTTGCGAATGACGGCGACTTCCTGCAGCTCGCCGTTGACGTATATCAGCATTCCGGCGGCGCGCTGGGTGCCGTCGTTGGTGAGCGTGATGTGGACCCATTTGTTCGGTTGAAAGGTCCGAATCGTTTCGACGGTTGAAACGCCGGAGATCCAGCGGGTGTTGATGTTGAATCGCAGGCGGCCCTTGACGAACTCGATGAGAATGCCGTTGCGGCCGGTGCCGGGCATCTCGTTCGAGAGCGCCGGGCCCTTGTCCACCTGCTCCGGCTTTAGCCAAAACGCGATGGAGAAACGGCCGTTGCCGATGAGGCCGGGAATTTTGCCGATTTCGAAGCTGTTGCCGTCGCCAACAACGGCCGCTTTGCCGTGGGGACTGTCGTCCAGCCGAGGCTGACCTTGCTTGGCCTTCACCTTTTCGTCGGCGGCGTCGAAGCTGAAGTAATGATCGAGACCGTAGGAGAGGATAGGCTTGGAGAGCGAGAGATCGGTTTCCCACTTTCGCTGGGCATCGCAAATGGCCGATTCGGAACCAGCGAGATTCCGCTTCGCCTGCTCAATTTTCCGCTCTAGCTCACCCAATCGCTCGCGCTGCGGCGGGGTGGGCGTTTTGATCCACGGCTCGGAATTGCCCTCCTTGATCGCCCGGCCGCTTTCGGCGACGTCGTTAAAGTAATCGACGAGCTGGTAGTATTCTTTCTGGCTGATGGGGTCGTATTTGTGGTCGTGACAGCGAGCGCAGCCCATGGTGAGGCCGAGCCAGACCGTTGATGTGGTATCGACGCGATCGACGGCGTTTTCGAGCAGGAACTCGTCGATGGGGATGCCTTCTTCGGAGTTGTAGCGGTTGTTGCGATTGAAGGCGGTGGCGATGAGTTGCTCGTGGGTCGGATTGGGAAGCAAATCGCCGGCGAGCTGCTCGATCGTGAATTGGTCGAACGGCATGTTGCGATTGAAGGCGTCGATGATCCAATCGCGCCAGCGCCACATTTCGCGAGGACCGTCGTTTTGATAGCCGTCGGTGTCGGCATAGCGGGCGGCTTCGAGCCAGTGCCAGGCCATTTGCTCGCCGTAGCGTGATGAGCGGAGCAGCCGATCGACGGCGGCTTCGTAAGCCGGGTCGAGGCCGCGGTCTTCGACATCGGCTAGGAATGCATCGGCTTCCGCAATGGTCGGCGGCAGGCCGGTTAGATCGAGACTGGCGCGGCGAAGTTGCTTTTCGGGCGCGGCGGCGGGCGAAGGTTTTAGCCCGGAGTCGGCTAAGCGAGCGCGGACGAAAGCATCGATCGGTGAACCGACAGCGGAGGTCACAGCCGGACGGACGATGCGGGTCAACGACCAGTGGGGCTCGTACTTGGCGCCTGCGGCAACCCAGCGGCGGAACAATTCCTTTTGTTTGGCGGTTAGCTTCAGGCCCGACTTGGGCGGCGGCATGGCGAAATCTGGATCGTCACTGAAAATGCGGGCGACGGCCTCGCTCTTTTCTGGTTTGTTGGCGACGATCGCCGGATGACCGTCGCGGTCGGCCTTGGCCGACGCTTCGACATCGAATCGGAGGTCAGCCTCGCGCGTTGTGGAGTCCGGCCCGTGGCAGCGAAAGCAAGTGTCCGAGAGAAACGGACGAATATCGCGATTGAATTTTACTTCGTCTGCGCGGCAGAGCGCTGGCAGCGCGAGGCTAAACAGTGCAATGGCAGCAAGAATACGCACGGCGAGGTGGTGCATTGTCAGGAGATCAAGATTTGCAATCAATCGCGATGGTGGGAATTTGGCCCAGCGATTACGACGGGCCGGCGGGCTACTCGGACGAACTTTAGTATAGACTCGCACGCGGTTCCGCGACATAGAATTGCGGTGGAAGCGACCGGCTCGTCGCTCCTTCCCATCCAGCGAGATATTCCACGTTGCACGGGCTGGAGAATCCAGCATTGGCGCTACTGAGATTTATCGGCTGGGTTGTTTTGGGCGGGCGGTTGCGTGACCCAGCCCTCGCCTTCTTTCCAATTCCACCCTTCGTTGTTCCACAGTTGGCTGCCAGGCAAAGGCGGCAGCATGATCCAGGGCCTCGGCTTCGAAGGATCGGCCAGCGGCGGGTTGAGTTTATCTTGGAGTGCGTCGAGCCGGTCTCGGAGATCGTAGGCATACTTCAGCGCGTCTTGAGGTGTCCAGGCGACACGTGGCGCCAAAGGATCGTCCATAAATCCTTCTTTCTTTGGATACAAAGGCTTGAACGGCGGTTTGACCTTGTCAGCGCCACCCTTTGATAGACCAATGGCCACCACCGTGGAACAGTTTCGGACGCGAGCATCCCAAGTTGGCAACTCGCCTTCCTTCTGCCCAAAACCTTTCCACCAGTCCTTGATTTTCTGCTCGTCCAATCCGTTTATGCGAATTTTATAGTCCGGTTCCCTTTTTTCCCCGGCTTTGTCTTGTTCAAAAGTGCGGCCACGAGTTGGACTGTCTTCTAAGTTGATCGTCCGGAAAATACTATCGAAGTCCAGCTCATTTCTGTCATTGAGCGCAAGCTTGGGCCACCAAGAGATATAGGTGCCGTCGACCTGCATGGAGGCGTGGCCCCACTGGCTATTCGCGCCCTTATCGGGATTCCAAACGTAAACGATGACCTCGAGGCCTGATGGATCGGTATAGCGGAGAGGATTGTTGAAAACGTAGCGGGCCAGATTCGGATCACCGGCGAGGAAGCCGATGGGGTCTTCGGAGGTGAAGCGGCCGGTGGCGGGGTCGTAGTAGCGGGCGCGATAGTAATCGAGGCCCGTTTCGCGGTCGCGCTCGCGGCCGGTATAGCCGAAGAGGAAATCGGTGGCGGAATTGGATTCGGCGGTGACCTGGCCGAACGAATCGTATTTGATGTGATCTTGAACGACGCCGGAGGAGTTCACCAGGTCGCGAACGGTGCCCTGGTTATCGGTCAGGGGCCAGAGGATCTGGCCTTGGGCGTTTTCGTCGGCCAGGATTTGGTCGATGGCGGGGCCGTAAAGATAGCGATGAGTTAACGCGCCAGCGCCATCGAATGTGAGGGCAATCTGGTCGCCGTCATAGACAAAGCGCTCGGTGACGGCCGCGCCGGGGCCGGCGCCATCGGCATCGACCGTTTTGGCAATGCGACGATCGAAGGCGTCATAGACATAGTTGGCCTGCATCAAGACCGTACCGGTGGACGATTTGGTCGTGACTTGCGTCAGGCGGTTGCGATAGTCCCAGGTGTAGGTGGTGACTTCGCCGGTGGCGATCTTGGTGCGGCTGGTGCGATTGCCTTCGGCGTCGTACTGATAGGTAAAGACACCGTCGGACTTGAGCTGATTGTTGGGGTTGGTTTGATAGCCGGTGTTGGTGCGGTTGCCGTTTGGATCGTAAGTGAAATTCTCGTCGGTCTGGAAGGAATTGTCGGCGGATTTGAGCTGATCGGCCTCGTCATAGGTGAAGTTGGTCGTGCCGTCGGGCAGGGTAGCTTGTGTGACGCGATTGGCGGCGTCGTAGGTCCAGGCATACTGGGCAATCGGGCTGGCGGCGTGGGTGTGCGTCAAGCTGGTGAGGCGGCCGGCATTGTCGTAGACATAAGCGCTGGCCGCTACGCTTTGCGCGCCCGCGAGGTCAGAAAAACGAGCCACGCCGGTCATTTGACTGGCGGCGTCGTAGGTGAAGTCCACTCGCTTGTCGGTAATACCGTTACCCGATTGCGTGACGCGCGTCATGCGATTCAGGACGTCGTAGAGGTAGCCGGTCGTACCTTTAGCCTGGCCGCTGATCGTGTCGGAACGACCGAGGCGATTATCGGCAGCGTCGTAGGTGTAGGCGAAAGCGACAGTGGGAGCGCCGGGCGTATTGGCGTTGGTCGAGCTGGTGAGCCGGCTATCGGCGTCGTACGTGTAGGCGTAAGTCGAATCGGGATCGGAAGCGCCGGTCATCTGGCTGGCGGCGTCGAACGAATAGTTAATCGTTCGTAGCGTCGAGCTATTGGCTGCCAGCCATTTTTCGGCCGTTGGGCGATCCAGTGCGTCATAGATGAATTGGCGAACGCGCCCATCGCGATCGGTGAGCGAGGTGAGATTGCCGACGGCGTCGTATTGATAGGATTCCGTGGCGTTCAGCGCGTTCTTGTCTGATATTTGGCGGTTGAGCTGATCGTAGGTGTAGGAAGTGGTGTTGCCGTCGGGATCGGTTAAGCGAGTGAGGTTGCCGGCCGGGTCGTAGGCGCGCGTGGTAACTGCGCCGCGGGGATCGGTCGTGCGAATCAGGCGATCGAGAGCGTCGTAGGCGTATTGCGTGACGTGGTTGAGGGGATCGGCAGTCGCGATCAGGTTGCCGACGGCGTCGTAGGTCATGGTGGTGGCATGACCGAGCGGATCGGTGACTTTGGTTTGCCGATTGAGCGCGTCGTATTGGTACGCGGTGGTGCGTGAAAGCTGGTCGGTGGTCGAGGTGAGATTGTCGGCGGCGTCGAAGACGAATGTGGTGACGCCTGCAAGCGCGTCGTCGGTTTCGATGACGCGGTTGATCGCGTCGTATTTGAATTGGGTGGTATGGTTGAGCTCGTCGGTCAGGGAGAGGAGGTTGCCGACCGGGTCGTAGGAGAAGTCGCGGGTTTTGCCCAGAGGATTGGTGCTGGTGACGACGCGATTGCGGGCGTCGTAGGTCCATTGAGTGACGCGGCCGAGCTCGTCGGTGCTACTGAGCGTGTTGCTCGCCTTGTCATAGGCAAGCCGTGTGGCGTCGCCGAGCGGATTGGTGGTTGTCGTTTGGCGGCCGAGATCGTCGTAGGCGAAGGTGGTCTGATGGCCGTTGCGGTCCGTGATGCCGATGAGCTCGTCGGCCAGGTCATAAGTATCGATCGTGGAGTGGCCGAGGGCATCGATCGTGCTGATCAGGCGGCTGCGAGCGTCGTACGTATAGGTGGTCGTGTGGCCGTCGGGATCGGTCAGCAAGCGGAGATTGTCGTCGAAGTCGTACTGCATCCGGGTGTGACCGCCAGCAGCATCGACGGTATCAATCAGGCGGTTGCGGGCGTCGTAGCGATAGGTGGTTTTCCGGCCGAGCTCGTCCGTCGTGGCGGCCAGATTGCCGGCCGGGTCGTAGGTCAGCTGACGAACGCCGCTGATGGCGTCGGTTACGGTGGTCAAGCGGTTGAGCGAATCATATTGATACAGGGTCGTGTTGCCGCGCGGATCGGTTTGGCTCGTTGCGTTGCCGGCGGCGTCATAGACGAAGGTGGTGAACGGCGCGGACAGTTGGCCCGCCCCATCGGGATCGGGCTCGGTGGCGCGAGTGACTCGGTTCAGGGCGTCGTAGGTAAATGTCGTGCGATTGTTGTTTTCATCGACGATTGCCGTGGTGTTCCCGGCGGCGTCATACTCCATGTGCATGAGGCCTTGATCGAGAGTGCCTTCGGCCTCGGTGACCGAGATCAGGCGGCCGAGAGCGTCGTAGTCATAATCGGTGACGTGACCGAGCGGGTCGGTCATGGTGTCGATGAGGCCTTGGGGCGTATAGGTGTATTGCGTTACCACGTCGTCCGCACCGCCCACAGCGCCGACGACGTTCGTAATCGAAAGCACATTCCCGTTGGCCGGGTCGATGTTATAAAGAGTCTGACGGCCCAGTTCGTCGGTCATCGTGGTGACCTGGCTGAACTTGGCATCGTAGGTGAATGTTTTTTGAGCCACGCCGGAGCCGACATCGGGGATGGTTTCGGGCGGGCCGGCGCCCGTTGGCGCGGGCAGCGAGGCGAGCTGGAAGTCGAAGGCGTCGAGCATCATGCCGTCTTCGCGCATCGAGAAGCGAATGGTGTAGTCGCCGGGCGTCGAGATGTTCCAAATGGCCGGGGCTTCGCCGGGATAGC
This sequence comes from Pirellulaceae bacterium, assembly GCA_036496265.1. Taxonomy (GTDB): domain Bacteria; phylum Planctomycetota; class Planctomycetia; order Pirellulales; family Pirellulaceae; genus CAYLLN01. Next base: position 10,290 of record DASXLL010000328.1, on the reverse strand, counting down.
CCTCGGTGGTCTCATAGCCGGCGGTTCCCTTCCATCCATTGGCATTAAAATCCGCGCCAGAGTAGGGCGTGTATTGAACGTAATCGAGAATCGATCCACCCGGCCCATCGCCCAGCTCCAGGATTCGCGCGTACATGGAATCGCTTCCGGCATCGAAGCTGGCCATACGCACATATAGTTGATAGGCCCCGGGCGTGTTGATGTGCAGCTTGTAATCGACGGATGGACCGGTATCGCCGAGCGGATCGCCGTTGAAGCCGTTGGTTTCGGGCAGCACTTGCAGGAAGCCCGTGCCGCGAAAGTTGACGGCGGGATTCACGCCGGGATCTTCGCCCGGGACGACGTTCCAGTCTTTGTTCTGGCCCGAGGAACGCGATGTAAAGTGCTCCGCTTCCACGGTGACTTGCCCGCCGACCTCCGTGAAGGCTGTCTCCGTCGGCGTGTCGCGAACGGTGAGCACATTGCCACGGCTGTCGTAGGTATAGTCGGTTTTGCTGCCGCGGGCGTTGGTCGATTCGGTGACGAGGTTGGTGTTGAGGTCGCGCTGGGTCGTTGGCAGGGGGCCGACGCCGTCGAAGGCGGCGACTTCCTGGCCACGCGCGTCGAGAGTCGTTCGCGTGACGTTGCCGTTGGCGTCGGCGAATGTCGCGATGCTGGCGGTGGCTCGATAGGCGGCAGGCGCGGTGGCGGGATTCGCCGTCTGATCCGGCGTATAGAGCCCTTGCGTCTCGACCGGCGCGAGTTGACTGACTGAGCCGTCCGGGCGGACGAACTTTGTGGCCCGGCCGGAGAAGTCGTAAAAATCCTGACCGACGTTGCCGCGTTTATCGATCGCGGACGTCAAATGGTGATCGGCATCGTATTGCCATTGATCCTTGGAGCCGTCGGGGTCGGTGGCTTGCGTCAGGTTACCCTCGCCATCGTATCCCAACTGCGTCGTGCGGCCGGCCGGATCGGTGATGCTGGAGACGAGGCCGCCGGTGTAGGCAAATGTTGTTGGCAGGCCGACCGGATCAGTAATTAAGGTCAGATGGCCGGATGCATCGTAGGTATAGGTGGTCGTATTGCCGTTGCGATCGCGAACGCTGGCCAGATTGTTGTCGTTATTGAAGTTATAGACCGTCTGATCCGTCGTCGTGCGGCGGAATGTGCCATCGACCAGGCGCTCCATCGTTGAAAAATCGCCGGTGGGCGAGTCGTAGATCGTTCCCGCTGCTGGCGGCGGCTGAAATAGCTCTTCGGTGCCGTTGCCATCGATCAGCAATAGCGAGCCGTCGGGGTTTTCGACGATCTGCTGCAACCCGACCAGGCCCCAGCCGCTGCCAAACGGGCTGGCGATTGTGTTGACGACCAAAAAGTGCCCGGTGGTCGGCGTCATGGTGCCGATGTAGCCGTTGGCACCGGCCGAGTAGCCCAGAATGCCGCTAGTGAGCGTGTAGTCGTAGTTACCCGACGGCTGATCCGTCATATCAACCTGCAGCGCGCCATCGACCGCGCCGCGAGTGGACGGAATGGTCCAAAAGTTTTCGCCACCCTGGAGATTGTTTTGTCCGCCCGCGTTTCCAGGCACTTGATATTGAAAGGTCCCGCGCTGGACGGAAAGTTGAGCCGTCAGGCGGAGGGCGCTCGGCACGGAATAGATGTTCGGATCGACATCGGCATAGGTGGCATGGACGATCGGGCGGGGATCGGCGCGGAGGGAGTCGTAGACGAGTTGAACGCCGCGGTCGAGCCCGAGCGAGTTGTAGGTGGGCAAGTCGTGCATTTCCATGACCGCGCCCGAATGGTGCTCGACTTGGGAATTCACCTCGCTAGACACGCTACCAGTATCGACGACACTTGTCGCGTCTTGGGAATTGAACAAACTGGCCACCCAACAGATGAAGCAATCGTTGTTGGGATTCTGGGAGTTGTTATCAGGCTGCGTTGGGGTAGGCGGCTTGGGGACGAAAAAGTGCCAACTGCTGTTACGGATGCCGCCAGAAATCGTGTTGATGACCTTGCCGTCGGCGCTGACTTGTCCGGTCCCGACGTTGTCGAATTGTCCGGTGACGGGGTTGATCGACCAGAGATCCATGAGCGTGCCCGGTGCATAGGCATCCGCCGTGGCAGAGCTGGTGTTGGGCAGCGACAGAGGCGCGGGCGCGGTGAAGACCATGTCGCCGGGCTGGATTGTGACAACCTGACTGGGCCGCAAATTGTCGGGCAGGGCGGCGGGGGTGAGGTCGCGCGGGACATCCGTGATGCTCAGCGTGCCGGTGAAAGCCGTGCCTTGCTGATTCATCAGCGTGCCGGCTTTGACGAACACCGAGGCGCCGGGAATCGCCGCCGTGGTCACCGTCGTGTCGTGCGCCGGATCGATGGTTTTGCCGTTGGCCGTATCGAGCGCTGGCAAATAGATGGGTCGATCGATGACATTGTTGACGTGCAGATAGACGTCGTGGTCCAGGATGAAGGCCAGCTTTTCGGCGATGAACGGATAGCTGGCCGCGCCTGTATATAGGTCGCCGCGAACCTTGATCGTGTCGCTGACAACCGAGCCGCTGCCCAAATCGAGCGCGAAGCTGCCATCGGAGCCGGTCAGCCCGTTTACACCGCCGATCTCGATTTGCATGTTGGCCAGCGGCTGGCCACTGGTCACCAGAATTTGGCCGGAAACGCGGGTAGTGGTGATCGAATCGGCAACCACGTGGAGCGTGAGGTGCTGCGTCGTTTGCAGCTTGCCGTCACTGGCGAAAATATCGAAGGAATAATCGCCAAGCTGCGAAGGAGCGGGGCGGAAGACGAGTGTGTTGTCGGTTTGCAGCGTGCCGAACGGCAAACCTGCCAGATCGCTAGTGGAAAAGTAAATCGGATCGCCATCGGCGTCGGTCGCTTGCAGCGGAACCCGCAGCACGCCACCGGGCATGACGCTCAAATCGCCCACCGGCGAAAACACCGGCGCGTGATTGGCCCCACCGACCAAAACCTGTGGTTTCAAAGCGAAGGGGATGTTGTTCGGGTTCTTAAATCGCAATTCGACCGGGCTGGAATTTTCGCCGGTTGCCAAGCCACCGTTGGGCACTGCTGAATGGAGATTGATGTAGGGAATTCCGCCGGGAGTCGTGCCGGAGGCGTTGTCGAGCGTCACACCGCTGGGCAAGCCGGGAAAGGTCACGACCACAGTCCGCCCCAATCCATCGACCTTGGCCGTGGCCCGCAGCTCGCTCGTATAGGTCCCGTCACTCGGAACAAAGCGGATATTGCCTAGCGACACGTCGATGTCCGACGTCGTTGCGAAGCCGGTGACATTGAGCGCCGCGTCCGGCTGCAGGACTTGCGTGTTGCTGGCTATAGTCGCCGGTGGCGAGCCGTCGGGATCGGTCGATACCGTGAACGACTTGGCCACGATTTGGCTGGATTCGACGCCGTTGGTACTGATCAATTGGAATTTCAGCCCCACGGACCCGGTCGTGGCAAGGTTGGACGTGTCGATAGTGACCGTGTTGCCGTCGTAGCGGACCAGGCCAACCGGAAAATCGGCTTTCGAGCCGATCAGCGAGAAGATGCTGGTGCCGCTCGTGCCGCGATCGAGCAGCGTATGTGTGGGATTGGCCGGATCGACGAGATAGACCAGCACCTGATCGGGCGTTGCGCCGCTGATTCCCGTGTCGAACCGCGTGGCGAGGTCGAACTGGATGGTCCGCGAGCCGGTGGCGATCGCCGGCAAGTTGACCGTTTTCATTCCCTGTTCGGAAAACGAATGTCGCTCGGTGAGCGCCACCAGGCCGGGCAAGTTGCCGGAATTGATGGCGTTGATGATCGTAATGACGTCGGTCGCGGTGACCGATGCATCGCCGTCCACATCGACAAACTTCTGCGTGGAATTATTGGTGTCTGGCAGCGGACCGGAACCATGGGCGTTGATGTAGTTGATGACCGTGACCACATCCTCGGCTACGACAAAACCGTCGTTCGTGACGTCGTATGGATTGAACGAATTGGTGAAGACCGAGGCCAGCAGTTGGCGGTCCTCCAGGCGCTCGAACTCGATAGGACGAGACTTTGTGCGTGGAAGCCGACATTGACGCAACTTGCTTTGCGCGGCCTGGCGGGGGGTAAGCGGGCGGCGCATGAGAGGCTCGCGATAGGACAGCCGAGAACGGGGCCGTTGCCCGTGAGAGGCACCCAGAGACCGGTTGTAGTCGGCAAAAAAACAGCGGTCAACTAGCAATTACGACGAAAACTGAAAATTCACGTTTTAGCACTACTACGAGGGCCCGTTCAGTCCAATTTCACGCGCAGAGGAATTAAGGGCATCAGTTCACCGCAGCTCATCGAGCGCCAGGTTCAGCGCGAGCACATTGACGCGCGGCTCGCCGAGAATGCCGAACGTGCGGGCTTCGATGTGCATTTTGACCAAGTCAGTTACGCGGTCTTCGGATAAGCCGCGAGCCGTGGCGACGCGGCTGATCTGGTAGTATGCCCCGGCGGGGGAAATGTGAGGGTCGAGACCGCTGCCGGAGGCGGTGACCAGATCGATTGGCGGCGCGGCTTGCTGCGACGGATCGGCGCTCTGGAGGTTGGCGACGCGATTCTTGACCGCGACTGCCAGGGCTTCGTTGAGCGGTCCGAGGTTCGAGCCGCTCGACGCGCCGGCGTTGTAGCCAAAGGGTCCAGTCGCAGATGGCCGGCTCCAAAAGTATTTTGGATCGTCAAACGGCTGGCCGATCAAACGACTGCCGATGGCCTGGCCGTCTTGATCGACAAGCAGGCTGCCGATGGCGGCGCTAGGAAACGCGACGGCGGCGACGCCGGTGACCGCGAGCGGGTAAATGACGCCGGTGAGGATCGTCAACAAGACGAATAGTACAACGGCAGGGCCAAGTTCTTTCTTGAGATCGCTGAGCATGTGGTTATTCCTTCACGGCACATGGAGCGTGCCTACGACTTAGGCCAAACCGGCAGCGACGAGCGCCAGGTCGATCAGCTTGATCCCGAGGAACGGCACGATCAGCCCGCCGACGCCGTAGACCAGCAGATTGTCACGCAAGAGCTTCGCTGCATCGACGGGACGATATTTCACGCCGCGGAGGGCCAGTGGAATCAAGAAAATGATGATGAGGGCGTTGAAAATGACGGCCGAAAGAATTGCGCTATTCGGCGTCGCCAAGTGCATCACGTTGAGCTTGTTCAGCAGGGGATACGTGCTGGCGAACGCGGCCGGAATGATCGCGAAATACTTGGCGATGTCGTTGGCAATGCTGAAGGTCGTCAATGCGCCGCGGGTGATCAGCAATTGCTTGCCGATGCGCACGACTTCGATGAGTTTGGTCGGGTTGGAATCGAGATCGACCATGTTGCCGGCTTCTTTCGCGGCCTGCGTGCCACTGTTCATGGCGACGGCGACATCCGCTTGGGCCAATGCGGGTGCGTCGTTGGTGCCATCGCCCGTCATGGCGACCAAGCGGCCGCCGGCTTGCTGCTCGCGAATGAGTTTGAGCTTCGCTTCGGGCGTCGCTTGAGCCAGAAAGTCATCGACGCCCGCTTCGGCAGCGATTGCGGCAGCCGTCAGTGGATTGTCGCCAGTGATCATCACGGTTTTGATGCCCATCGTCCGCAATTCGGCGAACCGCTCTTTGATGCCGCCTTTGACGATGTCTTTGAGATGAATCACGCCGAGCGGCTGACTGCCTTCGGCAACGACGAGCGGCGTGCCGCCTTTGCGGGCGATGTTCTCGGATTCTTGGACGACGCGATCGGGCAAGCGGCCGCCGTCTTGAGCAATGTGAGCCATCACGGCATCGACCGAGCCCTTGCGGATGCGGCGGCCGTCGAGATTGACGCCGCTCATCCGCGTCTGAGCCGTAAAGGGAACAAACGTTGCGTGCAACTGCTGCACATCGCGACCGCGGAGGCCGTATTTTTCCTTGGCCAAGACGACGATACTGCGGCCTTCGGGCGTTTCATCGGCCAGTGAGGCGAGCTGCGCGGCGTCGGCGAGGCGTTCGTTCGTTACTCCTTCGGCGGGAATAAACTCTACCGCCTGTCGGTTGCCGAGCGTGATCGTGCCTGTTTTGTCGAGCAGAAGGGTGTTCACATCGCCCGCGGCTTCGACGGCCCGGCCGGAAGTGGCAATCACATTGGCCTGAATCATGCGATCCATGCCGGCGATGCCGATCGCCGAGAGCAAGCCGCCGATCGTCGTGGGAATCAGGCACACGAGCAGTGCGATGAGCACGGTGACGGTGATCGGCGTGCCTTGGCCGGCCTGTTCCACGCTGTACTGCGAGAAAGGCAACAGCGTGGCGCAGACCAAGAGAAAAATGATCGTGAAGGCGGACAGCAAAATGCTGAGCGCGATTTCATTGGGTGTTTTTTGCCGCCTAGCGCCCTCAACGAGGCCGATCATGCGATCCAGGAAGCTCTCGCCGGGATTCACAGTGATTCGCGCGATGAGCCAGTCAGACAGCACCCGCGTGCCGCCGGTGACGCTGCTGCGGTCGCCGCCGCTCTCGCGGATCACTGGGGCGCTTTCGCCCGTGATCGCGCTTTCATCGACCGACGCCACGCCAGCGACGACTTCGCCATCGCCAGGGATCTGATCGCCGGCTTCGACATAGACCAGGTCGCCCTGCCGCAAGTCGGGCGCTGAGACAAACGTCGCTTCGCCCTGATTCACCAGGAATGGAAAGTCGAGCGGAACGGCGGGTTTGCCCACATCTTCGAGCAGCTTCTTGGCCGCGACGTTTTGCCGCGAGGCCTTGAGTGCGTCAGCCTGGGCCTTGCCGCGACCTTCGGCCATCGCCTCCGCAAAATTGGCAAACAGCACGGTGAACCACAGCCACAGGCTGACGCCGCCGACAAACCAGGCCGATTCGCCGCCGGTTGCGCCCAGTCGCTCGAAGAAAATCAACGTCGTGGAGACGCTGCCCACGAGCACGGTGAACATTACCGGGTTGCGGATTTGAATCCGCGGATCGAGCTTGACCACCGATTCCCACAGGGCCCGCTTCACAATCGACAAATCGAACAGCGGGCGGCGATGATAATGCGAGGAGGTATTCATAGCGTGTACAACTCCAAATGCTCGACGATCGGTCCCAGGGCCAATGCCGGCAGGAAGGTCAGCGCGCCGACGATGATCACGACGCTGACCAACAGCGCGACGAACAGCGGCGTGTGTGTTGGCAGTGTGCCGCTCGATACGGGCACGATCTTTTTTTGCGCGAGCGAACCGGCGATGGCGAGCATCGGAATCGCCAGCCAGTAACGCGACAGGAACATCGCGATGCCCAAAGCCGTGTTGTAGAACGGCGTGTTCGTGCCCAGGCCGCCGAATGCGCTGCCGTTGTTGTTGCCGGCGCTCGAAAAGGCGTAGAGCACTTCGCTGAAGCCGTGAGCCGCGGGGTTGAAAATCGTGGCCTTGGCCTCCGGCGTCGTGACGGCGATAGCCGTGCCGATCAGCACAACCGCACAGGGAATCAGGATCACAATCGCGGCCATTTTGACCTCGAAGGCTTCGATTTTTTTGCCCAGGTATTCGGGCATGCGGCCGACCATCAGACCGGCGACGAACACGGCTTTGATCGCAAACGCGAGCATGCCATACAGGCCGCTGCCCACGCCGCCGAAAATCACCTCGCCAAGCTGAATCAGCCACATCGGGATTAGCCCGCCCAGCGGCGAAAATGAATCGTGCATTGAATTCACGCTGCCGTTGGACGCGGCTGTCGTCGCCGTCGCCCAGAGGGCCGAGTTGGCGATGCCGAAGCGGACTTCTTTGCCTTCCATGTTGCCGCCGCTGGTGCCGTGGCCCGGCGCTTGATCCGCGCCTGCGGCGGTGAGCTTCGGATTGGCTGCTTGCTCGGACAGGTAGCAAACCGCCAGGCAGGGTATGAACAGAACCAACATGACGGCTAACAGCGCCCAGCCCTGCCGGCGGTCGTGAACCATGTCGCCGAACGTGTAGCAGAGCGCGGTGGGAATGACCAGGATCGACAGCAGTTCGAGGAAATTGGTGAGCGGCGTGGGGTTCTCCAGCGGATGCGCCGAGTTGACGTTGAAGAACCCGCCGCCGTTGGTGCCGAGTTGCTTGATCGCGATTTGCGACGCGGCCGGTCCGAGGGCAATCGTCTGCTCTGTCAGCGTCGTTTTTTTCGTCGTCGGCTGGCCTTTGTCGTCCAAAATCGGTTTACCGTCGTCGCCCATGACCGGCTCGTCATACGTCGTCGGCTGCAAAACGGCGACTTTCGCATAGGGATTGAACGTCTGCACGACGCCTTGGCTCACCAGGGCGACGGCCAGGACGCACGACAGCGGCAAAAGGATATAAACCGTGCTCCGCGTCAGATCGACCCAAAAATTGCCGATCGTCTTGGTTTCCTTGCGCGTGAAGCCGCGAATCACCGCGATAAGCACGGCCATGCCCGCCGCAGCCGAAAGAAAGTTTTGCACGGTCATTGCGAGCAGCTGCGTGAGATAGCTCATCGTCGTTTCGCCGCCGTAGCCCTGCCAATTCGTGTTGGTGGCAAAGCTGACGGCCGTGTTGAACGACGAATCGGGCGTTATGGCGCCGAGGCCAGCGGGATTCAACTGTGCTTGCAGCGGCATCAGGTGCTGTGTTCGCTGCAGGCCATACACGAAGAGCAAGCCGATGATGTTGAACAGCAGCATCGCAATCGCGTACCGCTGCCAGGACATTTCGGTATCGACCTTGATCCCGGCGATGCGATACAGCCCCCGCTCCAGCCAACCGAAAACGCGATCCAGCCCGCACGGCTGCCCCTGATAGACGCGGGCCATGTACCAACCCAGCGGCTTGACGAGCGCGATCAGCACGCCGAGGTACAGCAGCAATTGAAGAATTCCGTTAGTCGTCATTTAGAGCGCCTTCCGCATAAACATTGCGGCTATTTCGCTGATCTCGTTTCGAGGAACATCGCCGCGAACGCCAGTGGTCCGTGCGACACGCACTAGAACCACTCCGGCTTGAGGAGTGAGACGGTCAAATACGTCAGCAGCAGCACAGAGCCGATGCCGGCAATCGCGGTAATCACGATTGGCCTCCCATCAACGAATTGCAGAGCCAAATCAGGCCGATCGTCATGGCGACCAGGCCCGCGGTCAGCATGAGAAAGACAGCATCCATCAGCGCGACCTCCATCAAAGGAAATCATCGCCTGAATGGTATCGAGGCCCGTGTCAAGTTGCTGTCAAAAACAGGGCAGCGGGCGTCAAGAGAATATCAAGATTAGCGCGGCTCGGACCTAATTGCGCAAGATCGTCGTGCCAGATCGCAGAGAGAGCGGGCCACTTTTTGTGTTTAGAAACAGCCGGTGGCGGCCTTCCCGGCCGGGGCGGCTTTGCCGCCGGGGCCAGCCGGCGGGGCGGTGTTTTCGAGCGTGCCCATCGCGGTATCGGTTGCGGTTTCGAGATGGTATTTCTGGGCTTGAGCCTTGGGCATCACCCACGCAATGACGACATTGTTGGCGCCTGCGTCAATCAAATAAATGTCATTGTGAGTTTCTGTTGGGGCGGCCTTCTTCCCGGCAGGCAACTTGCCTTCAGCGCGGAGTCGCTTCAGTGCGAGCGACTGACCCGTCGGCGTCGGCAAGTTCACGTCGCTCCAGGCAGCGCTAAGGGCTATCGTTTTGGCCGTCTGCAGGAGTGTGTTTTGCAGGGCGTCGGCTTTGGTTTCCGTTTTCGGCACGACGGCAAAAACTACATAAGCCGGCAGAAATTTCCCGCTGTCGTCGTCGAGTTGCCGCTCCAAAACGTACGCCAGGCCGGGCAACTTGATGGGGGACTTGTCCGGCGCTAATGCCTTGCTGTTCGCATCAAAAACCTTCGGCAGACGCAACTTCACGCCGACGTTTTGCTTCGCCGAATCGACGACTTCGGTGAAGGTAGAATGCAAATTCAAGTCGAAGACCGCCCGCTGGCCGGCGGATTGCAGCGAAGTCTGCACCTTTTTGTCGTATTCGCCACTCAGGTCGCAGCCGGCAAAGAGAGAAACGGATAGGCAGGCGGCAACGAGCGATCGCTTCAACATGGTGGGGTTTGGTGGCTAGCTCAATGAAAGATAACAGCGTTCAGATTCCATGATGCCGTGTCAATTGCTGGCACACAACGGTGTGTCGGACATGCGCGACGCATCGGAAAATTGTACACTAAGGCAGGGCGAAGAAATAACCTTTACAAATTGGCATTGGTGATTTGAGCGGAACGTGCGATGACTTGCGCATGCAAGAGGCGCAAGTGGAGGCGCGGATTCGCCGCAAGTTTCGGCTAGTCGCTGTGGAGCTGGAC
>DASXLL010000327.1:0-82921 GCA_036496265.1 Pirellulaceae bacterium | reverse complement strand
TACGATTTCCTTGGAATCTGGTTCGGTCCCAGGTGCAAACCGGGCGACGACCTGGCCGTCTTTGCCGATCACGAATTTCTCGAAGTTCCAGGAGATTTTGCCCTTCTTGGCGGGCTTGGTGTCGAGCGCGGTCAGGTATTGGTAGAGCGGCGCGGCGGCTTTGCCGTTGACGTCGATTTTGGAGAACATGGGGAATTTTACGTGGTAAGTCTTTGAGCAGAAGTCGGCAATTTGGGCGTCGCTGCCGGGCTCTTGCCAAAGGAACTGGTTGCAAGGAAAGCCGAGGACGGCGAAGCCTTTGTCCTGGTATTTTTCGTATAGACTCTCGAGGCCTTCGTACTGGGGCGTGTAGCCACATTTGCTGGCGACGTTGACCATCAGGACGACTTTGCCTTTGTAATCGGAGAGGTCCACGTCCTGGCCTGTGATCGATTTCATCTTGAAGCCGAGCGGGCTCGAGGCGGAGTCTTCGGCGAGGGCGGAATTGGCGATGACAGCAAGGAGGCCCGTTAGCAGCAGTGTCGAATAGAACGTGGTCATGGGGTCAATCCTTTAGTAAGGCGAAGTGTTTTTTAGGCGGTGGCGGGCACAGTCCATGCTACTGTGAGCCGGCGCGGGAGCCCGGTTGGTCGGGCAACTCTTTAATATAGATGTTTCGGAACCACAAAGTATTGCCGTGGTTCTGGAGCTCGATCGTGCCTTTGGAATAGAGCGGCTTGTCGCGCTCCCAGTAGTTTTCCATCGTGACGAAATCGACGACCGTACTGCCGTTGAGCTTCACGGTGATTTTGTCGCCGATCATTTTGATCCAGAACGTATTCCACGCGCCGATGGGGTTGTCGGCCATTACAAGCGGCTCTTTGGGGTTGACCTGGTTGTTGTAAATGCCGCCGGAACCCCACTGCTCGCCCATGCCGATTTTGGGATTGGTGAACGGGTCCCAGATTTGGATTTGGGGAGTGCCGCGAACGTAAATGCCGCTATCACCGATTTCTTTGATCTTCCAATCGACGTAGAGCTCGAAGTTGCCGTAGTCTTTTTCGGTGCAGAGGTTTTCGCCTTTGCCGTCGAACACGATTTCGCCGTTTTCGATTTTCCAGTGCTGGTGGGCCGATTCGTCGGCGCGTTTTTGGGCCGCGGCCAGCTCGTCGGGCGTCGCTTTCAACCGTTCGGGCATTGTCAGCGGGATGAACGGGCGTGCGGCCTTGTTCTTTTGGCTCGTGTTTTCCTTTAGCGGGAGTCCTTTCCAGCCGGTGAGGTCTTTGCCGTTGAAGAGGGCTTTGAAGCCGGTAGGCGGCGTGTTGTTCTTGTCGGCGCTGGTTTTTTCTTGAGCCGCGACGTGCGCGGCGAATGTGAACAGCGCGAGGATGGCCAATAGTCGAGGCAACGTCATGAGGTGGGCTCCGAGAGAGGCGGGATCGTGTTCCAGAAGAACATGGTACTAAGTACAGAGTACTGAGTACTAGGTACCCGTCGCGGCCACCCGTCTGCCGGGAGCAAATATGCTCCCGGTGCGCTGTGAATTCCGTATCCACTCGCGGAATTCCGGGACCGAGTTTGTTCCCGGCTAAAAGATTAGCGTGACCGACAGGCTATTCGACGGTCACGCTTTTGGCCAGGTTTCGGGGTTTATCGACATCGCAGCCGCGGAGGATGGCGATGTGGTAGGCGAGTAGCTGGAGCGGGATGATATTGATGAGTGGCGAGAGACGCTCTTCGACTCGGGGCACGTAGATCACGTCGTCGGCGAGGCGGCTGATGTGCGGATCGCCTTCGGGGGCGATGGCGATGACGGGGCCGCCGCGGGCTTTGATCTCTTCCAGGTTGGACATGACTTTGTCATAGACCGAACCCTGCGGCATGATGAAAACGCTGGGGGTATTTTCATCGACGAGGGCAATCGGCCCGTGCTTCATTTCGGCGGCTGGGTAGCCTTCGGCGTGGATGTAACTGATTTCTTTGAGCTTGAGCGCGCCTTCGAGGGCCGTGGGAAAATTGAATTGCCGGCCTAAATACAAAACGTTCGAGGCATCACCGTATTTGGCGGCGATTTTTTTGACGGCCGAGTTTAGTTCCAGCGTCTGCCGCATGAGGCCCGGCAATCCGCGCAGCTCACCGATCATGCGCTTGCCGGATTCGAAGCTCAAATGTCGCAGGCGGCCGAAGAAGAGGGCGAGCATTGTCAGCACGGCAACCTGCGATGTGTAGGCTTTGGTCGAAGCGACGCCGATTTCAGGCCCGGCATGCAGATAGACGCCGCCATCGGCTTCCTGGGCGATCGTGCTGCCGACAACGTTGCAGATCGCGAGCGTGGGATGGCCTTTGCGTTTCATTTCGCGGAGGGCGGCAAGCGTGTCGGCCGTTTCGCCGCTTTGCGTGATCGCGAACAGCAGCGTGCCCGAATCGAGCGGCGGATTGCGATACCGGAGCTCGCTGGCGTACTCGACTTCGACCGGGATGCGGGCCAACTCTTCGATCAAGTACTCGCCGACGAGGGCCGCATGCCAACTCGTGCCGCAGGCGGTGAGAATGATGCGGTTGATGCCGCGCAGTTGCTGCGGCGTGAGATTGAGGCCGCCGAATTTGGCCGTGCCATCTTCGTCGTTCAAGCGGCCGCGGAGCGCGTTTTCGATCGCTTCAGGCTGCTCGTAAATCTCCTTGAGCATGTAATGCGGAAAGCCGGACAGATCAACGTCGGTTTCTTCGATCGTCAGGTCGTGTACCAGGTGCTCGATCCGGCCGTGCTCGCGGTGTGATACCTCCAGAGAGTCGGCGGTGATGAATGCGATCTGATGATCGGCCAAGTAAACGATTTTTTCGGCGTGGCCGGCAAGCGGCGAAGCGTCGCTGGCGACAAAATGCTCGCCAGTGCCATGCTCGCCGGGGCCGACGCCGACGACCAGCGGGCTGCCCTGCCGCGCCGCGACGATCAAACCGGGATAGTCGCGGAACAGAATCACCAAGCCATACGTGCCGCGGAGCTTGGCCAAGGCATGTTCGACGGCGGCGCGCAGTAGTGCGAACGGCTCATCCGCTGGAAACTCACTCTGGCGAGCTCCCATTTTCGCCAGACTTCTCGCAATTTGATGAGCGATGACCTCGGTGTCGGTCGAGGAGCTGAATGTGCAGCCTTCGTCGAGCAGTTTTTCTTTGAGCGATAGATAGTTTTCGATGACGCCGTTATGCGCGAGAGCTAGTACGGGTGAATCAGTCGCACCGCCGAAATGCGGATGGGCGTTCGCTTCACTCGGCGCGCCGTGGGTTGCCCAGCGGGTGTGGCCGATGCCCGTTGTGCCAGGCAATGGAAACGCCGCAACGCGTTCGGCCAGCGCGTCGATCCGGCCGACGGCTTTGGCGACGTTAAAATCGCCGTCGGCTGAAAGCGTCGCGATTCCCGCGCTGTCGTAGCCGCGATATTCGAGCCGCCGGAGGCCTTCGAGCAGGAATTGTTCTGCCTTCCGGCTGCCGACGTAACCGACGATACCGCACATGCGTGTTAAGGGGTGAGTGGAATGAGCGCGGAGTGGTAGGGAATTCTAGGTTTGTAGCGGACATCGAGGTAGCTTGATTTGGCGATTGACTAGCGGCGCAGGCTGCTAAAACGACGCTGGTACCGATTATGCTGACTGGTCAGTTAGCGAGATTGCTCCGCGCGACAGTCCATTCGCTGGGTTAGCGTCGTCCGCGGTGTCCGATTCTGGTTTTTGCCCGTATATTCGACCATCATGCCCAGTGATCCCGCGTTCATCGACCTCGCCTCCGCCCAGCGGCCTTTATTCCTCGGCTTCGACGTCGGCGGCACGAATATCAAGCTGGGCGTGGTCGATGAACTGGGCCGGCCGGTGGCTCATACGAAGATCGTGACGGAAGAAGACCGCGGGCCGCGCGATGCGGTGAAGCGAGCGCGGGTAGCGGTCGATGGGCTGCTGAAGTCGCTCGGCCTTACTATCACCGATCTTGCCGCTGTCGGCTTGTGCGTGCCGGGCACAATGGATATTCCTCGCGGCATGTTTTTGGAGCCGCATAATCTGCCGCATTGGCACTATTTTCCGATTCGCGATTGCGTGGCCGAGGCGTTTGGCCTGCCCGTGTCGTTCGCCAACGACGCCAACGCCGCGTCCTATGGCGAGTTCTGGGTCGGCAGCGGAAAACAGTATCACAGCATCGTGCTGCTTACGCTCGGTACCGGCGTCGGCGGCGGCATCATCATTGGCGATTTGTCGATCGACGGCGAACACAGCCACGGCAGCGAATGCGGCCACATTATTGTCGATAACACACCGTCGGCGCGGATGTGCGGTTGCGGGCAACCCGGCCATCTCGAGGCTTATTGCAGCGCAACGGCACTCGTCGCGCGGGCGCATGAGTTGATCGCCCAAGGGCGAGTAACAAGTCTGACACACCGCATTGGTGAAACCTCGCAGCTCACAGCTCTCATGATTGCCGAAGAAGCTGATCGCGGCGATTCGTTGTCGTTCGAGGTCATTATGGAGCTGGCCACGTGGCTCGGCCTGGGGATCGTGACGCTGATGCACACGATCGATCCCGGGGCGGTGATCCTTGGCGGGGCGATGAATTTCGGCGGACACGACGACTCTGTCGGCCGCCGCTTCATCGAGCAGATTCGTACGATCGTGCGGAAGCGGGCGTTTCCTATCCCAGCGCAGCGGACCGTGATTGATTTTGCGATGCTCGGCTCCGATGCCGGCTTCATCGGCGCGGCAGGAATCGCGCGGTTAGAACACCACCGCAACCCGAAACGTAAGTGAGGGACTTCCCGTTGGTGAACGCCAGCGAAAACGTCCCTCGCTGACGCTTCGGGTTAGTGTTCACTTCGCCTGCGGCGGCCGTTGGCCCATCACGGCTTCGGTGCGACTGCGATATGCCGGGAAGCGATCAGCGAGGCGGCAGATTCGCAGCACGGTTTCCGCTTCGCGCGAAACGCCTGACAGCCGCAACATCCCGCCGTGCGTCATGACGCGCTTGTGCAGCTTCACGAGTTCGCCAATCATCCAGCTTCGCAAATAGCCGACTTCATCGAGTTCGATCACAGCGCGGTAACAAAACGCCTGTTCCATTTTTTGCCAGAGCGTTTCGGCCAACGGAATCTCGTCCGCGTCGCCGTGGTGCGGTGGCATCAGCTTGATGAATAGCCAATCGGGCCCGCGTTCAATCTCTGTCGCCCATTCTGGTGCTAAATCTAGCAACATTCCCGCCTCCAATGCCTTCTCGGCCGAGAGAGTGCCGATGTTTCCATCTCTGATTGTGATGATAAGCCCAACTGATTAGACCGCAAGGAGCGGCTTTCCAAAAAGACGAAATTGCCGATTCTGGCGACAGCATGTCGCGAAAGTGACAGCATGTCGCCCGGGTTCCGCTCGGCGGTTCGGCCCCTTGTGCGGGGCGCGGCACAGCACAATACTTGAGGGCGACTAGGGCTCAAAAATCGCACACCAGCCGCACATTTCTCTCACTTTTTCAAGGAAACAACCATGTCCCGCGCAGGCGCTGTCACGTTCAAGGGAACCCCGCTCACTCTCGCCGGCCAGGAGGTTAAGACTGGCCAGTCAGCCCCGGATTTCACCGTCTATTACTTCGAAGGCGGCCTGAAGCCGATCAAGCTTAGCGACCTCAAGGGCAAGCCCTCGTTCATTAGCGTCGTGCCGTCGCTCGATACGCCCGTTTGCCAGACGCAGACGAAGAAATTCAACGATCAGCTGTCCGCCCTGGGCGATCGCGTCAATGCTGTGACCGTCAGCCGCGATCTGCCGTTTGCGATGAACCGCTTTTGCGGCGCTGAGAGCATTAAGAACATGAAGGTCGGCAGCGACTACAAGGATCACACCTTTGGCAAGAATTTCGGTATGGAGATCGAAGAGCTGGGGCTGCTAGCACGCGGTGTGTTCGTGCTCGACGCGAACGGCAAGGTAGTTTATGCCGAAACGGTAAAAGAAGTCGCCAGCGAACCCAATTACGACTCCGCCATCACGGCTCTGAAGGGTCTGCTTTAATCCGCAGCCAGGCTCAAGATTCGGCGAAGTGCAGTTCGTTGCACTCGCCTGCCGAATGACTCCACAGGCGGCTTCGTTTGCCGCCGCATTCGCTCTCCCCTCGCGCCCCCCCCGCGACGAAAATGGAATTTCGACGCAGCGGTCCGCTTGATGAGCGCCGGCGGCGCGTTCTCATGGATGAGATCGCTGCCCCTGCCGATGGCGACGCCGACGCACAAGCCGCCGGCTCCGCCAAAGGCCCCGTCCGCGCCTATCACGAAGCCGTTCTCAGCCAGCGACAACCCAAAGTGACGGACCTGCTTCCGGTCCGGCCTCTGTGGGTCGTCGTCCTCATGCTCGCCGGCCTCACGGGCATTGCGGCGATCGAAGCCATTCACGTTCACGCCGTTTCATTGCCGGCGATTGCCGGCTCGGAACTGCTCGCGCCGCTGAATGCCGACTGCCGGGGTAGCCTTGCCGCCTGGTATTCGTCCGCAATGCTCGCCGCAGCAGCCGCACTGGCCATCGTGGTGTTCAGCATCCGAGCCCATCGCATCGACGACTATCGCGGCCGTTATCGCATCTGGCTGTGGACCGCCGCGGCGCTGACCTGGCTCAGCCTCGACGCCGCGACCGGAATCCACAGCGCCATTGGGTTGGCACTGAACCTCGTTACCGGCCAGCAAGTCGTCACGACTTCGGTCACGGCCGCCTCAATGCTCACCTGGATTGTCGTATATGGCCTAGTATTTGGAGCGCTCGGCATGCGGCTCGTTTTCGAACTCTGGAATTCGCGCCTCAGTCTCACCGCCCTGCTCGTCGCCGGTTTCCTTTACTGCGACGCCGCTCTGCTCGAACTCGAAATCATTCAAGCCCCCGCCAACCTGATCAGCGGCACGCTCGAATCGACGCTGACGCTTCTAGCCCACTTTTCGCTGCTGGCCGCTGTCGGCTTCTACGCCCGCCATGTGCTCCTCGATGCCTCCGGCCGCCTCAAAGTGCATATCGATACCGATCGCAAGGGCAACAAATCGAAACGATCGAAGCTTAAGGTTGTCAAAGCCGAGTCCAAACAGCGATCGGCCGCCACGCCTCAGCCGACGACAACTAACCCACACCAAGGCGACGCGCCACCGAGGGCCAGTTCGTCGTATCAGTCTACCGCGGCCCCAAACTCCATGGCCGCTAAATCTGGCGTTACGATCTCGAAGAACAATCTCACCTCGCCCGACGGCTACGACGACGAGGAAGACGACGACAATTACGGGGACTCCAATCTCTCCAAATCCGAGCGCCGCCGCCTCAAAAAGCTGGCCCGCCGCGAACAGCAACGCCGGGCGGCGTAAGTTCTTCGACGAGCGGACCGCCTAGCGCAACGCTTCGACCGACAATTATCGGGCCTGCGCCGCCCTCGCCGTTCCGAGGCACTTGCGTAAAATGGGAGTAACCTGACAAGGACTGTTTCCTTTTAGAAGCGCGGCTGCCAGTGGCTGAATTTGAATCGACAGACTTGAAATCGACGCCACAGGAGTTGGTTAGCGCGCCAGAGCATGCCATCGGGCAAGCGCCCGAGTCGGAAATCGTGCAGGCGGAGATGGCTGACGGTTGGCAGCCGCCGCGACCGGTTTTTCAACGGCGATTGGGACTGCCGTTGGTTTTGTTTTTGCTGACATGCGGTTCGACGTTTTTTGCGGGAGCAACGGGGTGGATGCCGGGCGAATTAGTGTTCGCTCGTGGGTTCAGCGGCCCTTATTTTCAGCTTCCGGCGCGGCTGGCAGTGATGGAGCATTGGCGGGACGGCCTGATTTATATGGGCTGCGTGCTGTCGATTCTGCTCTGTCATGAAATGGGCCATTTTGTAATGACGCTGGTGTACGGAGTGCGGGCCAGTTTGCCGCTGTTTGTCCCATTCCCGGTTTCGCCGATTGGGACAATGGGCGCCGTCATTGTGATGGGCGGTTCTCAGGCGAATCGGAAACAGATATTCGACATTGGCCTGGCGGGGCCTGTGGCGGGGCTCGTCGTCGCGATACCCATCATGTGGATCGGAGCATCGCAGCTTGACCTGAGCATTGCGCCCGAGGGGCATGGATTTGGATTGCCCTTAGCGGTGCGGTGGCTGCTGAGTGTTCTGCATCCAGCCGCCAAAGACATTCAGTACATTGCCCTGAATCAGCTCAATCCATTTTTTATGGCCGGTTGGGTCGGAATGTTGATCACCGGTCTGAATATGCTGCCGGTGAGCCAGCTTGACGGCGGACACATTACCTACGCCCTCTTTGGCCGCGGTGCTCACTGGCTCGCGCGGGCTTTCATGCTCGCCGTGTTTATCTATATGACTGTCGAGGCCACAGTCTATCGATCATTTCCGCCGTGGGTGCTGATGGCACTGCTTGTAATGCTGATGGGCACCGACCATCCGCCGACGCGAGATGACACGGTGCCGGTAGGATGGTTGCGGACGGCGATTGGATTTGCGTCGCTGCTAATTCCGGTGTTCTGCTTTGCGCCGAATTTGGTGAAGTAAGCTCGGCGTGGGTCAGCGCTTGGTGGCCCGGCGCTCGCTGCGCGATCTTGTCCCACCCTAAAGGTTTTCGAGGTAGTTCAGCGCGGTGCGGAGTTGCGGGTCGATCGTGGCGGGGTCTTGCCTGGCGGCGGTGGCGGCTTGAGCTTCGGACGCAGTGGTTGTCGCCGCGTCATCGGGTTCGGCGATGGGTGTTGGGGGAGAGTCAGTTGCCGAAGGAGTCGCTGCTGAAGCGTCTCCGGGACCAAGTTTGGTCCCGGCTGATGAAATGGTGAGGTCGTCCCAGCGGAGATAGTCACGTTTGCGGCGGGCGAGGATAATCAGTTCGCTGGTTTGATTGGAAACGAGCGATTCCAGACCCGGATCAGGCCGAACACCCCATTCGTCGCTGTCTTGGGCTCCTTTCCATTTGTGAATTTCCTTGCCGCTGGGCCGATGATAACTGCCGATCGTCAGGCGCAAGGCGCTTTTGCCGCCTTCGAGCTTGATGACGTGCTGCACGGTGCCTTTGCCCCAGGTGCGCTGGCCGGCGACAACGGCGCGTTTGTTGTCTTGCAGCGCGGCGGCCACGATTTCGCTGGCGCTGGCGCTCAATCGATCGACTAAAACCACAATGGGCACGTCGTTCGGTAACTCGACGCCCGGCTCGGCCACATATTCCTTGACGAGCACATCGTGCCGGCCGCGGGTGGTCACGATTGTGCCTTGGTCGAGCAGCATGTCACACACGTCGCGGGCTGCTTCCAAGAGTCCGCCGCGGTTGTAGCGGAGATCCAGAATGAGGCCGTCGATCTCCTGACCCGGCTGCCGAAATGAAGCCAGTGCGCCCTCGAACTCTTCGCTCGTGCGCTCGCCAAAGTTGTCGAAGATGCGGATGTAGCCAATGCGGGGGTGATCGGCGAGGCGATAGACCCACTTGCCGGTCGAATCGCGGGCGTCACCAAGAATCGTTTCCAGCGGAATCGTCGCGCGATCGAGCGTGTATTCGACCGGTTCACCTTGACCGTTTTTGAGAATGCGGAGGTTGACGCTCGTACCTTCCTTGCCGCGGATCATGCCGACTGCGTCGCGGAGGTCGATCGACTTAGTCTGGGTGTCGTCGATGGCGATGATGGCATCCCCCTGGCGAATTCCGGCCAGGTACGCCGGCTTTCCAATCAGCGCTTCGGCGACGAGCAAGCGGCCGTTTTCGGTGTCGTGATCGACGACGATGCCGATGCCGACGAATTCGCCTTCCAGCTGCTGCTGGAACTGGCTGTATTCCTCAGGGCTCGTGTAGCCGGAGTAGGGGTCGAGCTTGCCGATCATGCCGTCCATGGCCCCTTCGAAGAGCACGCGGGGCTCGACGTCGTTGATGTAATTCGTTTCGACGATGTTCATCGCCTCGGCCAGCGTGGCCGCGTAGCGATTGCGCGTCGCCCGCTGGTAGCAGAGCCAGGAGAAAGCCAGGGCGACGAGCAGGATGGTGATGTTGCGGCGCGGCACCGGACCAAGCACCCGATCAAAAGAACCAAGAACCAAAAATCAAGAACCAAGAAGCCGGAGGAGGATCACATCACCAGCATAGCGGGTCGCTAAGAATTTCGGGCAGCGATTACACTTTGCGGCGCTTATCGATGGCAATTTTGATGCGATTGAAGACGTCGTCGGGGATCCCCATGGCGTCGATGACGGAGAGGATGCCTTTGAAGCGGTAGTAGTCGAGCAGCGGCGTGGTTTGCTGGCGATAGACTTCAAAGCGGTGGGCGATGGTTTGGAGGTTATCGTCGGCACGGCCTTCGGCGGTGGCGCGTTTGAGCATTCGCGTGACGAGTTCGTCTTTGTCGGCCCGTAGCTCCAGCGCGAGCTCGAGGGGCGTGCCGCGCTTCGCGAGCATTTCGTCGAGCGAGCGGGCTTGAGCGAGTGTCCGCGGGAAGCCGTCGAACATGCAGCCAGCTTTAAACCGCGAGTCACTCAGCTTTTCGGCAACCATCTCGAGAACGAGGTTATCGGGGACGAGGCGGCCCTGATCCATGTACTCGGCGGCGAGCTTGCCGAGCGGCGTGCCGGCGGCTTTGGCTTCGCGGAGGATGTCGCCCGTCGAAAGATGGCCGATGTGCAAATAGTCGAGCAGCCGCTTCGATTGCGTGCCTTTGCCGGAGCCTGGCGGACCGATAAAAACGATGAGCATGGCGCGTCTCGGCGCTTGACCATTCGGCGATTGACGAGAGGAGCGGCTTGTATCGAGCGGCAACTGGGTTGCGGCACCACTACTCACCACGCACCTGCTTCAGGCCTGCTAGGGCTCCAAAAGTCCCCGGTAATCCCGCATCACCAGGTGGCTGTCGATCTTTTGAATTAGATCAAATGCCACGCTGACTGCAATCAACAGGCCGGTGCCGCCATAAAAACTGGCGATGTTCGGCTTCACGTGCATCAAGCCGGAAATGACCGTCGGCACGATCGCAACAATGGCCAAAAACGCCGCACCGACGTAGGTGATGCGGACCATGACCTTCTCGAGATATTCGGCGGTGCGGCGACCGGGACGATAGCCGGGGATGAAGGTGCCGAAGTCCTTGAGGTTCTCCGAGATTTCCTTCG
Source organism: Pirellulaceae bacterium (assembly GCA_036496265.1). GTDB lineage: Bacteria > Planctomycetota > Planctomycetia > Pirellulales > Pirellulaceae > CAYLLN01. Next base: position 71,824 of record DASXLL010000327.1, on the reverse strand, counting down.
GATTGAACGTGATCGCCATCCAGAAATAACTGAAGAAGTAGATCAGGGCGATATAGCACAGGTTATAGGTGAGGGAGCTGCCACGGGTGAAAACGCCAGCGAGGTTGCCGAGCTGCACAGCCCACCACTGCGACGCCGTGCCGGGGCTGACGGAGCCAATCATGCCGACGAGGCCGCTGAAGATCAGCGAGGGGAGCATCAGCAAGCTGCTGGCGAAGATGATCGGCATCACGCCGGATTGGTTCAAGCGGAGCGGCAGGTATTGGCGGTTGCCGCCATAGACACGGCGGCCGCGAACGTGCTTGGCGCTTTGCGTGGGGATTTGCCGCTGGCCGAGCTGCATGAACACGACGCCGGCTACAACAACCACAAACAGAACGATCAGGATGATGAGGTGCTCGACACCCATGTTTTGACCGCCGCCAAGTTGCCAGTGGGCGTCGTTGATGTCTTTGATCAGTTCCAGCATCGCTTGCGGCATTTGTGCCAGAATGCCGGCCATGATGAGCAGGCTGATGCCGTTGCCGATGCCGAATTCGTCGATTTGCTCGCCGAGCCACATCACGAACATCGTGCCGGCGCTCATCATCGTGAGCGTGGTAATAAACCACATCGGGTGCAGATGGCCGCTGGCGGTTTGAAACTCCGGCGCAATGCGCGAAACATTGCCCGTAGGCGCTGACATGCTGCTGAGGTAGATCCAGCCCTGGATGACGCACATCACCACGGTGAGGTAGCGCGTGTATTCGTTGATTTTCTTACGCCCCGTTTCGCCCTCCTTCCGCAGATCCTCCAGCGGCTTATAGACGCTGCCGAGGAGCTGCAAGATGATCGAGGCCGAGATATAGGGCATGATGCCGAGGCCGAAGATCGTAATGCGGCGAAGATCGGCAGCGCTGAGCTGCGAAACGGTCTCCAGCATGCTGAAAATGCCGCCCTGCTTTTCCAGCTTGCGAACGGCCGTTTGATCGACCACCGGCAGCGGAATCTGATAGCCGACGCGGAAGACGGCCAACAGGACCAGCGTGAAGAAGATTTTTTGGCGAAGTTCAGGAATCGTGAAGATCGCCCGGAATTTTTCCCACATAAGTCCGCAATCCTAAATTCTGAAAGGCCCGTCCGTAAGACCGTGATTCAAGGAGCGAAAAGGTGTTTCATTAAGCGGACGTTAAAGTCTAGCAGCTACCAGCGCCAGATTACCAAAACCGCCCAAGCGGGACTATGCGGGTTTTGGGGTGCGTTTGAGGATAATCCCTGGGAACGGCCTCTGTGCCGTTCCGCAATCGGCCGGTTTATCTGCAATTCAGGGAACGCCACGGAGGGCGTTCCCTACAGCGTCAAAACCTACTTCTTCGCGGCACTACTTTTTCGTTGTGGCGGCCTTCTTCTTGGCCCGCTTTTTGGCGGCGACGGAGGTGCGACCGGGGACGACGGTGGCCGTGCCGCCCGCTTTTTCGATCTTTTCCTTGGCCGAGGCGCTGAAGCGGTGGGCGGAGACACTGAGCTTCTTGGTCAACTCGCCGTCGCCGAGCACTTTGAGCAAGTCAAATTGCTTTTTGAGGATGCCAGCTTCGCGGAGCGAATCGGGAGTGATGGTTTCACCGGCTTTGAATAGCTCTTCGAGGTCGCCGACGTTGATTTCGGCGACGGTGAGGGCCCAGGCGTTCGTGAAGCCGCGTTTGGGCACGCGGCGGACAAGGGGCGAGCCGCCGCCTTGAAAAATGGGCAGCGCCTTCCAGCCGGCGCGGGCGAATTGGCCCTTATGGCCGCGGCCGGCGGTTTTGCCCTGGCCGCTGCCGATGCCGCGGCCGAGGCGGTTGGGCCGCTTGTGCTTATGAACGCCTTTGTTGATTTCGTGGAGGCTCATTGTAGGGTGGGCTATGCCCACCTCCCTAATCGTTTGTTTCCATTGGTGGGCAGAGCCCACCCTACGCGCGAATCATGCAGTGAGCGTGACGCCGCGGAGGCGCTCGACGTCTTGCTGGGTTCGCATTTTCTTGAGGGCGTCGATCGTGGCTTTGACGACGGTGATCGCGTTGCCGGTGTTGAAGCTCTTGGTGATGACGTTCTTGATTCCAGCGGCTTCGCAGACGGCCCGGACTGCAGAACCGGCGATGACTCCGGTGCCCGCGTCGGCGGGCATCAGCATCACGTCGGCTGAACCGTACTTGGATCGCGAATAGTGCGGGATCGTATCGGCGCCGACGAGCGGGATCGAAACCATGTTGCGGCTGGCCTGCTTCTGGGCCTTTTCGACAGCGGGGGGCACTTCGTTGGCCTTGCCATAGCCCCAGCCGACTTTGCCCTTGCCGTCGCCGACGACGACGAGTGCCGCAAAGCTAAACCGGCGGCCGCCCTTGACCACTGCGGCGCACCGCTTGATCTGGACCGTCTTGTCGATGTATTCGCCTCGTGTTTCAGCTGCCATAGCTCACTTTGTTCTATTAAAAGCTTAAACCTGCTTCGCGGGCGGCGTCGGCCAGGGCGGCGACGCGGCCATGATATCTGTAATGGCCGCGGTCGAAGGCGACCTGCTTGATGCCGGCGGCGATGGCCCGCTCGGCGAGCAGCTTGCCGATTGCCTGGGCGGCGTTTTTGTTTCCGCCGTAGGCAACGCTCTCGCGGACGTCTTTGTCCTTGGTGCCGACGGAAAGCAGCGTCTTGCCGCTGTGGTCGTCGATAATCTGGCAGGCCAGATTGCGATGACTGCGAAAAACGCACAGTCGAGGGCGGTCAGCTGAGCCGCGAATGCTTTTGCGGACCCGGAAGCGGCGACGTTCGCGTTGACCGCCGAGGTATTTGCTTTTGTTCATGATTTAAAGTCCTTGCTGCCTAGGGACCATCCGAAATAAGACAATCCACAGCAAACTTTCGATATTTTTTCTGGCGTTATTTCGTAGCCGCTTTACCCGGCTTGATCTTGACGTATTCGTTTTGGTAACGGACGCCCTTGCCTTTGTAGGGCTCGGGCTTGCGAAGCGAACGCAGCTCGGCGGCGAATTGGCCGACTTGCTGCTTGTTCGCGCCTTGAATGACGATGTGGGTATTGTCGGGGCAAGTGACGGTGAGCCCGGCCGGGATTTCGCGAACGAGCTCGTTGGCCAGGCCGACGCGGAGGGAGATCGATTTGCCCTTCATGGTCGCCTGATAACCGACGCCGACGATCTCCAGCTTCTTTTCATAGCCGTTGGCGGCGCCTTCGATCATATTCTTGACGAGGGCCCAGGTCAGGCCCTGGAAAGCACGAGCCGGGCGCTCGTCGTTCAGCCGATCGACGGCGACTTGCTTTTTCGCCTCGTCGAACTTGACTGCGACCTCGCGGCGATGCTCCCATTGGAGCTTGCCCTTGGGACCTTCAACGTTGACGGTGCGGCCATTCACGGAGAACTTGACATTCGCGGGAACGGGAAGCGGTTTTTTTCCGAGGCGGGACATAACTCACTAAGCTCCAAGAACCCAAGGACCAAGAACCAAGCGATTTGGTTGACTTTTGGTTCTTGGTTCTTCGATTCTTTGATTTTTTCCTTTAGTAAATCTCACACAACACTTCGCCGCCGATGTTCTTTTGGCGGGCTTCGCGGTCGCTGTAAATACCGCTGGACGTGCTGACAATCGTGATCCCCATGCCGCCCAGGATGGGTCGCATTTCTTTGGCCTTCTTGTAGACACGACGGCCAGGAGTGCTGATCCGTTTGATGTGCTGAATGACTTCTTCACCGTTGGCGCCATACTTCAGCTCGAGACGCAACTGGCTGATGGGGTCGCCTTCGACTTCCTGCCAGTCCCAGATATAGCCTTCGCGCTTGAGCACTTCGGCCAGACCGCGCTTGAGCTTCGACGAGGGAACATCGACATGCGGCCGCTTCACCCCGATGGCGTTGCGAATGCGGGTCAGCATGTCGGCGATTGGATCAGTGAGCATATTCGGCGCTTATCCCGTTCAAACTAGTCCCGTAACAGTTCGGTCCATATCAACTATTCTGCGTTGGTTCCTTACCAACTGGCGCGTTTACCAGCTAGCCTTGCGAACGCCGGGGATCAGCCCTTGGTCCGCGAGCTTGCGAAAACAAATTCGGCAGATACCGAACTTGCGATAGACGGCCCGCGGCCGGCCACACATCGTGCAGCGGCGCTTGAGTCGCGTCGTAAATTTCGGCGAAAGCTTCGACTTCGCCATTTTCGATTTACTAGCCACAATTGTCTCTCTCGTCGGTTGTCCGTGGCCAGTTGTCCGTTGACGGTCATTAGCAACTGACCACGGACAACCGACTACGGACCTCGGTTACTATTTTTTCGGTGTCTTGACTTCTTCGGTCTGGAACGGCATTCCCATTTGGGTCAGCAGTTCGCGGGATTCGTCGTCCGTGGCGTTCTTAATCACGAACGTGATGTTCATGCCTTGAACGCGGGTGAACTTGTCGGGATTCAACTCGGGGAAGACGAGTTGTTCCGATAGGCCGAGGCTGTAACTGCCGTTGCCGTCGAACGCCTTGCGGCTGATGCCGCGGAAGTCGCGAACGCGAGGCAGGGCCAGTGAAATCAGCCGGTCCATGAATTCGTACATTTTGCGGCCGCGGAGAGTCACCTTGCAGCCGATCTGCATCCCTTCGCGGAGGCGAAAAGCCGAAATGGCTTTGCGGGCGATGGTGATGATCGGCTTCTGACCGGTGATCAGGCTCATGGCCTCAGCAGCCGTCTCGAGATGCTTTTTCTCTTGCGTTGCGGCGCCGACGCCCATGTTGACGACGATCTTGTCGAGTCGCGGCAGCGAGAGCTTGTTCTGGCGACCGAACTTTTCGGCCAGCGTGGGCAGGACGGTTTGGAAGTATTTATCACGAAGGCGCGGCGAGGGCGCTGGGCCCGTTTCTTCGGACTCGGCCGCTTTGCCCTTTTTCTTGTCGCCTTTTTCGCCCTTGGGAGCCTTTTCACCCTTTTCGGTCTTGGGGGCTTTGGCGGGCTTATCAGCCTTTTCGGCTTTCGGCGCTTTGGCAGCCTTTTCGGGCTTCTCGGCTGCGTCGGATTTTGGTTCTTTGGCCATAGGACTAAATCTCAAGCATCAAGCACCAAATCTCAAACAAGCACAAATGACCCAATGGTCAAATGCGTTCGTCATTTGGTCATTCGCCTTTTGAATTTGTTTGTGATTTGATACTTGTAATTTGGTGCTTTGGGTCGCTTATTTTTCTTTAGCCGGGGCGACCTCGCCGAGACCGGCCCCACATTTCTTGCAGAAGCGTTCCTTGGTGCCATTTTTCAGCATGCGTGCGCCGGTCTTCACTCCCTTGTTGCACTTGTTGCACAACAGGAGCACGTTGCTGACTTGGACGGGCATCTCTTTCGAGAGGCGGCCGCCCTGGGGGTTCTTCTGGCTGCGGCGGACGTGCTTGTAAACACGATTCACGCCTTCGACGACCAGACGGCCGCGAGTGCGGTTTATCGCCAGCACCTTGCCGCGCTGACCTTTGTCATCGCCGGTGATGACTTCGACGGTGTCGTTGGTTTTGATGTGCATCGCTTGCGGCCTTCAGTCTTTTTCGTTCTTAGTCCTGCGTACTTCTTAAACCACTTCGCTGGCGAGGCTGACGATCTTCATGAAATTGCGGTCGCGGAGCTCGCGGGCGACGGCGCCGAAAATGCGAGTGCCGCGGGGATTGTTTTCGGCGTCGATGAGCACAACGGCGTTGGCGTCGAATTTTACGTAGCTGCCGTCTTTGCGGCGCGTCGGACTCTTCGTTCGCACCACGACGGCTCGAACGACGGCCTTCTTCTTGATTTCGCTGCCGGCGATGACCGATTTGACGCTGCAGATGATGACGTCACCGATCCCCGCCGTGCGGCGCTTGCTGCCGCCGAGGACTTTGATGCACATCACTTCTTTGGCGCCGGTGTTGTCCGCGACGGCCATGCGTGTTTCTTGTTGAATCATGTTTACCGCTCCGCGGAAGCACCAAGAACCAAATCACAAGAACCAAACAAGCACCAATTTGGAAATGATCGAATTGGCGGCGTCTTCGTTTGGAACCTTCGTTTCTTTTGTGCTTTGAGTTTGTTTGGTTATTGGTGCTTGTTGCTTGGTCATTCTTTGGCCGGTTTTTCAGACGTGACTTCGACCTCCGCGATCTCCACGCCCGCTTGCTTGGCCTTGGCGACGACGCGTTTCAGCGTCCAACGCTTGAGCTTGGAAATGGGCGGCGATTCCTCGATTTCGACGGTGTCGCCGGTCTTGGAGACATTCGCTTCGTCGTGGGCATAGCAGACGGTGCGGCGGCGCATCGTCTTGCCGTACACCGGATGCCTGACCAGGCGCGGGACCTCCACGCGGCGCGTCTGCGTCGCTTTATCCCGCGTCACCACTCCCGTTAAAATTCGCTTGGGCATTGTCTTGGAATTTGGTTCTTGGTTCTGGTTCTTATTTCGCCGCCACGGTGGTCCGGCTGCGCTCGCCTTGGACCGTTTTGATCTGGGCGATGAGCTTCCGGTGCCGCCGCAGCTCGCTGGGGGCATCCAGCCGCTCGGTCTGCGCTTGCATCCGCAGGCGGAACAAATTGTGTTCGGTTTCTTTGAGCGTGAGCCCGAGTTGCTCGTCGCTCATTTCTCGTAGTTCATTCGTCTTCATTTCCGTCAACTCTCTCGAATGTCATTTGTCATTTGTCATTCGTCTTCAAATGACAAATGACCGATGACAAGTGACGATTACTACGCCGGCCGTCGCTTCACCATCCGCACTCGCACCGGCATCTTGTGCGCGAGGCGGGCGAAGCACATCTTCGCCTGCTGCTCGGTCACGCCGCCGAGCTCAAACAAAACCGAACCTTCCTTCACAACGGCGACCCAATGCTCGGGTTCGCCCTTGCCCGTTCCCATGCGCACTTCGAGCGGTTTCCCGGTGATCGATTTGTGCGGAAACATGCGGATGTACAGGCGGCCTTCGCCGCGGACATATTGCTGCGCAGCAATACGCCCCGACTCGATCGTTTGAGCCTTGATCCACCCACCTTGCATTGCTTGAAGTCCGAAATCGCCGAAGACAACGCGGTTGCCCCGCTGGGCCTTACCTTTTATACGTCCTCTTTGGCTTTTTCGGTGCCTCACTCGCTTGGGCATCAGCGCCATCGGTGGCACCTCCCTCGTATGAACCTTGGTTGACCCACACCTGCACGCCAAGATTGCCTTGAGCCGTCCACGCTTCGGTGAAGCCGTAATCGATCTTCGCCCGCAACGTGCTTAGCGGCAGCGAGCCGGCCGTGGCCTTCTCGCAGCGTGCCATTTCCGAACCGCCGAGGCGGCCGGAAAGTTGAATTTTGATTCCTTTTGCTCCCGCATCCATCGTCGTTTCGATCGCCCGCTTGATCGTGCGGCGAAAGCTCGACCGCTTGGAAAGCTGCTGAGCGATGTCCTCGGCGACAAGCTGCGCCATGATTTCCGGCCGACCGATTTCCTCAATCTTGAGGTTCACTCGGCGGCCGGTCAGATTTTGCAGCTCTTCCTGTAGGATTTCGACGTCCTGCCCCTTCTTGCCGATGATCAGGCCCGGCCGGGCGACGTACAGAACGATTTTCACCTCGTCCCGCGTCCGCTCGATCTCGATCCGATCGATCCCCGCCTGCGCATAGTTCTTCTTCGGGTGCTTCTTGATGAACTTCCGAATCTTGAAGTCCTCCATCAAGAGACCGGCGAACTCTTTCTTCGAGGCGTACCAGCGGCTCTTGTGCGGAATCATGATTCCGGTGCGAAAGCCGACAGGATGAACTTTTTGACCCATAGGTTTATTCCGCTATTACAGCTCCGCAAAATCTTCAAGCGTCACGCTGATGTGCGCCATTCGCCGCTGAATGCCGTAGGCCATGCCGCGCGACACGGGCCGAATCCGCTTGAACATCGGGCCGCCATCGACGCGGGCGTCGATCACCACGAGCTGCTCGACGCGAATCGTCTTGCCGGGGTTCTGATCGGGATCCTGGGCATTGCCCATGGCGCTTTGCAGCACCTTTTCGAGCATTCGCGCCCCGCGCTCCGGCTGATACTTCAAAATATCCAGCGCCTCGTCCGCGAACTTGCCGCGGATCATATCGGCCAGTGGACGCACCTTGCGGGCGCTGATCCGAGCGTGTCGATGTGTTGCTTTGAATGACATTTGACCGACCCTCAAAACTCTTAGCCGGAAGCTAACAGCTCCCCGCTGTGCCTTACTTACCCGGTGGCGCCGCGGCAGCCGCTTCAGCTTTCTTCGCCTTGCCGCCGTGACCCTTGAAGGTCCGCGTGGGGGCAAATTCGCCGAGGCGATGGCCGACCATGTCTTCCGTGACGAATACTTTCAAGTGCGTCTTGCCGTTGTGGACCATGAATGTCAGACCGACAAATTCCGGCACGATCGTGCAGGCCCGAGCCCAGGTCTTGATCGGCTCCTTCGAGCCAGTCTGCTGCGCAGCCTGGACCTTCTTGAACACCTTGAAATCGACAAACGGACCTTTTTTGCTCGAGCGGCTCATGTCGTTGTTTCTTTATTCCCTTACACCAATTTGGCTCACACTAATTTAATAGTGCCGTAGCGGCGCGACCGGCGACGACGGACGATGGCTTTGTTCGAGGATTTGCCGCGCTTGCGGGTGCGGCCGCCTTTGGCGAGGACGCCAGTCGGGCTGACCGGATGCCGACCGCCCTTAGTGCGACCTTCGCCACCGCCGTGCGGATGGTCGATAGGATTCATCGCAGTGCCGCGGACATGGGGCCGAATGCCTTTCCAGCGGTTGCGGCCGGCCTTACCAATCACGACGTTCATCGCATCCGCGTTGCCGACCTTACCAATGGTGGCGCGACAGCCGGCGGGTACGCGGCGGATTTCGCCGCTGGGAAGCGTGATCTGGGCCCATTCCGCTTCGCGGGCCATCAAGGTTGCATTCGAGCCGGCCGAACGGCACAGCCGAGCTCCGCGACCTGGCTGCAATTCGATGCTATGAACGAAAATGCCGAGCGGCATCCGGCTCAGCGGCATGCAGTTCCCGACATTCGGCGGCGCGTCGGGACCGTTCTCGACCGTCTGACCGACGGCCAAACCTTCCGGAGCCAATATGTAGCGCTTCTCGCCGTCCGCGAAATGGAGCAAGGCGATGCGGGCGTTGCGATTCGGATCGTATTGAATTGCGGCGACCTTAGCCGGCACTCCGTCCTTATCGCGCTTGAAATCGATCACGCGATATTGCTGCTTGTGACCACCGCCACGATGGCGAACGGTGATCCGGCCCTGATTGTTGCGGCCGCCCTTCTTGCGCAACGGACGCAGCAGCGATTTTTCTGGAACCGACCCCTTGGTCAGATCCTTGAAATCGCTCACGCTCGCCCCGCGGCGGCCTGCGGTTACCGGATTGTATTGCCTAATGCCCATTTTGTATTACCTACTCACCACTCACCTACTCGTCATCAACTCTCCTTAGAAGAAGTCGATCCGATGCTCTTTATCGAGCGTCACGACTGCCTTCTTCCAGGCCTTGGTTTGTCCTTGCTTGAATTTATGCTTCCGCGGCTTGCCGCGGCGGTTTTGCGTACGGACTTTATCGACCTGGACGCTGAACAGCTCTTCGATAGCTCGCCGCACGTCGTCCTTCGTCGCTTGCAGGTGCACCTCAAACGCGTATTGATTGTTGCGCGTCGAGCGGTGCATCCCTTTTTCGGTCACGAGCGGACGCAGGATCACCTGATAGGCTTCCAATCGCGGCTGCTCGGTTGTTTGTATTGTTTCGGCCATAGAAATTTCCATCCCAACCCAACCGCCAGGAGCCAACAACTCCCGGATCTCCGGGACCAAACTTGGTCCCGGCTATTTGGATTTTGATTTGGCCCTTTCTTTGATCGCATCCAGTGCCGCCTTGGTGACCAACATCTTCCGCGGCTGCAAAATGGCCAGGGCATTGAGCTCGCCGACGGGCGAAACGGTAACCTGGTCGATATTGCGGGCACTACGAAAGACGTTCTGATCGAGGCCGGCGGTGGCGACGAGCGTCGTCGTGCCGCTGAGCTTGAGGGCCTTCAAAATCCCGGCCATTTCCTTCGTTTTCGGCACACTGAAGGCCAACTCATCAATCACAATCAGGTCCTGCGACTGCACTTTGCGGGCGATCGCCATTCTCGTCGCGGCCTGCACAGCCTTGCGAGGAAGACGATAACCGTAATCGCGCGGGCGAAGAGCGAATACGTGATAACCGCCACGACGCTGCGGGGCTCGCCGCGAACCGGCACGGGCGTTACCAGTGCCCTTTTGGCGATACATTTTCTTGGTTGTGCCGGCGACGTCGCTGCGATCTTTCGTGCGATGCGTTCCCTGCCGGGCGCTCGCCTGATACATGACGACGACGTCGTGCAGCAATTGCTGATTGATCTTCGGGGCGAGCGCATCGATATCGATGTCGTACTTGCCGACTTCAGCGCCGCTCTTATTGAAAACTGGTAAGGAGACCATATCTGGATCCAAGCTTATTTCTTCACTGCATTACTTTTTGGCGCCGTTATTACTTTTTGGCGCCGCTACTTCTTGGCCTCTGCCTTGGGCGAACCCGGACCGACCTTGTTTGTCGCCGTCAAAACCACGTAGGACCCGTTCGGCCCGGGGACGCAGCCATTGATCAGCACGAGATTGTTTTCTTTGTCGATCTTCACCACATCAACATTGCGAATTGTCACGCGGGTGTGACCATATTGACCGGGCATGCACTTGCCCTTTTTCATGCGACCGCCACCGCGGTTGGCCGCCAGAGCGCCGGTGCCACCCATGTGGCGATGCACCTTCTTCACACCGTGCGTCGCTCGCTGGCCGGCGAAATTGTGCCGCTTCATCGCGCCCGAATAGCCGCGGCCCTTGGTCAGGCCCATGACATCGACGGCTTTCACACCTTCCAGCACTTCAACAGTAATTTGGCCACCAACCTTCGCCTCGCCGGCGGGACCACGCAGTTCGCGAATGAACCGCTGCGGCTCACAACCAGCCTTATCAGGGGCGGCAACGCCAGCCGTAGAGAGCTTTTTCGATCGCTTGCTTTCGAGCTTGGCAACATGACCACGTTCACTGCGGCCCGCGAGGCGCCTGGGCTTATCGAGAAAGCCGAGCTGCACTGCGTCGTAGCCGTCGCGCTCCTTCGTTCGCACCTGGAGCACGTGACAAGGGCCCGCCTCGACGACGGTAACGGGGATGCATAGCCCCGCTTCGTCATAAATCTGCGTCATCCCGACCTTGCGGCCGAGTATTCCCTTGGTCATCGCGATAATCCTGTGGTCTAGCTGCTTCGCGGGACCGCGAGACTCGCTCTCGCATTACCCACGCCGCTTCCAGTCGATAGGAACCCGTTGGGGTTAAATTCAAAGAACCGAAGAACCAAAGAACCAACGTCGCCTCGCGGCCGGCCATTGATTCACTCGTTCTTAGATTCTCCGACTTCCTATTGCCTTTCTTTTTGGTTGTTGGTTATTCGGTTGTTGGTTCTTATCTGGTCGAAGCTTTGATCTTGATGTCCACACCGGCGGGAAGGCTCAGCTTGTTCAAAGCCTCGATCGTCTTGGCCGTCGCCTGCACAATATCGATCAAGCGCTTGTGCGTTCGAATCTCGAACTGCTGCCGCGCCTTCTTATCGATATTCGGACCCGACAGCACCGTGTACCGCTCGACTCGCGTCGGCAGCGGAATCGGGCCATGCACTTCGCTGTGCGTGCGCTTGGCGGTGTCCACGATCTCCTGGGCGCTTTGGTCCAGAATGGCGTGGTCATACGCCTCCATTCGAATTCGAATTACCTCTTTCGCTGCCACTTCGTTACTACTCCGCGTTCTCTGCTTGCGTTAACCGGAACCAAACCAGGCCCCGACCACTGGGCGGGCAGAAAGGCCAATATCACGCGCATCGGCCACTTCGACAACCCGCCAGAAGCGCAGAATCCCCGCAAATCACTACCTCGGGACTGCGTTTAGCCAACCGCTTTCAATTTTTGCGAATCGCTGATCCTATAAGAAGCGATGGAGGTCGTCAACGGCTGGTCCGACATGATTATGCGCGAAATCGTCCGAGGACGAGCGAGATATTCTGCCCGCCGAAGCCGAACGAATTGCTAAGTGCGTAATTGACTGGCGCCGGCCGGGACTGGTTCGCTACATAATCGAGATCGAGATCCGGGTCGGGATTCTCGTAGTTGATCGTCGGCGGCAACACATTGTCGCGAATTGCCAGCATGCAAACGATCGATTCCGTGACGCCCGCGGCGGCGATGAGGTGGCCCATCATGCTTTTCGTGCTGGAAACGGGTGTTTGATAGGCCCGATCGCCGAAGACTTGCTTGCAAGCGACCGTCTCGACGCGGTCGTTGACTGCCGTGCTGGTGCCGTGAGCATTGACGTATTGAATGTCGGCTGGTGAGAGCCTGGCGTCGGCGATGGCCATTTTCATGCAGGCAATCGCGCCGCGACCGTCGGGGTGAATATCGGTGATGCGGTAAGCATCGGCGGTCGTGCCGTAGCCTAAAACTTCGGCAAGAATCGTCGCGCCGCGGCGTTTGGCGTGCCCGAGCTCTTCGAGAACGATCATCGCGCCACCCTCGCCAAGGACAAAGCCGTCGCGCAGCCGGTCGAACGGCCGGCTGGCCTTCGTCGGCTCGTCATTGCTCGTCGAAAGGGCCGTCAGCAAGTTAAATCCCGTGACGCCAAACGGATGAATCATGCTGTGAGCGCCGCCACTGAGCATCGCGTCGGCGTCGCCGCGGCGAATGATTTCGGTCGCTTCCCCAATCGCCTGGCTCGACGCGGCACAGGCGGTGAGGCAGTTCGCGTTGGGGCCTTGCAGGTTGAACAGACCGGCCACGTAGCCCGCAGGCATGTTCGGCTCTTGCTCAATCTCAGCCGCGGGATTGAGAATTTCCAGTCCCTTCTTCGCAAACGCGGCCAAATCGAGACCATCAGGCTTCAGCGCGGCTGTGACCATCTGCGCGAACGACGTAAAATCCTGGGCCCCTTCACCGCAGCCGAGGTAGACGCCAATTCGCGTCGGTTCCAGACCCGCATCGAGAATTCCCGACTGGGCTACTGCTTGCTTCGCCGCGCCACAGGCGAATTTGGTGTGCCGCGCGCGGTGCTTCCAGGTTTGGGCGTCTTCACCGGTCTTGGTGATGTCCCAGTTCTTGATCTCGGCGGAGATTTTCGTCGGAAATTTGCTGGCGTCAAAAATCGTCGTATGGGCGACGCCCGACCGGCCTTCCTTCACGCCGTTCCACATCGACTCCACATCGTTGCCGAGCGGATTGATGCAGCCCATACCGGTGACAACAACGCGGCGACGCATATGGCAGATTTCCTGGGGAAGCGAGCGAAAACCTTCGAATTGACTGTACCAAGCGGCGGCAAACGGGGGTAGGTCGGCAGGTAGCTCGTGACGGATAAGAAATCATCGCCTAGAATAAAAGCTCATCGCCCCCAGGAGCGAGTGGCTGAATGAGCGGCTGCGGATTCCTTGGCGGGATAACTAGCTCATCACAATTTCTGTAAAGGAACGCCACAGAGGGCGTTCCCTACAGTTTCCGAAAGGCGGAACGCGCTGCTGAGCGTCGTTCCGGTCAGCGCCAACCATGAGTTCTGCGCTGCCAGTCTTCAACCCCAATGCCGGCCGGCTGGGGACACTGCTTGAATCCCTGCGAGTCCCCGTGGCGCGGGCCTTCGGCCGGCCAAATGAACTTCAGGGCAGGCCAGAGGCCTACCCCACGGCGCTGCCGATGTCGATGGACGAAGCCGCAGAACGCGGCTGGGACGAACTCGACATTGTCTTCGTCACCGGCGACGCCTACATCGATCATCCGAGTTTTGCCATGGCCATTCTGGGCCGCGTGCTGGAGGCGGCTGGGTTTCGCGTTGGCATTGTCAGTCAGCCGGATTGGCGAAAAGTGGATGATTGGCGGCGGTTTGGACGTCCGCGGCTGTTCTTCGGAATCAGCGCGGGCAACATGGACTCAATGATCAATCACTACACGGCCAACAAGAAGGTCCGCAACGCGGACGCCTACTCGCCCGGCGGTCGCATCGGCCTGCGGCCTGATCGGGCGACGCTGAGCTATTGCCAACGCGCCCGCGAGGCTTATCCCGGCGTGCCCGTCATCGCCGGTGGCGTCGAAGCTTCGCTGCGGCGACTGGCTCACTACGACTATTGGTCGGATAAGGTGCGGAAATCGATCTTGCTGGATTGCAAGGCGGATTTGCTGGTCTACGGGATGGGAGAAGAGGCGATTCTGGAAATTGCGCAGCGTTTAGCCGCTGGCGAAACGGTCAAAAGCCTGCGTGACTTGCGCGGCGTCGCGTATGCGCTCGGGGCGAGCGAATCGCCGCCACAGGAAGCCCTCGTATTGCCCAGTTACGACGATGTATGTGCCGATAAGCCGACTTTCGCTGAGGCAACGCGGATTATTCATAACGAAACGAATCCCTATAACGCCAAGCGATTGGTCCAGTGGCATGGAAAACAGGCTGTGGTGGCCAATCCGCCGCGATTTCCAATTTCGCAGATGGCGATGGATGTGGTTTACACATTGCCTTATACGCGTCAGCCGCACCCGGCTTATCGCGAGCCAATTCCGGCGTTCGAGATGATCAAGGATTCGGTCACGATCATGCGCGGCTGTTTCGGCGGCTGCACGTTCTGCTCGATTACGGCTCATCAGGGCCGCACGATTCAGTCGCGCAGCAAAGAGTCGGTGCTGCTCGAAATCGAGCAAATGGCTGCCGATCCTAAATTCAAAGGCACCATCAGCGACATCGGTGGACCAACCGCCAACATGTATGAGATGAAATGCACGCAGCCGGAGGTCGAAGCGGTTTGCCGGCGGCAATCGTGCGTTCATCCGACGATCTGCAAGCTGCTCGGCACCGATCACGGTCCGTTGATCGAGCTGATGCGCGAGGCGCGCGAAGTGCCGGGCATCAAAAAAGTGCTCGTCGCCAGCGGCCTGCGCATGGATCTCGCCCGCCGGTCGCCCGAATACATGCGCGAGCTGGCCCAGCATCACGTCGGCGGCCATCTCAAAGTCGCTCCCGAGCATGTCGATCCCGAAGTGCTGATGAAAATGCGCAAGCCGGCCAACGACGACTTCGAAGAATTCGCCGAAGCCTTCGATCGCGAGTCGAAAAAAGCCGGCAAAAAGCAGTACATCGTGCCATATTTCATTGCCAGCCATCCGGCCAGCGATCTGGACGCGATGATCCATCTGGCCGTCTTTCTTAAGCAGAACGGCTACCGACCCGACCAGGTGCAGGACTTCATTCCGGCGCCGTTCGATGTGGCCACGGCAATGTATTACACGGGAATCGATCCGTTCACGAAAAAGCCCGTGCATGTCTCCCGGCAACTCCGCGACCGCAAGCTGCAGCGGGCTTTGATGCAGTTTTTTAAGCCGGAAAACTACTTCGAAGTCCAGGAAGCGCTCCGCCAGGCCAAACGCACCGACCTCATTGGCGACGGCTGCGACTGCCTCATCCCCAGCCGGCCGCCGCGAGAAGCGCTGAAGCGCCGACAGCAGGACGCCAACCAGCGGTTCGCCGGCAACTATGTCCATACGCCGCCAGGAACCGGCGCTGGCAATCGCAACGCGACTCGAAAACAAAAGCAATCCCGCCGCGATCCCGGCCGCGGTTATCGGCCGAAGCGATAGCGAGCGGCAGAAGTTTATCGATTAGCCCGCAACCCGCCAGCGCGTGTTGAAGAGCCACATCATCGTGACGAGCAGCAGGCCGTCGAGCGCGAGGCTAAAGGCGACGTAGCCGAGAAAGAGCGGCCAGTTGCCGATGGCAGCGGCTTGGGCGGCATTGAGGCCGGTGGGCGAGTTGACATTGGTGCTCAAGGTTTGGGCGTCGAGCGGAACGGCCTGAGCCGCGGCGAAGGGGCTGGTGAAGCTGGCGTTGCGAATGAGCAGCGTGTTGCGATTCAGCTCGGGATGGTTTTCGTCGTAAGGAAAGAACGTGTCGGCGAAATACTGGATGGCAAGCGGCGCGGTGAAAAGCAGAACGATCGATAGATAAGTCGTCATCATGGCTTGCGAGGTTTTTTTGAAAAGTACCGAGCAAAAGAGGGCGATCATCGCGGTCGTCAGGCACGTGATGAGCACGATCAGCAGATAGGCGATCACGGAGAGCAGGTTCGACCAATAGACGGAGACCATGACGCAGGCGAGGAGCACCGGCCAAACGAGGAAGAGCGTCAGCACGCTGGAGACGCGCAGGCCAGCGATCAGTTTGCCCCACAGAATTTGCCAAGGCGTGATGACGGTCGTCAGCAAGAGGTCGAGCGTTTCTCGCTCGCGCTCGCTCGTCACGCTGCCGGCCGAAAATACCGGGCCCACCAACATGTTAAACATGACGACGTAGCAGATATACCACTTGGCGTTTTCCGGCCAGATGTAAAGGCAAACGGCCATGAACGGAATGGCCAAGAGCATGCTGACCTGAATCACCAGCCGCAGCATAAGCGTGCCCTGGCTGAAAATCTCGCTGCGAATTTCCTTGTCGTAGACGGGGTTGGCGTCATCCTCGAGAAGATCGTCACGCTTGGGCGGCGCGAAGAGCTTGTCGGGAAATTGATCGCGCTGAATGACGAGACCGACGGCTTGCTGGGCCTCTTGCTCCAGATCGACGACTTCTTTGCCTTCACTGCCGACGTCGGGCGGATGCAGCAGAAGGGCGCTGGTGTTGAAGAAAAGTGCGATGACGAGTGCGGCCGTGACGGCGGGCAATACGGTGAGAATGAGCATGAGGCGGAAGAGCCCCTGCTCGGCGAGGTTCATCCAAACAATGACGCCCAAAATGGCGAGTGGCAGGATCAGCAGGTACGAAACGACGAGCGAGGCGCTGGTGCGCTGGAAATAGGCGCTGGCGGCGACGCTGATCATTCCGAAGGAGATCACGGAGAGGATCAAACCAAGGTACGCGGCGAGGACTTCGTAAAGCGAGACCCCGCCCAGAGGCAGGCAGAGCATGACGATCGGCAGCGAGGCAAAGATGAGAACGCCTAAGTGAGTGAGCGACGCAACGAGCTTGCCGAGGACGATCGCGGCGGGGCGCAGCGGACTGGCCAGGAGCATTTCGTACGTCTTGCGTTCCTTTTCGCCGGTGATCGAGCCAGCGGCGAAGCTCGGCGCCATCATCGAGGCAAGGACGAACTGCCCGACGAAGAACAGATTCACGAGGCGCTTGGTCTGCTGCACGCTAGCGCTATTCGACGTGAGGTCGAGCCGCGTATCCTGCGGCCAGGCGAAATAAACCACTGCGCCGAGCAATGCTTGATAGAGCAGCAGCAACACGAAGGCCCGACCCATCCGCAGGTTGACGAGCAGCTCGCGCTGGAGAACGGGATTTTCGAGGACGAACATGAAGAATTGCGGAGTGCGGAATTCGAAATGCAGAATGCGACGGCAGAAGAGCAACTGGAAACGCGCCCAACTGCGATGATACAACTCACCGCATCGCACTGCTACAACCGCGGCGCCGTTGTGGGTTATGCTTGAACTCAACGCGTCTGCAATAAATCATGCTCGATCATTCTCCGTCGATACTCCGCGCCTCCACGCCTCCGAGTGAGGCCTGTTCGCATCTCGGTTTTGGCGTCGGCCTACGGAGCGTCCACTTTTCGCACATTTTGCAGCATTGGCCGGATGTCGATTGGTTCGAGATCATTTCCGAGAATTTTATCGATTCGGCCGGCCGGCCGCGGTATGTCCTCGAGCAGATCGCCGAGCGGTATCCGGTGGTTATGCATGGCGTTTCGCTATCGATCGGCAGCACGGAGGCATTGGATTTTGATTATTTGGCCAAGCTCAAGCGGCTTTCGCGTGAAGTTCAGGCACGGTGGATTTCGGACCATTTGTGCTGGACAGGAGTCGCCGGCCGCACTTCACACGATTTGCTGCCGCTCCCGCTGACGGAGGAGGCGCTAGCGCATGTCGCGGAGCGAGTGCGTATCGTTCAGGATTTTCTGGAGCGGCCGCTGGTCCTGGAGAATCCGAGCAGCTACGTCACATTTGCTGTGAGCACGATGCCCGAATGGGAGTTTTTGTCGCGGCTGGCTGCTGATACTGGCTGCAAGCTGTTGCTGGACGTCAACAACGTCTATGTCAGCAGCCGGAATCATGATTTTGATCCGCGCGAGTATTTGCGATCAATTCCGCACGAGCGGGTGATGCAGTTTCATCTGGCCGGACACATGGATTTGGGTACGCACTGCATTGACACCCATGACGGTCGCGTGGTGGATCGCGTGTGGGAACTGTATCGCGAAGCGGTGGCTTTGACGGGGGGCGCGGCGACGCTGCTGGAGTGGGATGCGAAGATTCCGACGTTTGACGAAGTGCATGCGGAGGCGCTGAGAGCCAAAGCACTGTGTGCTAAAAGCTCCAAGAACCAAAGAACCGAAGAACCAAAGACTCCGCCAGCGTTGGTTCTTGGTTCTTCTATTCCGCACCCTGCTCACATTGTCCTCGCGGAGGTGGAGTAATGCAGCGCCTCGATAAATTGCAGCAATGGTTTCTCAACGCCGTGGCGGCTTCAACTTCCACAGCGGCTGCGGAAGCGCATCTTCTCCCCAGCAGCCAACAGTCCGCCAGTGAGCGGCTAGACATTTATAGAACCGCCTACACCGCCCGACTGCTGGAAGTCTTACTCAACTTGTTTCCATGCACGCGGTTCGCCATCGGTGATGAGTTGTTTGCACAGTTCGCTGCCGGATATCTCCAAGCTCACCCGCCCAACAGCTACACACTGGCTCGACTGGCCGATCATTTTGCGGATTACTTGGAAGCGACGAGGCCCGTGGATTGGGGCGCGTTTGTCGTTGAGCTGGTGCTGCTGGAGGAGGGGATCGATCGCGTCTTCGATGCGCCGGGACCGGAACGGTTACCGGTGTTTTCGTTGGCGGCGGCAGCTGATGATTCGCTTTGTCTAAAATTGGCTCCCGGATTGGAATTGCATCGATTCGATTTCCCGGTCAGCGACTATTACACGGCGTGGAAGCAACAACGCGAGCCAAGTTGGCCGAACGCAGGCGAGCAGTTCATCGCTTTGCTGCGCCGCGATTACATTGTTCGACGGTACGACCTAAGCGAGGGGCAGCATGCACTCCTGCTTAGACTCCAAGCGGGCGACTCGTTGGGCAGCGCAGTTAGTGCAGCCGCGACTCAAGCTACCGGTGACCTGGTTTCACTGGCCGTTCAATATCAGACGTGGTTTCAATTCTGGGCCCGAGAAGGGTTTTTCGTCGATCTAGAGTTCGGTCCCATCAGGGCCGGCGAACTTCATTGAGCACGGCGACGGTGGCGGGAGATTTGTTGAGGACGTAGAAGTGCAAGCCGGGGACGCCGGCGTCGATTAGTTCTTGCACCTGCCGCGCGGCCCAGCGAACGCCGGCGGCGAATTGCCAATCGGCTTCGTCTCTCTGGCTCAGTTCGGCGACGAATTCGGGCGGCAACTTTGCCTTGCATAGCGACGAAATCCGCTGAATCTGCGCAAGATTCGTGACGGGCAAGATGCCTGGAATGATCGGCACATTGATCGCCAGTTCCTGACAACGCTCTCGAAAGCGAAAGAAGTCGCGGTTGTCGAAGAATAGCTGCGTGACGACGCAGTGGCCGCCGGCCGCTACTTTTCGTTTTAGATTTTCTAAATCCGCTTGCGGGCTGAGAGCTTCTTGATGCGTCTCTGGATAGCCGGCAACGGCAATGCCGAGCTTGGGAAATTCACGGCGGATAAGTTCGACAAGCTCGCTGGCATAGCGGAGGCCGCCCTCGACAGGCGTGAACGCTGTTTCGCCTTGCGGCGGATCACCGCGGAGGGCGACGATGTTTTCGATGCCGCGGCTCTGAACATCGTTCAAATAGGCCCGCAGCTGCTCGACGGTCGCGCCGACGCAGGTCAAATGTGAGGCAACGCGGATGCCGAAGCGCCGTTTGGTCTGCTCGACAATGTCCAGCGTTTTGTCGCGCGTCGAGCCACCGGCCCCGTAGGTGCAAGTGACCACGTCCGGCCGGAAATCCATCAAATGCGTGAGATTGTCCCACAGCGCGGCCTCAGCCGCGGGCGTTTTGGGCGGGAACAGCTCGAACGAAAGGGTAAACGGCCGGTCGGGATAGAACATTGTCGATGGGCTGATTGCCGAGAATCGATTGCGGCGACCGCGCAATCCAAGCTGCTTGCCATCTTAGTAAGCCGGGACGGAATTGTCGCGGTAGTAGGTCACACGGATTGGCGCGCTGCTTGGCGGAGATCGACTATTTGCTCTTCAGTTCGTACTTGACATCCTGCGTGCCACGTTTCACTTCCAGCGTCAAGTCGCTTTTGGAGTTGTACTTGGGTGGGAGCAATTCCGCGATATCGTCTTCCCAGGGACTTTCCGGCGTGTCGTATGCCTTTCGCTTGCCGACGACCTTATTGCCATGCAACTCGACTTTCATTTTGCCGGCCGGGACGTTTTTAGCTTCGAGCTTTCCGTCGCGGATCGTGCCCCCGCCGGTTTGGCCATTTCCATCGACCGGCGTGAAGAGCACATGGCCAGCCTTGACCGGCTGGCCGTCGAATGTGACTTCTCCAGTGACCGTTCCCTCGGCGGGGCCTTGGCTGCAGGAGATGAAAACGGAGGAAACCAGGGCAAGGAGCGAAGTTCCAGTCAGTCTGGCGCTAAACAACATATTGAATGTTCGGTGGAATGAAGCTGGAAAACTGGAACGGCGCCGGCAATGCCGGCTCCTTCGTTTCTTTAAAAATCGTCCAGCCCCTCGCCGCCGTTGATGCTACCGAGGCTTTGCCAGTTTTTCTGGGAAATGTTGTTGGTGACATAGCGGACCGCGCCATCCCCCATGCCGACATTCACTCCATTCGGGTGCCGGCTGCGAGCGGCTTTGTAGTGATTAGCGGCTGTCGTACAGGGCATTTTGATATCGGGCCGAGAGACGCAGTACCCGGATAGCATCACGTCGTTCGAGGCGCTGTTGGGCGTTTGGACCGTCATGTAATAGGCACAAACCTCGCCGTCGTTGAGCATATCGCCGCGGTGATCTTTGTCGCCGTCGCGAGTGGTGAGCGATTCGGAGAGAAGCATGGTGTTGCTGGTGCCATCGACGATTTCGGCCAGGCGAGTCAGGCGCGGCAACGCGTGCGATTTGTAATCGAGATATCCGAAGGGACCCCAGCTGGGCGATGGATTGGTCACGCTATAAGTCGGATCAGGGACTTGGAGGTTCCCGAAGTTGAGTTGGTAATTCCCCTTGGCCCGCCAATAGAGATCACCGTTCGAAGTTTGCATCGCGCCGTATCGATCACTGGGACAATAATAAACCTTGGCTCGCTGACCGGTGGGGCCAGCCACGTTGGATTGCGCAATGGTATTGGGCGGCAGATAGAAACCAATGTTGAATTGATATTGATTGTAAAGTCCCATCTGCTCGATATAGGGCCAAAGCAACGGCACCCAACTGTGGCGAACGGTCGTTGGCGCTTCGCGCGGGCCATAAGGCAGAGTCCCATTAGTATCAGCATAGTTGTGCATGCCGAGCACCCACTGCTTGACGTTATTCATGCACTGCATGCGGCGGGAAGCTTCGCGGGCCGATTGCACGGCGGGCAACAGCAGCGCCACCAGGACGCCGATGATGGCGATGACGACGAGAAGCTCGACGAGCGTGAAGGCCAGGCTGAGCTTCCGCCCGGACAGCGACGGGGAGAGGTTCATTTGCAAGTCCCTTATTTCACCAACTGGAGGGCGTCAACAGTTTACTCGGGAACTTCGAGAATGCGAAACTTTAATCCGGCCATGGGAGCGCCGGGGTTATGAAAAGTCAGGCCGTGATAGTGGAAATTTTCCAGGGCATCGTGCGTGTGGCCGAAATATACGTGTTTCACGCCGGCTTCCGGGCCCTGCTGGATGCGGCGGAGATAGCCGAGAATCCGATGGGCGACGCGACGGCGGGGATGGGCAACCTTGCCCGCTAGACGGTGCAGGCGGGCGGTGACGGCCAGGTCATACAGCACATGCCGCACTTGGCTGCGGCTTTCATCGTGCGACCAGTGTTCACGATGTTTCTTGAGGCGGGCATCGCACATCGCCGGGTGATCGGCCGCGTCGCCATGCAGGAAGATATTGTGCCCCTGGCGAAGAATGTAGGAATGGACCGTCAGATTCGGCCGGGTGGTGCTATACGTTTCAAGTGCGGCGACGAACCGGCGATTACAGTCGTGATTGCCTTGGACGAAATGAAAATCGCACCGCGGATAGCTGCCCACCAGGTTATCGATCCAGCGGAGCGCGTGGCGAACCGTGTCGTCGGCCGTCGGCAGCGTGGACCAGCGGAAATCGAAAATGTCTCCGCCCAGCACGAACGTCTTCGCCTGCCCCGCGGCTGCATGAATCGCCGCCTCATGCCGCGGCGCTTGCGAGCGGCGCGAGCAAAGGTGGAGGTCGGAGAGGAAGTAGGTTTTCACGGCGAAAAACTCCAAGAACCGAAGCACCAAAAATTTGCTGTTGCCGTGCCTGCTTTTGGTTCTTGGATCTTTGGTTCTTGGTTCTTTGGAGTGTCTACTCTTCTGATGGTAACAGACCCTCGGGCCGAATGAGATACACGAGGGCCAGGAAATCATACGCAGCATGGGCGGTGATGGGAGCGAGAATGTTGCCGGTTAAAAGCAGAACGAGACCGAAATAAGCACCGGCGAGCATTGCGAGGACGGCATAGGTCGCGTTGAGCCAGTGACAGAGGCCGAACAATAAGGAAGCAGCCGCCACAGCGGCAATTTGCCCCGGCCAGTCGGCCAGCAGCCGCGCTAGACCGCCTTGAACAAGCCCACGAAAAAGTAACTCTTCGCCCACACCGGCCGCGACTGCAACCAGCATCAATTGGCCGGCAGTCGCGCCCCCGAACATCCGCGCGACAATCTCTGCGGTCATTTCACTCACGCCGCGCAGCGGGCCCAGCGGAAAGCGGTCGCAAAGGAACAGCGCCAGGAGCAGCGGCCCAGTGGCAACCAGGCCCCAACCGACAGCGAGAACCTGAACGTGAGTTTGATCGCCATCCAGATTGACGCCCACGAAAGGAGATTGGCCGACGAGCCACCCGATGGCAATGGCGGCGACGCCGAGGCCGCCTTCGAAGGCTAGAGCGATACGAGTTGTCTGGTCGGCGCTGGACAATGGCATGGCGTTTCGATTCTATACACGAATCAACAGTTCGCCGCGGCCGCCATTCAGAAAGTCGCCGTTATAAAGGTCATACGACGCAGCAATAAGCGTATCGTCGAAGGCGAAATCGAGCCGGCGGAGATGGCGAAAGACGGGTTGCAGGATTTGCGGTCGATAGCGGCAGGCGCGGCGGAAGCTGGGCAAGAGCGGCGGCGCTTGGCCGCCCAGAAAGGCGATCGTGCCGCGTCGCATTCCCGCGCCATGGCGAATGCCGCTGTCACCGAACAAAAAAATGCTGCCGGCAAGCATGTTTACGCCGGCGAGGTCGCCAATAGTGCCGCGGATGGCAATTAGTCCGCGGCGCATGGAGCGGCCAATTTCGTCGCCAGCGTCGCCGCCGATGAGAATCGTGCCTTTGCTCATTCCGCGGGCGCTGCCGCGATAAGCCGCGCCGACGAGATGACCGGCATTGCCGCGGACGTGAATCAATCCGCCGTGCATCTCACCACCGACCCAGTCGCCGGCATTGCCTTGGACGTGAATCTCGCCCCCCCCCATCTCGCTACCGAGATGGCGACCGGCATTGCTGCTCACCAGTATTCGGCCCGATTTCATTTTGGCGCCGATCCAGTGGACGCCAGCCAGGTCGCCCTCCCATTCGTGGATCTCGTCGTTCGCGCCTCCGCTGACGGTGAAAAAATCGGCCAGCCGCGATTTGGCATTGCCTTCGAAGATTTCGAGCTTCTCGATCTCAGCCAGCGACTTGCCGCGGACCGTATCGGGCGTGATGCCTTCGACTTCCAGCGGCACGGAGTTTTTTGTGCGGAGCGCGAGGCGAAGGGGCATGGGGCCAATGCGGAGTGCGAAATGCGGCATCTCGAACGGCGGCTTGGAGTATAACAAAGGCAGCGATTGTCGTTATTGGCTCTTCGTTCCTCAATCTGCAAACCGCGATTTGAAATCTGAAATTCTTCGTGTCGGTGGCATTGTATTGGCTGGCGGCAAAAGCAGCCGTATGGGTCGGGCCAAGGCGACGCTGCCGTTTGGAGCGGAGTTGATGGTGCAGCGCGCGGTGCGGCTGTTGGGGTCGGTCGTGCAGCCGATTGTCGTCGTCGCCGCGGCCGGGCAGGAACTGCCGGAATTGCCAGCGCATACGCTGATTGCTTATGACGAGCGCGAGGCGCGGGGACCGCTGGAAGGATTGCTCGCCGGGCTAACTCTAATCGAGCCATTGGCCGACGCGATCTATGCCACGAGCTGCGATGTGCCCCTGCTGGAGCCGGCATTTGTTCAGGCGGTCATTGAGCGCCTGGGCGACGCCCAAATCGCCGTGCCTGTCGAGGACGACTTTGCTCATCCCCTGGCGGCCGTGTATCGGACGTCGGTCGTGCCGACAGTTCGCGAGCTATTGAGCGCCGATCAGCTTCGCCCCGCGTTTTTGTTCGATAGAGTACCAACGCGGCGGATTCCGGTCGAAGAGCTGCGACAATTTGACGCGAATTTTGCCACGCTGCGGAATTGCAATCGGCCGGAGGATTACGAGGCAGCACTCGCTGAGGCAGGATTTGAGCCGCTTGGTGAGACTTAACGGCGCGTAAGGAACTTTCGTCGTGCCGCATGCGTCACTCATGTAGACAGCCGCCCGCCGAAGACAGCGAGACGGACAAACCGGGTGGTTTTTGCTCCGTCTCATCTATCTTTCTTCGGCCTCGCCTCGCCCCGCAGGGACATCCTTGCGGGGCATTTTTGTTGGGATCGCGGTTTTTGGGAGGGCAAGGCTCCGACCGAGCCTTGCGCCAAGGAACGGCTCAGCAGGAGCTTCGCCCTCCCACGTTGCTAAGCCAATTGCATGAGGGGCAACTCTTGTCGGCGGCGGTTGGCCGCAATGGCGCGCTGCTCTTGATCGAGATCAACGAGTTGATAACGGACATTGCGCTGCCGCGGCGCATAGCCGAGCTCTTCGATGGACGAGCGAATCTGATCGAGCGTCAGGTAATGAACAGTGCCCGCTTCGGCGACGACATTTTCCTCGATCATCAGGCTACCCATGTCGTTGGCGCCATAAAGCAGCGCGAGCTGGCCGATTTTCAGACCCTGCGTGACCCAGCTGGATTGGATGTTGGGAATGTTGTCGAGATAAAGCCGGCTGACGGCTTGCGTCTTGAGATAATCGAACGAGCCGGCCGGAGGAATGTGGGCCATTTCGGTGTGTTCGGGCTGGAATGTCCAGCAGATGAACGCTTTGAAGCCCTGCGTTTCATCTTGCAGCTGCCGCACGCGTTCCAGATGCTCGATCCGTTCGGCCAGAGTCTCGATGTGACCGAACATCATTGTCACGCTGCTGATGCCGCCCAGCTCGTGCCAAACGCGCATGACATTGAGCCAGTCGTCGGTCATCACTTTGCCGCGGGTCATCTCCTTGCGGACGCGATCGACAAGAATTTCGGCGCCGCCACCGGGAATACTGCCGAGACCGGCCGCTTTGAGGCGCTCCAGCACGGTCCGAATCGGCAATTTGTTGACTTTGGTAAACGCGTGCAATTCCGGCGGGCTGAAAGCGTGCAGATTGACTTGCGGAAAGTGCGATTTGATGTCGCGAAGCAGGTCCTCGTACCACTCCAGTTTGAAATCTGGATGCAGGCCACCCTGCATCAAGATTTGATCGCCGCCCAGCTCCACCGTCTCGCGGACTTTCTCTAGCAGCACTTCCCGCGGCAGAACGTAGCCTTCAGGATCTTTCGGCCCGCGATAGAAGGCGCAGAAGTCGCACACTGCCGAGCAAATGTTCGTGTAGTTGACGTTGCGGTCGATGTTGTACGTGCGGACATTTTCCGGATGTAGCCGCCGCGTCACAGCATCGGCGGCGCGGCCGATGGCGACGAGATCGTTTGACTGCAGCAGCGCAAGACCTTCGTCGGCCGTGATGCGCTCGCCAGCGATGGCTTTGTCGAGGATGGGTTGGATCATTGCCAATCAATTCCACTAGCCGGGAGCAAACTTGCTCCCGGTGCCTGACTGAAGGTTTTCAATCGGTCATCCGGGACCAAGTTTGGTCCCGGCTATAAGCGAAGTTGTGTCTGACCGGCTCAAGTCCAACTTGGACACGTGCTGCTGAAACAATTTGAGTCCCGCGTTTTCGCGAGGGCCGAGATGGAAGTAAAGGTGATCGCGGAGATAGGTCAAGCATTCATCATAATTCAGACCGACGGCGGCATGTTCGGCGGCGGCGATTTGCACAACGTTGGCGACGCCCAGATCGCGTGACTTGCTAAGCGCGGCTGCCAACTCGGTCGTCTCCTCTCGCGATCCCTTCCGCGCCACCCACATCGCGAACACGAACGGCAACTCGGCCCAACGACACCAGATGTCGCCCAGATCCCACTCGGCGACGAAGTCCTCCGAAGGCCGTTGCATGGCCCGGTCGCCGATTAACAAGATTGCATCGGCCGCAACATCCTCAGGCCGGGCATCTATCGCAAGCGGCAGCAGTTTCGGTGTCACGCCGACGCGCTCCTGAAGCAGAATCTGGACCAGGGCAACGCTCGTGCGCGATCCTTCGTCGAGTGCCAACGTGTGAATCTTTGCCGGCTCAACGCGGCTAAACAACTTCACGCTCCGCACTGGCCCCCGGCACGCGATGCAGGCGTCGGAAACGATTTGGTAGTCGTCACGCTGGAAAAACTCGATCGAGGGGATTAGCGCGATATCCAGCCGGCCGGCCGCCAGGTTATCGGCGAGACGACTCGGCAAATCGAAAATTAATTCGTGCTCCGGTGCGAGTTCCGTGAGCCGATACACGAGCGGCTTCGTATTGAGATAGGAGACAGCGCCGATCCGCATGGAAAATCCTTTACGTCGCAATTTTACTCATCCGGTCCCAAACCCATAGGGCCAGTCACCGCCCTCCTGTTTCCAACCGCGGCAGCCCGCCAAAATTAACGCCTTGGCGGTCGTGCCTGACCGGCTCACCACTCACTTTCGTCACCATTTGCAATGCCTTCACTCCTGGGATAGGCTTATTCCCCAGTACACAATGCGCATGGATCAGCCGTCGGTTGTCAGCACGAAGCCGTCCTCGTTTTTATTTCTTCCCCCGTACAATTGCAGCATTCCAGGAGCAACGGTCATGTCACGTCGTAGTTCACGCCGCCGATTTATGAAGACCTCGGCGGTAATCGGCGCCGGTTATTGGGCCCTGGGCGGCATCGCCCCCCGCGAGAGCCGCTCGGCCAATGAAAAGGTTCAGTTCGCTTGCTGCGGTGTCGGCGGCAAGGGCACGAGCGATTCGCAAGACGCCGGCCGCTCGGGCGATGTGGTCGCAATCTGCGACATCGACGACAAGAACCTCGCTTTGGCCGCCGCTCGCTGGCCGAACGCGAAAAAGTACAACGACTTTCGTAAGATGTTCGAGGAGATGGAAAAGGCGATCGACGCCTTTACCGTTAGCACGCCCGATCATTGTCATGCGGTCATCGCCTCGATGGGCATGAAGCTCGGTAAGCACGCGTTCGTGCAAAAGCCGATGGCGCATTCGCTGTACGAAGCCCGCTACCTCGGCAAGCTCGCAGCCGAAAAAGGCGTTGCCACCCAGATGGGCAATCAAGGCACGGCCAGCAACGATCTGCGCGAGGCGGCTGCGATTCTCAAGAGCGGCGCGCTCGGCAAAGTGAAGGAATGCCACGTCTGGACAAACCGGCCGATTTGGGATCAAGGTATCGATCGTCCGAGCGACACGCCTGAGTGCCCGCCGAACGTGCATTGGAACGAATGGATTGGCCCGGCGGAGATGCGGCCCTATCACCCCGCGTATCATCCGTTCAAGTGGCGCGGCTGGTGGGCGTTCGGAACGGGCGCGCTCGGCGACATGGCCTGCCACACGCTCAACATGCCCTACATGGGCCTCGATCTGCGTGATCCGATCGCCGTGCAAGCGACGACGTCTGGCCACAACATGGAAACGTATCCCGCCTGGTCGGTAATCACGTGTGACTTCCCCGAGCGGAATGGCCGCGCACCCGTCAAGTTCATGTGGTATGACGGCGGCAAGCGTCCGACAACCGAAGAGTTCAAGAAGGCCGAAGAGATTTGCCTCAATCGTCAAAAGGACGACAAGGCCAAGGACCGGATGAAGAACACGCTCAAAAGCGGCTGTCTTGTCGTCGGTGACAAGGGCTGGCTGCTCGCGCCCGGCGATTATGCCAGCTCTGATCTCTACATGGCTCAAGAGGAGCGGCCCACAGTCGATTATCCGCGGTCGCCTGGCCACTTCGTCGAATGGGTCAATGCGATCAAGGGTGAGGGCAAGTCCATGTCCAATTTCGTGGACTACGCCGCCGGCCTCACCGAGACGGTGCTCCTCGGCAACCTGGCAGTTTGGGCCGCTGCCGGTGATCAAGGCGCGCTTCGCCAAGGCAAGACCGAAAAAGGACGAGGCGCCCCTCCCGGACGTGACGAGGTCGCGGGCGAGGCGGGCGTTACCGGCAAGAAGATCATGTGGGACGCCAAGAATCTAACGGCCACCAACGCTCCGGAAGTTGCCCACATCGTCAAGCCGGAGTTTCATAACGGCTACAAGCTGTAATATGACGCGACACTCAATTAGCCGGGAGCAAACCTGCTCCCGGTTGTAACGACAAGCAGCCTGCTTGTCGCGGGGCAAGCGGGCAGCTTGCCCTACAAAAACCGGGACCAAGTATGGTCCCGGCTATTTGCATTTCGGAAATTCAAATCTCTCCCAGCCGCGACGCCGCCCATTGCACGGCGGCCTCGCGGTTTTATTTTTGCGGTAATGTGGGTCTATGGAACAACGGCTCGCCACATTAATCGCCGACCTGGAAAACGCAGAGCAGTTTTCCGGCACTGATCTCAATCGAGCCGCGCGCCGCGCCGCTTGGGTCGCAGAATTCACGCCACAACCGCTCGAAGAATTTTTCACCGCCGTCAGCCAGTTACCGATGCCGCTCTCGGCGGCGGCGGACCGCCTCCTGGCGAATTGGTTAGTCGCTGCGGTGCAAACACGGCGCAAGACGGCGTCGCCCGCCGAAATCGATGCTTCGATTTTGAAGTCACTGGAGGTTCTCTATCGAGGACTTGGCGAAACGTCGCGGGCGCGTGGGCAGCTTCTAGCATGGTTGGCGAGCGGCGCGACGGCCGCCGAGCTGGCTTTGTTCGGCGCGCTGCTGCTCGAGGAGCCGCCGCAAGACGATCAAGACATCGTGCAGTCCCTGGCGCCGCTCTTTCAGAAGCAACGGACGCAAGCGGCGCTGCTTTTTCCGCGGATCTTGCGAGCGATGACCTCGCCAGGGCTGGCCGCGCCGATTCTGGACCTGGCCAACTTTCTCACGCGAGAGAAATTAGCCGAGCAGCATCCCGCGGCGGACGTTGCGCCGGAACTGATCAGTCTTCTCGGCGAGCTTGTTCAGACTCTATTGGTTCTCGAAGAGAAGCCCGACGAATTCGGCGATACGCCGCAGGAGCTTAGCCGCCGCGTCGCCCGCGGTGTAGCGCTGGCTGTTTCGTTGTGCGACGCTCTGGCGCTGATCGGCGACAAGTCCGCCGTCTCCAAGCTTTACCAAGCCTTGCAAGTCGGCCATCGCCGGCTGCGAACCGAAGCCGCTGCCGCCCTGGCGCGGCTGGGTGAAGAGGAAGGTAAAGCGGAGCTGGTCAAGCTGGCGGTCGAACCGATCGCGCGGCTGCGGGTGCTGGCTTACGCCGACGAGCTAGGCATCAAGGACCAGATTGAACCGCAGTATGCGACGAAGGAAGCACGGGCTCAGGCGGAGCTGTGTGTCTGGCTGGCGGAGCCGACGCAATATGGCGTGCCGCCGACGAGCTGCGAGCTGTTCGAGCAGCGCAAGCAGCACTGGCCGGGGTTCGATCAGCCGGTGGACTGTTTTCTGTTTCAATTTCAATATGTCGTTTCCTCGGAAGAAGGCGAAAAATCGTTCAGCAATATCGGCATGGCCGGGCCGCTGGTACACGCGTTCGTCGCCGATCTGGCCGATCTGCCGGCAGAAGATATCTACGCCGCATTTGCTGGGTGGCATGCACAACATGAAGACATTCGCGAGTTTGATGTGGCCCGGCTGAGCAAAAGCGAGCAGCTTGAAGTTGAGCGCCTCAAGCGGCGAATTCATGACGCGGGTTACACCGCCATCGAGCCACAGCGAATGGGATATTTTTTCGGCGAGAAGGCATTGGTTGCCACTGCCCAACGCGATAACGTGGCCGGCGTTGCGGTCGCGGATTTTTCCGAGGTACACTGGTTTCCCCAACGCAGCAACAAGCGGCCCGTCGGCGTGGATGAGGCGTATTCGATTTACAAAGGGCGGAAGCTGCTCAAGGCGTTTAATCGGTAGGGTGGGCTGTGCCCACCATTGAAACGTTAATCGGCGCCGGTGGGCATAGCCCACCCTACTTCTACTTCCCAATGCAAAACCGGCTGAAGATGCGGTCGAGGATGTCGTCGGTGTAAGTTTCGCCGGCGACGAGACCAATCTCATCGAGCGCGATGCGCAGTTCGGCGGCGATGAGTTCTTCGCCGGTGGCGGCTTGGGCTCGGTTGATCGACTCGGTGGCGCGGCGGAGGCTGTCGCGGCAGCGCTCGGCAGTGCCGGCGACGCTTGATGCATCGGCCGGCCGCTCGGAAAGCGCTGCAGCGATCCACTGCCGCAAGACGTCGATGCCAGTCGAAGTTCGGCTGCTCGTTTCAACCGCCGTGTCATCGCCAGCCGCTTTGGCAACGCGCGGCAAGTCGCATTTCGTCCAGACGAGGAGACGATTGGCCGGAAGTGAAGCAAGATTGCCGGCGGGCGCTGCTTTTGGCGGTTGCGACGCATCCATACACTGCAGAACCAAATCCGCCTGACGAATTTGTTCTCGTGTCGCCGCCTGAGCCGCGGCGTTCAATTCGTCGTCGCGATCAGCGGTCGCAATGCCGGCGGTATCCGTAATGAGGCACTCGTAGTCGCCGAATTTTGCGCGTCGGGTGACAAAATCGCGCGTTGTTCCCGCGATCTCCGACACGATGGCCGCATTTTCACCGGCTAGCGCATTAAGAAGACTGCTTTTGCCGACGTTGGGCTCGCCGCAGAGCACAACGCGCGGCAACTGGCCGGCATGGCCGCGGCTGTGCATTTGAGCGGCAAGCTTGGCGATCATGAGTGCCACTTCGGCGAGTTGCCGCTGCAACTCGGCGGCGGAAATGAATTCAATGTCTTCCTCGGTGAAGTCGAGGCCCGCTTCCAGGTGCGCCAGCAGGTCCAAAAGCTGCCCGCGAAGCGCGGCGAGTGGCTTGGCAAGGCCGCCGGCGAGCTGTGAGAGCGCGGCGTCGAGCTGCTGGCGGTTTTCCGCGTCGATGACGCCGAGCACGGCTTCCGCTTGGGTCAAGTCGAGCCGTCCGGCGAGGAACGAGCGGAGCGTGAACTCGCCGGGGCGCGCCAATCGTGCGCCGGCCTGACAAAGGACTTCGAGAGCCGCGTCCAGCAGCGGCGGCGAGCCGGGAAGGTATAGCTCCGCGCTCTGCTGGCCCGTATAGCTACTCGTCGTCGGCCACAGGTACAGCGTGGTCGGAGCGATGCCCAGGTTTCGCGGTAGCTTAACTGCGCCGCGCCGACATGCCGCGAATCGCAAGTGACTAACCGGCGTCTGATCGTCCGCGTGGAACACTCTGCCGACAATCTCAACGACCTGCGGTCCGCTAAGCCGCACGATCCCTCGTAAGGCGCCGCCCGGTGCGCTCCCGATCGCGGCAATCGTGTCATCCAGATCGAACGTCATCCAACTATCGTACGTGCGCTAGAACTGGTACGTGAACCCGCCGTTGATACCTTGGGCCCAGAAACTAGTCGTGTGCATCGTGAACGTCGGATTGCCGCCGCCGTTTCCAAAGATCTGTGGCTCGTCAATATTGCGATTGAGTTGCGCGGGCGCCCGCGCAACTTGGTTCCAATAAAACCAGGTATATCCCAGGTTGAATTTCCACTGGCAGGCAAACGTCCATTCAATACCGCCGTTCACTTCATAGACGAAGCCAAATTGTTGCTGCGAATGCATACCGCTGTTGGATGGCAATGCAAACACGCCTCCGGGGGCCGTCGGCAAAGCTGTAAATTTATGCGTGCCATTAATAAGAACCGTATTGTTGGATGCGCCAATCGCGGCTTTGGCGGTCCCGGTCAACGCGAGTGTTCCAGTCGGCGACCACCACGATTTGATTCCCAGATCCGCGCCATCGAACTGATTGATTGCGCGAAACGTGTCCACTCGCGTGGTCACCAAGCCGCTGTTGACATCCGTAACCGTATCACCAATGCGTAAATTGTCGTACAAGTGAACGTGCCGGTACCCCGCGAGATAATCGATACGCGATGTCGGGCTGGCCCAGAACAGTTTTCGATAAAGGATGCCTGTGCTCGTCAGTTGCATATTGCTCGTGATATTTCCCGAACCAGTGAAAAATCCTGGGAAGCCTAGAGGGTATCCCCTTTCGCCATTGACCGATGTGTCAAAGTACGGGAGCGCTAAAATCCCGTTGTTGGCCTGGCTAGTCGTATTGAAATGAATGTTCTGGCCGTCCAGCTCAAAGTAGTGCCATTCAATTCCGCTGTATTGATTGGGGTCGAACCACCAGCCGATCCGCAATTGTCCGCCGGGGCGCATGTCCTTGTGGAGCGTCTCATCGCCAAACAAGACGCTAGTGCCATTGAAACCCAAAAAACCGCCACTTGCGGCGGTACCTGTCGTCACCAGCGCCGGCACATGGACGCCTTTCGTCGCCCAGCCCATCATGTCCATGCCGAAATACGCATGTCCAAGGACGAGCGACCGATTCACGCGCAGGCTTTGGCAGGGCATCCAAGTTGGTTGCCAATAATCGAAGGGCGGAGGTGGCGGCTCGTCGTAGCGTTTGGGAGTGTTGTCGTCTGTTTGGCCTTGTGGATCGACCCACGCATCCCCGGTTGTGTCGGGCGTCGGCTGCGGCAGCATGTCGGCGACTCGCGGCGCTCGGGGCTGACCATCTTGCGGCTGTTGAGCCGTCAAAATGTTGCACATAGCCGCGAAAAGACCTGTCGTCACGGCGGTGCGAATCAAGGCTGTCAATCGCTGCGCTGCCGACATACGTTCATCTCCCCCGGGAAAGACCCTCCTAGGATTTATCGGGCGCAGACTCGGCATAACCGTAACGATTTACGCAGCCGGAAAAATTTAACAGGAGATAGCGGTGCTAGCGGGATGGAAGCAGGTAGTGAGTAGGTGAGTGGTGAGTATGGGAGCGGCAATGGTTAGGCAAGCTTGCGGAGGACTTCGATGCCGCGTTCGATCGTGCTATCCGGGGCGGCGTAGGCGATGCGGAAGTGGGTGTCGTGCTGGCTGAAGATATTGCCCGGAATGATGAGGACGTTGTTTTCGATTGCCTTGGTGACGAATTCTGTGCCGCGCATTCCACGAGGGGCTTTGGGAAAGATGTAAAACGCGCCGCCGGGTTTTATGACTTCGTATTTGTCGGCCAGGCCGCTGTAGATCAGGTCGCGTTTGCGTTTGTAGTCGGCTACGTATTGGTCCATAGGGACGTCCATGGCGAGCGCGCCGGCCCATTGGACGGGCTGCGGGGCGCAGACGAACGTGTATTGCTGGAGCTTCGTCATGGTCTCGATGATTTCGCTGGGGCCGTGGATGTAGCCAAGACGCCAGCCGGTCATGCCGTGGCTTTTGCTGAAGCCGTCGATGACGAGGGTGCGGGGGTTGAAGGAGGCGGGAGTCAAACTAGTAGGTCCGGCTTGCCGAGCCGGACCTTGGCCGGTTAATTGGACCTCCACGGCGACAGAGGTCCCGCCCGGCAGGCGGGACCTACTTGGTTCGTCGAAGCAAAAGGCGCTGTAGATTTCGTCGGAGAGGAGGGTGACGTTTTTTTCAGCGGCGAGTTGAGCTAAGCCGCGGACCTCAGCTTCGGTGGCGACGACGCCGGTCGGATTGCCGGGGCTGTTGAGGAGGATGAGCTTGGTTTTGGGCGTTATGGCCGCGGCGACTTTGTTGAGATCGATGCGAAAGTCGGGATTCGTATCGACGATGACTGGGACGCCGCCGACGAGCTTGGTTAGCGCGGGGTACATGACAAAATAGGGATCGAACATCAGGACTTCGTCGCCTGGATTGACGAGCGACCACATGACGAGCGAGAGCGCGCCGCTGGTGCCGAGGGTGACGAGGACCTTGCGATCGGAATGGCCGAATTGTTGGTCGATCTTGGCTTTGAGCTTTTCGCGGAGCGCCGGCAAACCCTGAGTGACGGTGTAGGCGTTTTTTCCGGCGCGGATGGCGTCGATGCAGGCGTCTTTGATCTGGTCGGGGACGTCGAAATCCGGCTGTCCGATCGAAAAATTGATCGGGTCCTTCATCTTGGCGGCGAGGTCGAAGACCTTGCGAATGCCGCTGGAGTCGAAGGCTTTGGTGCGGTCGGCGAGGAGGGGCATGAGGAAGAAGTCAGAGGTCAGAGGTCAGAGGTCAGAGGTCAGAGGTCAGAGGTCAGAGGTCAGAGGTCAGAGGTCAGAGGTCAGAGGTCAGAGGTCAGAGGTCAGAGAGATTAAACACGAAGGACACGAAGAGCACGAAGGGGTTCTTGGTGTTCTTTGTGGTCTTTGTGTTTTTATTCCTTGGTTGGCTTGCGGCGGATTTGGATTTGGTTGGGGGGCCAGTTGAGGGCTTTGGCGACGGATTGGGGGTATTCCCAGCCGGTGTCGTCGTCCTGGTAGAGGACGATTTTGGAGCGCTGGGCGGCCATGGCGAGGGCCTGTGGCATGTCGAGGAAGCGTTCGACGTTGAGGAAGTAGGGGCCGTCGCGGTGGGTTTTGGGGAGGTCGTGGAGATCAAGACGCGCGATTTTGATATTTGGCTCAAAGAGCGCGGCATAAAGCGTGATGCCCGCCATGGATTGGCGACTCTGTAACCACAGTGGCGCGTCTTTCCAGTTGGGAATTGAAGTTGCGCAACCGATGGCTGAGGTCACATCCCACACGCTCTCTCTGTCTAGCGTCTGGCCAAGCAGATAGAAACGACGCCTGTTCTGCACCTGCTTTCGTTCTGATTGGTCCCATGCTGTGACTCCGATTCCACGTGGCGCGACGTACATCATGACCCACGCGTTTTTCTCAAGCATGCGGCGTGTCGCGCCCCAGGCTTCCGCATTGGACGGTCCCGGCGGTTCATTGAGTAAATCGGAATCGAATCCGGCGCGAAGGGTTTCTAACAATTCTTCCCATCCCGGCTGGTCCACGACAGTCAGTACCTTCAAGTCGGCCTTCTTAAGACCGATTCGATGCACGATGAACAGCCGCGGCTGAATACCCCAACCACAATCGTAAACAGAGAGGCGTATGCCGTCGCCTTCGGCCGAGCCGACTTCATCTGCATTGCGCGGACCGAACGGATCGGGGTCCGCGGTATGCAACGTAATTGCCAGTGTCGAATCTCGAAACGATTTCTGATGCAAGGATTTAAGCCATTCGTTCCGTAACGCCTCCCACGCCGCCTTGTCCGCCGGCACGGGCGGCACTGCACTCTTCGCCACAAACGTCTCGTGAATCTTTGTATTGATCTGATCGTCGGGCAGCTTGTCGAAGACTTTGAGTTGCTCGGGTTCGAAATATTTGGGCGCGCGGCTGTCGATGGGGGAGTCGTCGTGTTTAAGGTAGTGGTTGAACCAGCGGAATTCGTGGGTGTTTAGTTCTTGGGTGTCTTTGTGGGGGCCGGGGCTGATGTTGAGGGCGATGTCGTTGCTGGTGCCTTTCTTTTCGCTGTCGAAAAGGCGGTAGATGCGGCGGACTTTGTCGAAGGTGCGGACGACGCCGTCGAGCGGGAAGATGCCGTCGCTGTCGGTGTTGCTGATGAGGAGCGGGCGGGGGGCGAGGAGGGCGGCGACTTGGGGATAGTCCCAACGGTAGGTGTTGACCATGAACATGCAGTCGCAGTGGCCTTCGACGCAGCCATCGACGACGTGGTTTTGCAGGTCGGTGATTCCGGCGGTGGGGACGGCGACTTGGATGCGGTCGTCGATCGCGGCGATCCACCAGCTATAGGCCCCGCCGCCGCTGCGGCCGGTGACGCCGAAGCGGGTTCTGTCGGCCTCGGGGCGAGTTTCGAGATAGTCGAGAGCGCGGACGCAGTTCCAGGCTTCGACGCCGGCGGGCGTGTAGCCGCGATTGAGCCACCACCACATGCCATAGCGGTGCGTGCCGTGGTGGATGCCTTCGATTTCGCCGAGCTGCAGCGTGTCGATCGTCAGGCAGGCGTAGCCGTTCTTGGCGTACCAGGCGCCGTGATGTTGATAGCCGGCTTTGGCGCCCATCGGCGTTTTGCCGTTTTTGCCGAGAACGCGGCTGTGGCCACAGACGTAGAGAATCGTCGGGAGTGGTTTTTCGGGGTCGATCTTCTTGGGCAGATACAAGTTGCCGGTCACGTAGAGGCCGGGCCGCGATTGGAAGTGCAGTTTCTCGACGATGAAGTCGTCGTGCTCGATTTTGCCGGTGATGGTCGGCTTGAGATCGGTCTTTTCGGGCAGCGGATCGAGGCCGAGCATTTCCAAGAGCTGCCGGCGATACTCGCCGCGTTTTGATTTCCAGTCGTCGAGCGTTTTGATGTCGGCGAGGCAGGCGTCTTGGAGCTTTTTGGTTTCAGCCGCGAAATAGTCGGCGAGCATTTTGTCGCCGCGGGAGGTGTCGGGCTTTGGGGGCGGTTGTTGGGCGAGGCTCGGGCTCGCGAGGAAGAGGATGGAAAGGCAGCAGATGGCGAGGAGGCGATTCATGGTGTTACCTGGAAAATAGCTGGCTACTTTTATATAACCCGGCACGGCGCCGCGCGGCAGCAGCCGGCGAAGAAAAGGATTGGCCGCGGATGAACGCGGATGACACGGATTTTCAGGACAGAAGAGATGGCAAGGGCGCAAAGCAGTTGGCATTGAGAGCCTATCCGAGAACCAGCTCGGAGCAGGGGGACAGGCACATTTTGCTTCGAGTACAAAGCAAAATGAGCCAGTCCCCGCCGATTACCGAATAGACTCTGAGACTGGTAAGAATAGTGTAGTGAGTCGTCGAGAATGATTGTTTTGAGAACAGCCGTGGGAAGCTCGTTTGTTGGTTTGGCGGCTAACATTTGGGGGACATTTTTTCTGTGGGGAGATGTTAGTGGCGGTTGGAAGTTGGGGGCTGGCTTGGAGTTGGGGCAATTAACATTCGTAAGCGGGCGCTAACGTGGGCAGCGTGTTAGCGCGAAGTCCGAAGTCCAAGGTTGATGATTTGGGGATTCGGGGGGCGGGGCTCGGGAAGGCAGATTTGAGATTTGAGATTTGAGATTTGAGAAGGCGGAGTGTGAATCGTGGAATGTTGAGCGGTGAGCTGGGTAGCGCTGCAAGGCGGGAATAATAGCGTTTGTACAGTTATCGGATTTTTGCAGGTTGATCGTGGTGCCGCAAGGAAGTTGTTGGGGGGAATTCTGGAGTTGGGCGAGAGGGAAACGGCTAAGTGACAGCCGGGGCGGGAGAAATGGCGAGGGGCGTGGGCGTAAGTTTATTTTTGGTGCGGGGAGAAATGGACTAGTGTGGTCCATTTGATCGCCCAAAATTCTGGCACTGTCCCGCTATTCACACACCCTCCCACAAATCAGCATCCCGGAGCGGTTCTGGTTAGCTAGAGATTCTCGGCCACGGAGACGTGGATGGTTCGGAAGGCTAAAAAGAAAGAGTGTAGGTTTTTGCCTCGCCGTTATAGATCAATATCCCTTGCGATAAAACATCTCTACCAAGAAGGCCATCAATGCCTTGGCAGGCAACAGCCGATTCGATTACCGGCAAGGTATGTACGAAGTGGAAGTTGTTATTACTCAGAATGACTCCAATATCTACGTCGTACCGATTGCATTTTAGCTGGAGTTCCGCCCGTGGAAGGCGTGTGAATGTAAGTGAATCCAGTTGGCACTAAACCAAGTTTCTGGAAGTGCGACTGTTCAATGCAAGTTCCGCTTGCCCCAGTGTCAACAAGCAAGTTGAGAATGATCGGATTAGGAACAGGCTTCCCTGCGGCTAGAAGTGCCTGACGCCTTGGAGTGCTCACCATCAACCCAATCTCAACAATTGGGCCGTGCGGCGCTAATGTGAGCGTCACACTTGGCATGCAGTTATATCGCGGCTAAAGAATTGAACGTCTTCAATGCCCTCAATTTTCTTAATCAGAAAACGAGTGTCAAGTCCGCACTGTTGATATGCCACCTGGAGGGCGTCATCATAAGTATCCCAAACGCCGACGATCTTCGAGCCGGAAATTAAAACAAATTTGCCGGCCTTGCCCTCCGCGAGCAGGCGTTCTTTTTCGTTCTCGTAGGTCTTCTGTTCGGCTGCGAGGTTTTCGGCTGTCATCATTGCAAAACTCCGGTTCATCCATTCTACGAACTGGCGCTATCCTTCTGTTCGGTTACCTCCTGACCCAATTACCCGATTCGGGTTGAGAACGATCAGATCGTGTCAAATCGAGCGCGCCCGCGGCAGTCTAGCACGCGCGATTTCCAATGGAAAGCGAAAAATCACTGCGTTTTCGCCAGTCATGTACCCTAATCTGGCAAAGGCCGTGCCGCTAGCCCTACAGTCGTTGCTACCGGAAATTCCGCTTGTTAATGGACGGGCATATACCCAGAAACGTTCCACCGGCACGGCCTTAATTGGCTTGCCGGGCCCACGCCAAGTCCTCCTGGACGGCTTGCGATTGCCGTTCAGCCAATTCGACGAGGTCGAGGCCAACTTGGTCTACGACGGCAGCTCGGTCGAGCTCTCCGCGTAAATAGCGGCCGAGGAGTTGCTGCCGCCACATCTCGCGAAGGCCTGTTTTGACCGCCTGCGCCAAGACCTCCTCTTCGGAGCGAGACGTATCATGCACGAGCGACGCGAGATAATCGGAGGTTTCAAGCATGAAGGTTGCTCACGCGGATCAATTACTCGTACGAGATATTTTACCATGTGAGTGGCACAGCGAAGAATAGAAACGCGGCTAATGTCTCAGTGGTGGGCCGGCGCTCGCCGACCAACGCTGCGCGTCGGTGCCCGTCGCTGGTCCCACGCTACGTGGGCGGGCACAAGCAGAAGGCTCGGCGGGAGCCTGTCG
Organism: Pirellulaceae bacterium; assembly: GCA_036496265.1. Classification (GTDB taxonomy): domain Bacteria; phylum Planctomycetota; class Planctomycetia; order Pirellulales; family Pirellulaceae; genus CAYLLN01. The sequence continues at coordinate 32,517 of DASXLL010000327.1, read as the reverse complement.
CCCTCCCAGGGGCTCGGGTTGCGCCCTCACTGGGAGCTACTGAGGGGGCGGAGCCACGGATGGCGGATGGAGTTGGTATGGCCGGGCTTCATCACGCGGAGCGTGATGGCTACAGGGCGAGATGGCTGCTGAGACTAGACGCTGGCGGCTAGAGCTTCCCCCACGGTCCAGCGGGCGGGGTTTTGGTCGTCGCGGGTGATGCGGCGGTAGAGGGTGTCGCGTTCGATGGGTTGGCGGCCGGCTTCGAGGATGAGGCGTTGGATTTGGGAGGAGGTGAGGAGCTCGGGGGTGGTGGCGCCGGCGTCGTGGTAGATGAGCTCGTGGCGGACGGTGCCGTCGATGTCGTCGGCGCCGTAGGCGAGGGCGGTTTGGGCGGTGCCGATGCCGAGCATGATCCAGTAGGCCTTGATGTGCGGGATGTTGTCGAGCATCAAGCGGCTGACGGCGATGGTCCGCAAGTCCATGATGGCGGAGGGCTTTTTGATGTGCGACAGGCCGGTGTTTTCGGGGTGGAAGGCGAGGGGGATGAAGGTTTGGAAGCCGCCGGTTTCGTCTTGCAGCTCGCGGAGGCGGAGGAGATGGTCGATGCGGTGGTAGGCGTTTTCGATGTGGCCGTAGAGCATCGTGCAGTTCGTTTTCAGGCCGAGCTGGTGGGCTGTGCGGTGGATGTCGAGCCATTTGCCGGCGTCGGACTTGTGCTCGCAGATTTTGGAGCGGACTTCGGGGTGGAAAATTTCGGCGCCGCCGCCGGGCATGCTGCCGAGGCCGGCTTCGATGAGGTCTTCCAGAATTTCGCGGACGGTTTTTTTGGCGAGGAACTCGAACCAGTTGATTTCGACGCCGGTCCAGGCTTTGAGGTGCAGGTCGGGGTAGGCGTCGTGCAGGATGCGGACGAGGTTGACGTACCAGTCGTATTTTTTTTGGTGGTGCAGGCCGCCGACGATGTGCATTTCGGTGCAGCCATTGTCGAGGGCTTCCTGGCCGCGAGCGAGGATTTGCTCGTCGGACATGGCGTAGCCCTTGGGCTCGCGGAGGTCGGAGCGGAACGCGCAGAAGGTGCAGCGATAGACGCAGATGTTGGTGGCGTTGAGATGGGTGTTGATGTTGAAGTAGGCCCGGTTGCCGTTTTTTTGCTCACGGACGAAATTGGCCAGCTCGCCGACTTCGTGGAGGGGCGTGGCGGGATCGTAGAGGAAGAGGCCGTCTTCGAGGTTGAGGCGGCGGCCGGCGTGGACTTTGTCGCGGATTTGGTCGAGGGAGGGCATGCAGAGCGGGGGATTCGGGGCTCGGGGCTCGGGGGTCGGGAAAAGTTAGGGCAGATTCTGGCTCCAGCCTCTGTCTCCTTTCTCTTTAGACCGCGAGTTTACGCTGGATTTAACAATCGGTCCACGTGTTATACTGCGGCACTTCGTCATCTTGAGGGTTCAGAAAATGACAAAACGACAATTCGACCGCCGCGATTTTCACAAATTGACTTCGGCTGCGCTGGGTGGACTGGCGGCGGGGTCGATGCTCGGCTGTGGCGGGAAGTCAGGCGGTGGTGCGGTGGCGAAGCCGGCAGGGGAAGAAACGGTGTTGGCAAAGGCGGAAGTTCATTTGTGCCGCGGGCTGAATGAATGTAAGGGACAAGGGAAGGGCGGCGAGAACTCGTGCCGTGGGCAAGGGAGCTGTGCGACGGCGAAGGAGCATTCGTGCGGCGGGCAGAATGAGTGCAAAGGGCTGGGCGGCTGCGGCGAAACGGTCGGGGCCAATGAATGCAAGACGCATGGGGGATGTCATGTGCCGCTGATGGAGTCGGCGTGGGAGACGTTGCGAAAGAAAAAAGAGGGAGAGTGGGGGGAGAAGAAGTTGGAAGTGGGGAAGGCGCCGGCCAAGGCGGAATAGTCTGTATTAACCTCTCTTGCATGCGTTACCGGAACATTTGAAAACCTCTCGCCGCTGGATTGGCGAAGCGGGAACCCCTCATCCCCGACCCTTCTCCCCGGGGTACCAGGGAGAAGGGAGTAATGCTTTTTTTGGGTCAGGGCGGCGACAATAAAATGGGCGACGACAACCGGTGTCGCTTGGTAAAAACCCGGCTGCCGTCGCCCCACAACGCCAAAGCGCCTGGTAACGATTTGTCGCGATGTTATTGTCGCGTTGTTATTGTCGTGTCGTAGCCGGCCGCTGAGCGGACCGTTGGTAGTAAGTATCCACCTCTTTGGCCCAATTGGGATTCGCGGTATCGGGCCAGTTGTTCTTGTCGAAGCCGGGGGCGTTTTTAAGCGCTTCCTGGCTGGCATGAACGGTGAAGAAGGTCTTGTTGTTGTCGTGCGTCAAGGTGCAGGAGCTAAGCGGAACGGCAAACAGCTTGTTGCCGCCGGTGAACCAACTGCCATACGAGAGAGCCAGATATTTCACATGGCCTTTACTGACTTCGATGACCATGTCATCAATGCTGCCAAGGTGCTCATTGTTGGCATTACGAACTTCCATGCCCTTGACCTTGCTGGCGCGGAAGACGGTTTCATAGGCTACGGTTTGCTGCGTGTTGCCCGTAGTGGCGTTCGCGGTCGCGTTGGCCGCGTTATGGGCAGTGCGGTCGAAGTTGTAGTGTTTATCGACAGAGGCACCCCAATTGGCGTCGGCTACATTTGGCCAATGCGAGGAATCGAAGCCGGGGGAATTCTCGAAATGCTCTTTGGTGGCGTCGAGCATGAAATGCCGCGAATTGGCCTTGTTCGGTTCGCCGAACATGAAGGTCAGTTTTTGCCACGGCACGGCAAAGAGCTTGCTGCCGATGCCGGCGACGCCGCCATAGGCGACCGCCGCATAACGAACGTCACCGGTCTTCATGTCGATGACGAGGTCGTCGATTTTGCCGAGGTCTTCGTGCTTATTGTTTTTTACATACAGCCCGATGATGTCGGCTGTCCGAAAATCGCGAGCAATCGCGACATGGGTCTGATCGACTGCTGCGTTCGTGTTCTTTACAGGTTCGTCAGCCCAGGCTGCATTGGTAAAGGCGACGGCGGCGAGGGCGACGCCCGCCCATGCTGTTCTTACGAAGGTGCGCATAACTGTTCCTCCAAAAAGATAAGTTGTCGATGCGCCAGCCGCATTAGACATTTGCGGGTGGTGTGGATCGCGTCAAACTGGTTCGCGAGTGTCCAAAGCGGATACGCTCGTGTTCAAGCGGACGCGATCGTGGCTCGCTACGGTCGATCATCCGCTGTGGCATAAGCACGGCGGAGCAAAATGGATGCCAGCGACGCAACATGCCGACGCGTCACGATTCCATTGCTTCGGCGGGCACCGAGAGCTCGGTGGGGGCGCCGGCGTGATCTTCGCCGTGGCGAGCGAAGAGGGCAAAGATGGCCGTGGCGATGGCCATGATGCCAAGCGCGGCCCAATAGGGTAGCGCCTGGGCCGGTGACTCGAAGAAGAGCGGCACGGCGATGAGTGGACCGACGACACGCGCGAGCGAACTTGTGCTTTGGCTGACGCCGAGGATGCCGCCTTGCTTCGCGGGATCGCTGCGACGGCTGATGAGCGATTGAAGCGAGGGAGTCATGAGGGCGAAGCCGGTGACTTCGATGGCGGAGGCGACCATCAAGAGCGACAGTTCGCCGGCGCGGCTGGCCCAGACCAACATGCCGAAGCCGACCATCGTGGTGATGCCGCCAGCGAAAATTAGCGCGACTTCGCCGACTTTTGGGGCGAGGCGACGGACCAGAAAGCCTTGGGCGATGGTGAGTGTAAAACCGATGAAGGCGTAGTAGAGCAATACTTGGGCGAACGTGAAGTGAAATGGCAGGTGTTCTTCGTCCTTGAGTAGCAGCGAGAGTGTTGTTTCAAAGGTGGCGAAGGAGACGACGCTGGCGAAGGCGGTGGCGAGGAGCGCGGGGACGGAGGGCGTTTGCCAGGCGTCGTGCCAGGCGCGCCAGTCGATGATGGCGTGGCCGGCGTGATGGGAGCCGGGGCGGAGCGATTCGGGCAACAGAAAGATAGCGAGGACGCAGGCGATGGCAGACAACGTCGCCGCGAAAAAGCCTGGCCAGGGGCTTGTCTCGACGTTGCCCGAGAACATTAGCGCCGCGGCCCCGAGGAGCGGGCCGAATGTGAAGCCGAGGCCGAAGGCTGCGCCGATGAGAGCCATGCCTTTGGCGCGGTTTTTCAGGCTGGTTACGTCCGCGATGTAAGCTTGAGCGGCCGGAATCGTTGCTCCGGCGATGCCGGCGCCGATGCGAGCGATGAAGAGCAGCGTCATGCTCTTAAAGATCGTCGCGATGCCGAACAGGAAATAAAAACCGACGGAGCCGATGAGGCCGACGATTAGCACCGGACGGCGGCCGATTCGATCGGAGGCGCGGCCCCAGAGCGGCGCGAAGATGAACGTCATGGCCGAGAAACTGGCCATCAAGAGGCCGATGATCCATCCTTCTTCCTTGAATTCAAAGCTCTTCGCGTAAACCGGCAACAGCGGTAGGACCATGCCGAAGCCGAGAAGGTCGATGAAGACCGTGAGGAAGATGACGAGGAGGGAGCCGCGGCTGGGGGGACGGTCGGGTGCGTCGACGAGCGGCTGCGCGGGTTCAGCCATTGCGGCCCGCGGCGATTCGTAGGGATTTTCTTCGCCTTCCGAATTCGATTTCATGCTCGCCCGTAGTTGTGGTAGTCGCTCGATCGCTTATTTCTTGCAATACGATAGGGCGAGCAGTGCGTAGCCGGTGGAGAGATTGGCGTCGCCTTCCATCCAGCGTTGATTCTCGTTGACCCAGGAGCCGTCGGGGCGTTGGCGGGAGGCGAGGGCTTCGATCAGGTCTTTGCGCCAGTCGTGAGCCGTGCCGGCTTCATCGACGAACTTGTCTTGGCCGAGGGCGGACATCGCTTTGCCGAAGGTCTGGTAATAATAGTAGAGGCCCTGATTGCCGAGACCGGGATTGCTATTTAAGTCGTAATGCTTTTTCAACCAGCCGAGGGCGGCTTTGACGCGCTGATCGTCGGGACCGAGGCCGGCGTAGATCATGCTCTTGAGGCCGGCGTAGGTCATGGATGCATAGCTGCGGAGGCCGCCGGTCGGCTCGTCGGTGCCGGCCTGGCTGTTGCCGCCGGCGGCTGGAGTGTAGTAGAAGCCGCCGTCGTTGATTTTCTTGGCGAAAGGCGTGGTGTTGTACGCGGTTTCGAGGTTCTGGCAGCGGCTGACGAACACGAGGGCCCGCTGCACGGCCTCGCTATCGGGTCCGTTGCCGGTGGCTTTGAGGGCGTCGAGGAAAAAGCTGGTATTCGAGAGGTCCGGACGGTCGTTCGTGCGGCCGTAGCCGGTGCCGCCGTATTTCACGTCGGTCGGATCGGCTTCGCGCTCGTGCGTGGCGCCCCATTGATTCGACTTGATGTATTTATCGGCCTTGGCGAGCAGCGAGTCGTACTTGTGGTTGCGATTGGCTTCCGTGAAGAGCAGCATCGCGATGCAGGTCTCGTAGTTTTTGTTGACGGTGCCGGCGTTGTAGATGCCGCCGTCGTCCTGAATGAATTTCTCGACGTACTTGATGGCCTTCGCCACGAGCGGATCGTCCGGCGAGCGGCCTTGGCGGAGAACGCTCGTTGCGACGAGCGCCGTGACGGCTGGTCCGGCAGCGGCGTTGAACGAGCCGTCGTCGGCCTGGCCTTTGGTCGCCAAATAAGCGATGGCCTTATCGACGATTTGTTGGTAGAGCTTGTTGGTGTCGTCGGCGGCAGGGGTAGAAGATAAAGCAGTAATCACGAATGCAACGAGAACCATCGCGAAGATGAAACGCGTTTTCAGGAGGCTCATGTTGTTCTCCATTCCAAAAATAGGTCCTGTGTGGCCTGAGTTGTATTCTACCAGCAGCGGCCAGCGGGCGGAGACTGAGTGGACCTGAGCAGTACAAAGAACTGAGTACTTGTCAGTCCAGAATTGCCAGAATGTCGCTCTCGCTGAGGATGAGCAACTCGTCGTTGATGACTTTGATTTCGGTTCCGGACCACGTGGAAAAGACGACCCGGTCGCCTTCGTGGACCTGGCATTTGACGCGGACGCCGTCAGCGGTGAGGCGGCCGTCGCCGACGGAGAGGACACGGCCTTGCTGCGGCTTTTCCTTCGCTGAATCGGGCAAGACGATGCCGCCGGCGGTGCGAGCTTCGGCGTCGAGACGTTTGATGACGACTTTGTCTCCCAGCGGGACGACTTTCATGGGTAACCTACGAGCGAGAACGAAAACGCCGCAATTGGCGTGGCAATCAATGTACGGCAAGCGGTTGGCGGGCGGAACGGGGCAGCAATGTCGCGCCGTTTGTTCAGCGGTGCTAGAATAAGTCTTCCCGCCTGCCGAGCTGCTTTGGACCCGCCTGAATGCTCGACAGATTTTCTCTCATGATCGGCTGGCTGCCGTGCTCCTGATCGTTGCATTGATGAGTCGGCTGGACAACCATCTGCCGGAAAGCTTTGCTGACCATCGGCGGCCTCGACAGCATGCTCAAGACTGGTCGCGTACTCGATTACCTCGACAAGGCGGAGGACGGGCGTAAGCTGTGCAGCCTGTATCTGTCGATCATGGACCGCAGGGGCGTGAAACAGGATCGTATCGGTGACGCTGAAGCCAGGGCTGGCTGATAACTAACCTCGTTTCCTCGTCACCTGTTTGGTTCAATCTTGTCTCGACGCTAGAATGGCACGGCGAGGCAATCATGCAGCAGAATACGTCAAGCGGCGGCCTGGATGAATTGAACACACGGCCGGCGTTTTACCAGCGCACACTGAACTGGTTGGCCGCGCAGGCCGGTGATATTGAAAAAAATCGGCCATGGTACACGCGGTATGGGGCGGCTCTGGCAGCGATCGCGATCGCCACGACGGTTCGGCTTCTCTTGGACCCCCTGCTGGGCGACCGCGCTCCGTATGGCATGTACTTGATCGCGGTCGCTTTCGTGGCGTGGAATGCGGGCTTCGGGCCCGCATTGTTGACCGTACTCGGCGGCACGCTGATGGGCCGCTATTTTTTCGATCCGCCGCGATTTTCGTTTGGACCAGTTACTGAATCGAGCGAAGTCGCCTTGCTGATGAGCTTGACCGTCGGCGTGGTGACTGCGTTGTTTTGCGAGTCGCTGCGGATCACGGCTCGGCAAAATCGGCGGTTGTACGATCTGGCCCGTGAGGCGGACGCTCGCAAAGACGCCTTTTTGGCGACCTTGGCGCACGAGCTCCGCAATCCGCTCGCGCCGATTCGCAATGCCGTTTACCTATTGGGAGAGGGCGAGGGCGATGAGCGGCGAACGACAGAGCTTCACCAGTTGATCAGCCGGCACGTGGATCAAATGGTGCGGCTGGTGAACGAGCTGCTGGACGTGTCGCGAATTACGCAGCGGAAAATCGAGCTGCGACGGGAGCGGATCGCTCTCGGCGGAATTGTGAATGGGGCGATCGAGGCGGTGCGGTCGCAACTGGATGAAAAGCGGCAACGATTGGAGGTCAGCGCACCCGCGGGCGAGATAGTGCTCAACGCCGACGGGATGCGGCTCACACAGGTTTTTACCAATCTGCTGCACAACGCGGTCAAATATACCGGCACTGAGGGCCGCATTTGGCTGACGGTCGAAGTCGAAGGCAATGAGCTCGATTTTCGCGTGCGCGATACGGGAATCGGCATTCCGCAGGAGGCTTGCGGGCGGATTTTCGATCTGTTTGAGCAAGTCGATCAGGGGATCGAGAACGCGCAGGGAGGTTTGGGCATTGGTCTGACGCTGGTGCGCGAGCTGGTGAAGCTGCACGGCGGTACGGTGGAGGCTCACAGCGCGGGGCTGGGCTTGGGCAGCGAATTTGTCGTGCGGCTGCCGGTCGTCGTCTCAGCGACGACGGATAGAAAAGATTCAGCCGTCACTGCAGCGGCAGTCCGTGAGGGCCACTTCGGAGATTCGTTGCGGGTGCTCGTCGTCGATGATTCACCGGGTGTGGCCCGCAGCTTGGAGCTCGTATTGCTCGATTGGAAGCACGACGTACGCGTGTGTTACGACGCTTTCGCCGCCTTGGAAGCTGCCCGCAAGTTCAAGCCCGATTTCGTGCTGGCCGATCTGGGCATGCCGAAAATGAACGGCTATCAATTGGCTGAGGAACTACGGCGATTGCCGGGAATGGGCAATGCGGTCCTCGTTGCGGTCAGCGGCTACGGCCAGGAAGCCGACAAGCAACGGTCGCACGAAGTCGGTTTTGCCCAACACCTGACGAAACCGGTCGATTTGCTCGAGCTGAAGCAGGTGCTCGCAACGCCGCGAAACCGGCGAGTGTAAGACCGACTTCTCTCCAAAACGATCTACGCCGATGCGGCTGATTCGAGCGGGAGTGCGGAATGGTTTTCAGTCGCTGATCTACCGATGAGCGAGTGCAGCCAGGCCGGCGAAACGAATGCCAGATTGGCCGCGAGCATGGCGAGGCCGAAGAGAAGTTGGCCCGTGGCAAGTATGATGATCGGCCAGACGATGAGTGAGAGGGCGAGCAGCACTGGCCGGCCAATGCGAGTCCAGATGAGAATGCCGAACGCAAGTTCGAAATAGACAATCAAATGAGCGGCGAAATTGAGCAGGTATTCGCCGATTTGCCCCATGCGGCGAAACACCGTGGCGTCGATCACGCGCGATTCGGTCTGTGCCAAGACCATCCACACTGCCCCGCCTTGCCACCAGGCATCGCCGTAGAGCTTGCTGAGACCCATCATGGCGTAAAACATTGCCACATGGACCTGAATCAGCCGCAGACTGATGTTTGCGGCTAGCGATGGCTCCGCTGAACCGGCCAAGAGCAGCCCGATCGATGATTTTTTGCTGGAACCAAAAAGCCGCTGATCGACCGACAGCAAAGCGCCGGAGGGAGCGATGACTAAGTAGGCGATCATAAAACTGAGCACCGGCTCAACGTCACCGGCGACTTCCGGCACTCGATGCACGTAGGCCAACAGGGCCACAAGCGTGAGGACACCGCTGGCGCGTGTCAAAAAGCCGAAGGCAAACGCCAGGGACACGATGACTGCCGCTGCGTGGACGACATACAGCCCCGTCCCGGCAGAAAAGTAATTCAAATACGAAGGATGAAAGGTCGCCCCGCCGCCGCCAGGCAATTCCAGAATCCGCTTCACGGCCGCTGACGTCAATGCACCGTCGTTGGCGAACCAAACGCCAAGACGGGGCCCCATTGCCAAAAAATGCGCGACAGCGAGTAAGCCAACGGCGATTCGCAGCACGGAGCAGGGCAGCGCCTCTGCCGGCGTGAACCAAAAGCGATTCCAGCGCCGACCGAAGTCTTCGGTCGCATCATGAAAGTCTGAATCGGTTGACATGCTGAAAAATCACCGCGTGGACGCGGCGGCTAAGCGGTGTCTTTAGTTGTTCGTTGGATTGGATGGCGGAGTCGGACTCATAGCACCGGTTCCCGTCCGTCCCGGCGCGACTTCCGCCCGCGAGGCTCGCTTTAGCAACTGCACCTGCCCGTCTTCATCCGTCCACACGTCCGCTTCATAAATCGTTGAGTCGTAGGCTGGGTCCGTGGGGCGGTCCGCAGGAAAACCGGGATTCAACGCCGCTAAATCGAGCGACTGGCTCATCCGCCGGACGCAGCGAACGACCGCGCGATGATTGCCTGTCGTTCTCATCGCCCAGCCGCCGACTGACCGTGCGATTTCGCCGGTCAGGTCGTCGTTCTCATTGCCTGGCTCCGCGCTGGTTGCCACTAACCTGGCCAATTGAAACGCCCGCTTACGATTATCGAACCAATTGCTGCCGCCTTCGGGCAGACGAACGGTTTTCACCGATTGCTGCTGCGCCACCGGTTGCTCGGCTGACGGATACAAATCGATCACGAGCCAGGTATCGTCATCGCTCGGCCGCCCGAGCGTGTAGTAATACGGCGTAAATTCCGGATCGAAGTGCAGGAGCTTCGTGTAGCCAGAAAAAATAGAAACCAGCCTTCCCTGCAACGGCGAGCGACGAAAATTCGCGGCCAGCACCACCGCGACACAAAACAAATGAATGCAGATCAAGAGAGAGAGCACGCCGCGAAGCGTTGCGCCGTCATTGGGCGTATCGGATTTTGTCGCTGGCCGCGGCGGCACGAGCGACGAAGGCTGCATCGACATGAGTGAAATCATCAACAGGTGTATCGGCCGCGATTGATTGCCGCCGCCACGTCCTCGCAAGCGAGCGAAACAACAAGCACAACCCGAAAGGCTACAGGCTACAGGCTTGAGGCTACAGGCTTGAGAATCAAGACTGGTACGGAGCACGTATTAAATCTCAAGCCTTCGGCCTCAAGCCTTCAGCCTCACACCTTTCCCCTCTGCGCAAAAAGAAAGATCGGACCTTCCGAGGAAAGTCCGATCTCTCGATTTTTTGCACAAGCGCGAATGTTACTAACAGGGGAGCAAGCCACCCGCGCCGCAGCACGCGCCCACGAGGGACGCGACCAAGTTACTTCGCGGGCGCTTGGGCCGGCATCGGGGCTTGCTTCTCAGCAGGAGCAGCATAGCCGCCGCCACCGCAGCATCCACCACCATTGCAGCCGTAACCACCGCAGCTATTGCAGCCATTGCAGCGGCCGTGGCAGCGATGATGGCAGCGATGATGGCATCCACCACCGCAGCAGCTATTGCCACCGCAGTAACCGCCGCAGCTATTGCAGCCGCCGCAGCAACGATGACCAAAGGCCATCGCCTTGTCGTTACCGCCCAACAGAGCGATGCCGACGATCGCGAAGAAAATCGCGAGACCAAAAACAACAATTCGATTCATCCTCAGATCCTCCAATAACTTACAGGTACCGTAAGTGAAACTACCGAGCTTGCCGTCACGACGATCACATCGCGACAACCGACGGCTCAGTGTCGCAATGCGACCGAAACTTCGCAGCTCGCCACATCCCCCGCACCCCCGATTTGGTTCCCTGTTGTCAAATTCTGTGGGTTACGAAGAATATAGCGATCACAAAGATTAGGTCGTAGGTTACCGACGCGGTGCCACTTGTCAAGCGGCCAAAGATAAAATGCACAGTCTGGGTGCATTCGGTGCTTTGGCCAAGCGGCAGTTAAATACCGGGAAAACTTACGACGCCCCAGCCGTCTGTCCAGCGAAGTGAGCTATGAAATCTGTCGCCGACAAATGCCAGTAAAAAGATGGCGTAAGCCGTTGAAATTATTACACGGCAATGCCTTACGACTTATTTGCGAAGCCTGGAAAAGAGTGCGGGATGTGCGAGTGCCGCGTGTCGTGCAGCGACTCTCGCTACAATCGCAAAAGTGCCGGCATGAAAGAGGGACAGCTATCTCTCGATGGTGCGTGCGGCTGGGGCTAACGGTTGTTGTGGCTGCTGGGCCGTTTGTACTGCCGGCGCTTGCAGGGCGGCGATCGCTTGTTCCTTCTTGTGAAGCATGTCGGCCGGATCCTCGAAATTGAGAAACTGCATGGGTTGGCCTGGAAGCAGCTCCATCGCCATTCCTGCTACTCTCCATCCTTCCTGCTGATGCCGCAGGGCCCAGACGATCTCGTACGTTTCGTCGCCGTCGTTGAATCGTTCGGTCCAAACGCTACGGACGTGAGCGCCGCTGGCGTCCTGCAGGATTTCGGCGCGATGGACCTGATAGGTCGCGTTGGGAGCGCTTTGGACATCGACAGAAAGCGAGTGCTTGGCCAGCTCCTCGCGGGCCTTACCGGTGAGCAGCGACTCGGTCGTCGGCGAGTCGCCCGACCGCATGGCGTTCAAAAAGACGGTCACGACCTGGTCTGGCGTCGCATTCGAAGGCACGGCGACCGGCTGCGTCGGTGCGGCGGCTGGCTGCTGAGCTGGCTGAGTCGCCTGTGCCTGAGTTGGCTGAGCGGCAGCTTGTCCGGTGCTGGAACTTGGCTTCGTGCAGCCGATCATTATCGACACGACCGAAATGATGGCAATTGTCGTGAAATACCGCATGGCAAGGCTCCCGGCGCTGAACAGGATCGCGCGTATTTTCGGACCGTGATTTTTAGACACGGTGGCCCGAAAGCGGGGCGGAGTTTCGCAAAAGCGGCAGATGGGGTCAAGCCGAAACGCGAGCTGCTAGCAGGCCAGATTCCAATGTAGTCGTCTCGCTCCGCGAGGGACTGAGCTGGGATGATGCCTCAATCTCGGTGAAGGGCGCACGCGGAGTAGCGTCGTTCGTTGCGCGGGCCCTTGCGGAGCAAGGGGCCTACATTATTCATCTACGGGCGGCAGCGGCTGTGTCGCCGGCAGGTCGCTGACTGAGCCGGTCGTGACCCACGATGCGCCGGTTACGGTCGGCTGCTGGGCAGTTTCTATGGCTGGATGGACGTCGTCGCCAATGTGATAGCTGGGGGGCGTTTCGGCTGCCGAGTCATCGGCCTGCGACACATTCGTCGCGCTGACGGGGTGGGCCTCGATTACATGCACCTTCATCGCTTGAGTCGGCTGCTCAGTGCGACTGGTCGTCGCGGGTGGCGCCGCGCCAAGCTGGACGAGCATGTCGCTGGCCGGTTTTAGCGACGGATCAGCCGTCAGCGCTTGCTGCAAATGCGTGATAGCACCAGCTCGCTGGCCGCGTTCGCTTAGCAAATAGGCCAGGTTGTAGTGAGCGACCGCTGGCGGGTTGGCGACGCTCATTTGCTCGAAGGCTTCGTTTTCCTTGCCGCCGTCGAGAAGCGCGGCCGCTAGATTGTTGCGATATTTAGCGTTATCGGGCGTGAGCTCAACTGCCTTGCGAAACGCGGCGATCGAGTTTTCAACCTGCCGTTGCCGGCGGTAGCACAGGCCAATGTCGTTCGCGATCAAACTGTTGGTCGGATAGGCCTTGGCGGCCTTTTGATAGACGTCAATCGCCTTTGGCGACTGGCCCTGGCGGTCGTAGAGCCGGGCGAGGCCGACGAGCGCATTCAAGTCGCCAGGCGACACCTTAAGGGCTTCCTGATACTTTTCTTCGGCTTCGGGGAATTTGCCCTGGTTTTCGAGCATGCGAGCTGCGCCGACATAGACTTCGGGGCCGATGCGCCGCGGCAGCTTGCCGAGGTGAACTGGATCGTCTTCGGGAATTTCAGCTTTCGGCTTAACGGTGTTGGCGCCGGTCAGCGACGCGGTGGCCTTTTTCCAGGAGGCCAAAATGCCGGTGTCAGCCGGCTGGCGGTTGCCACCCATGCCCGTCGCGGTGGTTTTGCTGGGCGAAAGTTGCTGTGACAGGCCGCTAAACTTTTGCTGGCTGTCGGGCGCAGTGGAGGCCGTCGAAGCGCCCTTGCCGATGATCGGCAGACCGCTGAGCATCGGCGACTGGCAGCCGACAAGGCCGACGCCGGCGCCGAGCATGAATGTGAATGCAAGCTTCCGTTTCATGTCCTGCGAGCCTCCTTGCCTGGACATGCCGCCTGGACATGACCTCTTAGGCCGCAAATCTTTCGCAGCCTTCCTACTGTTCATCGACCTAACGAACGATGCCGCTAAAGCCAATCCGCGATAGCTGACTTCTCGGAGGCATTCACTGCCGCGCAAATGCTAGCGAATCCATTCGAAGCCCCTTCGTCATTCAGAATTCCGAGTTTGTTACTGCACGCCACCACCACCACCACCGCCGGAACCGCTGCCGCCTTGGCCGTTTTGGCCTCCTTGGCGAGCGGGCAGGCGCGGGGCGGGAATCGTGGCGCTGTATTGCTGCGTGATCGTGTCGATGTACGAAGCGGGCCAACCGGCGGGCTCGGTGTCGGTCAGCAGCACCGGGTACATGCAGCCGCCGCTGTATTTGGCAATCGCAGCTTGGACCGATTGCACGCGGGCATTGGTCGCTTCGGCCGTGTCACCTTTAAGCACGAACACGGCGCGGCGGTGGGGAGGGGCGTAATTGATGATCCATTTGACGAGCAATTCGCCGGCTTGATTGACGCGCTGCGTTTCGGGATCGAACAGGTAGCTGCCGACAGTGTTCTGCATCTTCCAGCCGTTGTCGGTCATGATGCAAAACGGCATGCGCTGGGCGGCGCGGTCGGCCGACAAAAACGGCTCGGGCCAACTGTTGTTGCGATAAAAATCTTGCCAGAAACGGTGATCGACCCGGTTGAGGGCGTCCTGGCTGACGTTATAGCCGGCAGGGTTGACGCCCCCACCTGTCGGACCATTGGCACAATACGGCGTGCCGCCCTGGGCATGAGCGGTAAGCGGGGCGGCCAGCAAAGCCAACGAGGCCAGGCCGGCGAGCAGCGAACGATCCATCGCAAAGCTCCAGCGTGAGCGCTTGGGGAAATACCAGCGCAGGGGCAATCCATCGCTTCCTCTTGGCATCGGTCCGGCGGCGAAGCAGCGGTGAAGCTGGCAGGGGGCCGACGGCAAGGTTTGTGGGATCGGAATAAGAGGACAGGAGACAGAGGAAGGGAGCGATTGTCGATTTTGGTCGCGAGCCTTAGACTGGGGTTCTTTAACGATTAGCCAAGCGAAATTAGCAAGTGAGATTGCGATGAAGTCACGGCCGAGGACGAAGCTCGTTTTGAAGAGGAAGGCGCGGCGGTGCCCGAAGTGCGGGGCGAAGCTGAATAATCAGAAAACGCGGTGCAAGCGATGCACGATGAAGGTCGCGATTCCGCGGAAGTGACCGTAATTGGTCACTTGTCATTGGTCATTGGTCATTGGTCATTGGTCATTGGTCATTGGTCATTGGTCACTGACTGTTGGCGCTGGCTGGTGAATTGAGGCTTGAGATTTGGTGCTGGGCGGGCTTGGCTTCCGTGGAGGGCCCTGCTTCTTCGAGCGCGGAAAGAAGTTGACTTTGGCTGATGCGGTCGCGGAGGACGATGACGTCGCCCGGTTTGTTGGCTGGATAGATGGCTAGTAGTGGTATTGATATGCTCTGGAGCTCTTCGAGCTTGCTCTTGATCGCGTCATTGTGATCGGTCCAGTCGGCGAGCACGGGGGCGACGCCGTTCCTTTCGACAAATTCCTTCACGCGCCGGGTGTTAATTGCGGTTTTGAAGTTCAACTTACAGGTCAAGCACCATTCGGCGGTGAAATCAACCATTACTGTTTTGCCGTCGGCTTGCAGCTTCGCGATAGTCTCAGGCGAATAAGGCTGCCACTCGTAGAGATGCTTTTCGGGACTGAGGAAAGTAAACGAGAGCCAGCCGATGGCGGCGGCGCTGGCGAGGCCAAGAATCCATTGGCGGGCTTGCTTGCCAAAGTCTTCGTAGACCGGAACCTGGCCGATGAGCCAGCAAGCCAGCCAGACGCCGATGACAGTGGCGAGCGTGGGGATGAAATATTCGTGGCTGAGCGTGCTGAAAAGATAGACGACCGTTCCGAGCAGCACGAAGGCCATGAGCTCTTTGACGGTTTCCATCCAGGCGCCCGGCTTAGGGAGCCAACGCACGAGCGCGGGGAAAATGCCGGTGATGAGATACGGCGAGGCCATGCCGAGGCCGACGCTGCCGAAGATGATGTACGTCGCGAGCGGCGGCTGCGTGAGCGTGTAGGCGAAGACGGGTCCGAGGAACGGACCGCTGCAGGGCGTGGCGAGCAGCGTTGTGAAAATGCCTTTGAAAAATGCACCTGACGCACCTTCTTGCTTCTGCAGACTGTTCGAGGCCTTTGTTTCGGCGAAGCCGGGAATCGGCACTTCCCAGACGCCGAGAAAACTGAGGGCGAAGGAGAACACCACGATCACCATCGCGACTTTGAACCAGGTGTACGTGAATTGCTGACCCCAGCCGAGATTGGCGAACGCGGCGGCAGTGGCCAGGACCATGAAGACGGACAAGAGGCCAAGGGCAAACCAGAAATTGAGCGCGAAAATCGTCGCGCGGCTTTGACCACCGTGCTGTACGAACGAGAGAATTTTTAAGCCGATCACGGGGAGGACGCAGGGCATCAGATTTAGGATCAAACCGCCGAGCAGACCGAACCCGATGATGGGTAGCAGTGACTTGAGATTCATCTCGCGCGTGGCGACGGGCGCGGTGGCGACGAGCTTGGAAACTTCGTTGTAGCCGCCGGTGGCTGGCTTGAATTCGAGCGGGATTTGGCCGGGTTCGGTTGCGGTTTTGATTGGCAACGACGCGCGGAATTGGACCGCTTGAGGTCGAAGGCATCCGCCGCTGTTGCAGGTTTGGAAACCGATATAGCCGGTGAGGAGCGTTTCGCCCTGCGGAGCGTCGCGGGAAATCGAAAGATCAATGCTCCAAGTGACCGGATCGTCGTGGAAAGACTCAGTTGGCAAGCCAGCAACCAGGGGGGACTTCGTTTTCGGCGTGGCCGATGCTTTGACGCCTGATTGCTGCCAGCCGGGAATTGGCGCCAGGTAAATGAGCGTGGGCTTTCCAGCTCCTACGACATCAGGATCTTTCTGTGCCAAGGCATAGATGTGCCAGCCGGGATTGGGTGTGGCGGCGATGACAAGTTTGGCTTTGCCGCCGCGGGCGGCAGCGGCTGGTTCGATGTGGCCGTTCAAGACGATCTGGGCATCTTTAGGATCGGGACGGTATTCACCTGCGGTGGCGGCGGAAGTTTCGAAGCCGGCGAATTTGGCGGTGAACTTTTCGCCAAAGATGGGAATGCAGAGGCCGCCGGGGCCGTCTTTGCAGACCTGGCCGCTGTAGGTGACTTCAATCTTGAGCGATTCGGGATCGACGCCTTCGTGAACTTCGATGGGCACGGACCAGTTGACGACACCGTCGTGCTCTTCGGAGTTGACCTTGAAAACGGACGGCGGCTTGACGTGGGCCTGCCGGTCGGCTTGGAAAATACCGAGAAGGCTGAAATCGGGTGACTTGGTGACCTTCAGCTCCGATTTTTGAGGCCCGCCGGCGGGCTGGGTGAGGGAGTAGATGTGCCACGACGGCTCAATGGTTGCTGCGACGGTCAGCGCGCCGCGGCGGGTGGCCTTATTAACGTTGAACGAACCGGAGAGCTTGACCTGCTCGCCCTCACCGCCGGGGGCACCGCCGGTGATTTTGCTGAAGAGGTTGAGCTTGGGCGGTTCGGCGGCTGATTCGACGCCGGGCGGGGCTTGGGCGAGGGCGATCGTGGCACTGAGGGTTACCAAAAAGGCGGAGAGAACGCTGGCGGGATGCCAGTGGCACCCGGAGGGGCTCATCACGCGGAGCGTGATGGCTACTTTCGAGACTACGTTAATGATGGTGGCCATATTGGTTTTAAGTCATTGGCTGGCAAGTGGTTGATTGTATGGGGGAATGGCCAAAGGGGTCAATTTTGAATGCGTGGCAGGACGGTGCGCTAACATTTACGAGAATTTTTCTGAAACGGATCGCTGTAAGTTGTTGGGAGCAAAAGGAATTCGGAAATTGATTGCGCTAACGGCTGGAAAATGTTAGCGCGTGGAGGGCGTTCGGATAAGGACTTAAGGCGGCTCGGCTTACGGTTAGCGCTAACAGTTAGGCTTGGTGTTAGCCGGGTGGGGTGGTTTTGGGTGGAAGGCGAGCCTCCCTAATACAGATTGCGATTTCGGGGAAAAAGCGGGCCGGATTTTGGAAGATTTTCTCGAAAGTGGGGGACGTGCGAATGGACGCCGTTTTCTGGTTTGTGGCTCGGCTCGATTTAACGCAAAGACGCAGAGGGGAGCAAAGGGCGCAAAGCGTTATTTAGGGTTGCGGATTGGTGGTGGGTGGTTTTTCGCGGGGTTGGGTGGCGTAGAGGTATTGGGCGAGGAGGGAGCCGAGAAGGCCGAGGAGGGTGGCGAGGGCTTGGTGGTAGATTTCAAAGAACCCAGTGGCTAAATAGCCCACGTCGCCGTGCAAAAGATGGTAGAGCCGTGTGGGGAGGTAACCGGTATCGGTTTCGCCTACTCCCATCACCCCCGGCCAATATGGCATGGGACGGAAATGAAGGTAAACGAGATACCCGCTGCTGAAGATGAGATAGCCCATCGCTGCTGCCCGAGTTCGAGTTGTGCGATAGGCCGCCAACAGGCCAGAACTGAAGATGCTGAGTAAAGTGGTGGCGCTGATTATTGTCGGCCAGGGCGGCAGAGGGGCAGTAAAGCCTGCGCAGAGAATGGCGAGCCACGCGGTAAATACAAGCAGCGTTGTAAGGCGAAATTGGAGGGCTCGAAAGCCTGATTCAGTCGTTGGCGAGGAGGTGGACATGGAAGGGTATGCGGCGGTGGTTTGGCCCCTGATGATTTGATACAACAATGCGGCGCGGGTTGCTAGAAAATTCTGTCGTTTGACGCGTAGGCGCGGGTGTTGGGGCGTGACGAGATCGGTCGCCTGCGGCTCCCCGTTAAACGAGGACTTCGGCGGCCAATAAGAAATGTGGTGGGCACAGCCCACCCTACAACTAGCGACTAATTTGGTGGGCCGGCGCGAGCTGCGCTCGCTTGTCCCACCCTACACGAACTACACACACGTTGGTGGACGTCAGCGACGGAGCGGAACGCCACAGAGGGCGTTCCCTACAGCGCACGCCGCCCTAAACATAGGAAATACTGCGATGACGACGAATGGGTCTTTGAACCGGAAGTTGCGGATGGGGTTGGTGGGTGGTGGGCAGGGAGCGTTTATTGGCCGCGTGCATGCGACGGCGGCGGTGATGGATAACCGGGCGGAGCTGGTGGCGGGGTGTTTGTCGAGCAATCCGGAGAAGGCGAAGGCGTCGGCGCCGGATTATGACATTAAGCCGGAGCGGGCTTATACGTCGATTGGCGAGTTGGTGCAGAAAGAGAAGGCGCTGCCGGCGACCCAGCGGGTGGATTTTGTGAGCGTGGCGACGCCGAATCACACGCATTTCGAGATTGCGAAGGCGGCGGTGGAGGCGGGCTTCAATGTGATGTGCGATAAGCCGATGACGTTTGACTTCGCGCAGGCGGAGGCGCTCGCGGAGGCGGTGGATAAATCGGGCGTGGTGTTTGCGGTGACGCACAATTACACGGGATATCCACTGGTGCGGCAGGCGCGGGAGATGATTGCGGCGGGCGAGTTGGGCGAGATCAACGCGTTTCGATCGAACTACATTCAAGGCTGGCTGCGGACGCGACTGGAGAAGGATTCGCAGAAGCAGGCGTCGTGGCGGACCGATCCGGCGAAGAGTGGCGCGGCGGGATGCTTTGGCGATATTGCGACGCACGCGTATAACCTTGCGCGATACATGACGGGGCTCTTGCCGAAAGAGATTAGCTGCCATCTGAAGTCGTTCGAGGAAGGGCGGCCGCTCGATGATTATGGGACGGCGGTGATTCGGTTTCAGAACGGGGCTTTGGGCACGGTCACGGCGTCGCAGATCAGTCACGGTCGCGAGAACGATATTTTTATTGAGGTGGATGGGACGAAGGCGTCGCTTTCTTGGCGGCAGGAGAATCCGAACGAGATGATCGTGCGGCAGAATGGTCAGCCGCACAAAATTTATACGCGAGCTGGCGGGCCGTATCTCGGTGCGGCTGCGCAGGCGGCAACGCGGATTCCGGCGGGGCATCCGGAGGGATATTTAGAGGGGTTTGCGAATCTCTATCGCTCGACTTATGACGCGATGATCTTGCGGGCAGAGGGGAAGCCGTTCGAAAAGGTGAATACGATTTATCCGAACGTGAATGACGGCTTGGAGGGAATGTTTTTTATTCAGCAGTGCGTGGCGAGCAGCAAGGAGAATGGGGCGTGGGTGACGATGGCGCATAAGCGGGCGCGGAAGTAGAAGAGGAGGGGCTCGGGATTCGGGGCTCGGGATTCGGGGCTCGGGGTTCGGGCTGGGAGTTCGGGCACTGGTGGGCCGGCGCGAGCTGCGCTCGCTGGTCCCACCCTACGGAGGTGGCGCGGATATCGTTTGAATATCTTTTGGCGCGAGGCGGCCGTCGTGGAGGGCGGAGGCGACGAGGGCGGCGCTAGCGCCGGCGTTGGCGAGTGCCTTTAGGTCATCGAGGTTGCGGACGCCGCCGCCGGCGATGAGCTCGAGGTGAGAATGGTCGTTGCGAAGGTCGCGGCAGAGTTGCAAGGTGCGAGTGCCGCGGGATTCGCCGACGTCGGCGAGGTCGAGGATGATGAGGCGGTTTGTGCCGCGGCTGATGGCTTGAGCAGCGATTTCAAGCGGCGTGAGTGATTTCCATTTTTCAATTTGTGTCAGCGGCTGGCCGGCGCGTATGTCGAGACTGAAAATGGCCCGACGGTCGCAAAGCTGCTGAATGGCGGTCAGCTCCTCGGGTGATTCGAGGGATTCGAGGCCGATCACGAGCTCGAAGTCGATGTTCAGTTCCTTGCCAGAAGCAACGATTTTGCGAGCGGCAAGTGAATTGTTGATGCCGGCGTCGAGCCAAAGCTTCAATCCGGCTGCGGCGATCTGTTTCCATTCGGTGGTCGAGCAGCGGCCATCGATGATCGCGTCGAGATCTGCGACATAAGCGGTGTGGAAGCTGAATTGCTTGACGAAGGCTGCGGCTACGGATTCGGGTCGAGCGTCTAACACTAATTGCGAATGAATCGGGCGATATTCGTTGCGGCGGCCGCCGATACCGCGGACGACTTGGCCGTGGAGGAGGTCGATGACGGGGATGATGCGCATGCGGCTTTGATTTTTTTGGACAGGCTGGAAGCCTATCCTACATGGCAGGCTGGAAGCCCGCCCCACTCACGGCCAAGATGGCCGTGCCACGAGACGACCCAATTGACGAATTGGGGGCTGCCTTTGACAATCCAGCTTTGACAGTGGCCGGCGCAGGTGACAATCCTACGGCAGGCCAGCCGAGAAGGGGTCGGGAGTCAATTGCGGCAAGCATGTTCCATATGGATGCCGTGAATCGCAATTGACTCCCGACCCCGTAAGCTTTTCAGCTTTAACATTAGCCGCAGACAAAGCTTGACGACGAATGAAGATTTTACCGCAGTATGATCCGCCGGTTGCCGTTGCGATTCGCGAGGAGGAGCAGCGGCAGCAGGATGGGCTGGAAATGATCGCCAGCGAGAATTACACGAGTGCGGCCGTGATGGAAGCGGTCGGCAGCGTGCTGACGAATAAATATGCCGAAGGATATCCCGGCCGGCGGTATTACGGGGGCTGTGAGTATGTCGATGTGATCGAGGATTTGGCCCGCGATCGGGCGAAGCTGCTGTTTGGGGCGGAGCACGCGAATGTTCAGCCGCATAGCGGGTCGCAGGCGAACCAGACAGTGTATGTGACGGCTTTGGAGCCGGGCGATACGGTGCTGGGCCTGGATTTGGCTCATGGCGGGCATTTGACGCACGGGATGAAGCTGAATTTGTCGGGCAAGCTGTACAAGTTCATTAGCTACGGAGTTACGAAGGACACGAATCGGATCGATTTCGACCAGGTGGCCCGGCTGGCGCGGGAGCATCGGCCGAAGCTGATCGTGGCCGGCGCGAGCGCTTATCCGCGCGAGATTCCGCACGGCAAATTCGCCGAAATCGCGCTGGCGGTGCGGGCCAAGCTGATGGTGGATATGGCCCATTATGCGGGATTGGTCGCGGCGGGCTTGCACGACAATCCGGTGCCGGTGGCCGATTTTGTGACGACGACGACGCACAAGACGCTCCGCGGGCCGCGGGGGGGGATGGTGCTGTGCAAAAGCGAACTGGCCCAGGGCGTCGATAAGACGGTGTTTCCGGGATTGCAGGGCGGGCCGCTGATGCATGTCATTGCCGGCAAGGCGGTTTGCTTCGGCGAGGCATTGCAGCCGACGTTTAAGCAATACGCCAAGGCGATTATTGACAACGCGAAGGCGCTGGCCGATGTGCTGCTCGGCGGGGGCCTCAAGCTGGTCAGCGGCGGGACGGATAATCACTTGATGCTGGTGGATGTGACGCCGCTGAACATCGGCGGCAAGACGGCGACGCAGGTGCTCGAAAAATGCGGGATCACCGTGAATATGAACATGATTCCGTTCGACACGCGTAAGCCGCTTGATCCGAGCGGGATTCGCATTGGCACGCCGGCGCTAACGACGCGGGGCATGGGCGTCGATGAGATGAAGCGAATCGGAAATTGGATGCTGGAAGCGCTGAAGCATGCGACCGATCAGGCGGTGCACGATCGCATTCGCGGCGAGATCAGCGGTATGTGTGCGCAGTTCCCGGTTCCGGCCAACGCGGTGCAGGAAGAAAAGGCGAGGAGCCACTGATGGCCGCTAAAAACCGCATTTTGATCGCCGACGATAATCAGCCGAACCGCGAGCTGCTCGAGGCGTATCTTGCGGAGATCGATTGTGAGATCGACCATGCGGCCGATGGCCAGGAGACGCTGGCCAAAGTGAAATCGTTTCAGCCGGATATGATTCTGCTGGACGTGATGATGCCGAAGCTGTCGGGGTTTGAGGTTTGCCAGAAGCTGAAGGGGGACAAGGCGGCGAGCAAGATCATGGTTCTGATGGTCACGGCCCTGAACGAAGCTGGGGATATCGAGCGGGCGGTGCAGGCCGGGACCGACGATTTCCTGAGTAAGCCGGTTAATAAGACCGAGCTGCTGAAGCGGGTCGAAAACATGCTGAAGCTCAAGGATGTGACGGACGAGCTGGAACGGTTGCGGCGGTATATTGATGAGATGGAAGGCGGATCGAGGAAGTAGTTCCCGGTCGCTTCCGGAACCAGTCACACGGCGTCTATTCTGGAGCAAGGAATGGCCACAAGAAACACAAAAAGGCACAATAAAAGCACGCGCTGATTCGGTCGCTGGCTACCAAACATGGGGTCTTCTTTTTCGTGTTTTTCGTGGCTATTCAATAATTCCATTTCACCGCGGACAATTTCATGCCGGCCGAATCTCCTGCTCCGCTTGTCGCAGTCATCATGGGGAGCAAGTCCGACTGGGAAACGCTCAAGTATGCGGCTGAGACTCTGGAGCAATTTGGCGTTCCGCACGAATCTCGTGTTGTTTCGGCGCATCGCACGCCGGAGCTGATGAACGAATATGCGAAGACGGCGGTCAGCCGGGGGATTCAAGTGATTATCGCCGGCGCGGGCGGGGCGGCGCATTTGCCGGGGATGGTGGCGTCGCAGACGGTGCTGCCGGTGCTCGGCGTGCCGGTGCAAAGCAGGGCGCTGAATGGTCTGGATTCGTTGCTGTCGATTGTGCAAATGCCGGGGGGCATTCCGGTGGGCACGCTGGCGATCGGGGAAGCAGGGGCGAAGAACGCGGCGTTGCTGGCGATTCGCATTCTGGCGACGACGCGACCTGATCTGCAAAAAAAGCTCGTTAGTTATCACGCCGAACTTGCGGAGAAAGTACGCCGCGAAAGCTTGGACTGATAGAGGGGCCAGATGGCCACAAAAAACACAAAAAGACATGAAAACAATACGGACACATCAAGATTCCTTGATCGAATGCTCCTCCAAACTTTTTGTGCCTCTTTGTGTTTTTTGTGGCCATTCCTATCTGAGGTAATCCATGCTCTGGACCAACGTCAACCAACTTTGTGACATCGTGCGTGAAACCGCGTTCGCAATTCATTGCTACCATCGAAACGGGCACTTGGAAAAAATTTATGAGAATGCACTGACGCATCGACTAGCAAAGCAAGGCATCAAGGTTCTTCAGCAGCAGCCAATTATTGTTTATGACGAAGATGGGACTGTTTTGGGAGAATATTTCGCGGACTTACTTATTGAAGATCGACTCATCATTGAGGTCAAAGCCGTTGCCCATGTTGCGGACGAGCACGTCGCACAGATTCTGGGGTATTTGAAATCAACTCGAATCGAAACCGGGCTATTGATCAATTTCGGCGGGTCAAAGCTCTTCATAAAGAAATACTTGATGTCCGCGGAAGCGGGCAAACAACCATTCGACGCCACATAGATTTCCTTTTTGTGTCTTTTCGTGCTTTTTGTGGCTGACGATCTTTTCAGGGCTCATGTCAACAGTCGTACAACCCGGTAGCACTCTCGGCGTCCTCGGTAGCGGGCAGTTGGGGCGGATGTTTGCGATTGCGGCGCGGCGGATGGGGTATCGGGTGCATGTGCTGTCGCCGGATGACGATACGCCGACAGGGCAAGTTGCTGATTTGGAAATTAGGGCGGCGTATGACGACCTCGACGCGGTGGCCCAATTCGCGCGCGGCGTTTCGGTTGTGACGTTTGAGTTTGAAAATGTGCCGGCGGCGACGACGGAGGTTTGCGAGCGTTTTGCGCCGGTGCGTCCGGGCGGCAATGTGCTGCATACGACGCAGAACCGGATTCGGGAAAAGACGTTTCTTAAAAATGCCGGCATTCCCGTTACGCCGTTCTGGCCGGTGCGATCGAAGGAGCAATTGACCGCGGCGCTGGTGGAAGCGGGCTATCCGGCAGTGCTGAAAACGGCGGAGTGGGGCTATGACGGCAAAGGGCAGGCGAAGATTGGATCTGCCGACGATGTGGATGGGCTGTGGCCAAAATTCGCAGGTGGCGAATCAGTCCTGGAAGCCTTTATCGATTTTGATTGCGAGATTTCGGTGGTCGCAGCGCGCGGCGCCGACGGCCAAGTTGTCACTTACGCGCCTTCGCTTAATACGCATCGCAATCACATTCTTGATGTCTCAATCGCGCCGCCTGCCGTAAAGTCGCACGTCGCCGACTCCGCCGTGCAGCTCACCCGCGAGATTATGCGACGCCTGGAAGTGGTGGGCGTGTTGTGCGTTGAATGTTTCGTGGATCGGCAGGATCGGCTGATGGTCAACGAGTTGGCGCCGCGCCCGCATAACTCGGGGCATTTGACGATTGATGCTTGCTCGAGCTGTCAATTTGAGCAGCAGGTGAGAGCCATTTGTGGTTTGCCGCTGGGCTCAACGCGACAGCATCGGCCGGCGGCGATGGCGAATTTGCTGGGCGACGTCTGGCAGGCCGGGGAGCCGCGGTGGAGCGAGGCGCTGGCGCTGCCGGACGTGAAATTGCATTTGTACGGCAAAGCCGAGCCGCGAGTGGGGCGAAAAATGGGGCATTTGACGGCGCTGGGGGAGACGGCGGAGGCAGCTCGGCAGCGCGTGATAAGTGCCCGCGAGGCTTTGATCGCTCGCTAAAGACATCCATCGCGGTGGCGGCTACGATAAGGTGCCGATTGGAAATCGTTGCCGCCGAGCGACCGGGACCAAGTTTGGTCCCGGCTAATGAAAAATTCGGGACCAGATTTCGTCCCGAACAAGAATAAGGTTATGGACCTCCACGCCGACGCCGCCAAGCAGCTTGAGGCGCTCCCTGCGGAGCAGCTTCAGCGGCTGATCGCGCAGCTGGAGGCGAATATGGGTCAGGTTGTGCTCGGCAAGGCGGACGTCGTTCGCTGGTGCCTCGTCGCGCTGCTCTCTGGCGAGCATGTTTTGCTGGAGGATGTGCCCGGCGTGGGCAAAACGCTGGTAGCCAAAGCCTTGGCCCGGAGCGTCGCCGGTGAATTCTGCCGGCTGCAATTTACGCCCGACCTGTTGCCCAGCGACATACTCGGCAGCAGCGTTTTCGACACCAAACAATCTCAGTTTGTGTTTCATCGCGGGCCGATCTTCGCGAACATCGTGCTGGCGGACGAGATCAACCGCGCCCCACCGCGGACGCAGTCGGCCTTGCTGGAGGCGATGAGCGAAGGGCAGGTGTCGATCGATGGCCAGACGCTGCCGTTGCCGCGGCCGTTTCTGGTCATGGCCACGCAAAACCCGTTCGAGTTCGAAGGCACTTATGCTCTGCCCGAGAGCCAGCTCGATCGGTTTTTGATTCGGATTTCGATGGGTTATCCCGGCCGCGACGACGAACGCCGCGTGCTGACGAGTCACCGCCAGGGTGAGCCGGTGCAAGAACTTGAGTCGGTTGTTGAGTCCGATCAGGTTGTCGCGCTGCAGGAAGCGGTGCGGAATGTGGCGGTTGAAGATTCGGTGGGCGATTATCTGCTCGACATCGTCGAGCGGACGCGGCAGAGCGACGATCTGCGGATGGGCGTCAGCACGCGCGGCGCGCTCAGTCTGTATCGGGCCGCTCAGGCGCTGGCGCTGATTGAGGGCCGCGCTTTTGTCGTGCCGGACGACGTGAAGCGGCTGGCCCCACTCGTTCTTTCGCACCGCGTGATCTTGAAAGGATTCTTACGCACTGGGCAACGGGAAGCGGCGGAAGCGGTTATTCGGCGGCTGGTGGATCAGACGACGGTGCCGATTTAGTTGGAGAAGGTGAGTGGTGAGTGGTGAGTGGCGATAGTGCTGAATCATTATTTATCGAACCTCTTGTGTTTTTGTGGCTAACCAAATGACCAATCGTCTGGCTGTGCTGCTCTTCGTTCTCTGCGCCTTGGCGACTCTGCGTGAGACTTCTGCCGCGGACCAAACTAACTTCGTCATCATCTTTGCCGATGATCTGGGCTACGGCGATTTGGCCTGCTATGGCCATCCCACGATCAAGACGCCCAATCTAGACCGCATGGCACGGGAGGGGATGAAGTTCACGCAGTTTTATGCGGCGGCGGAAGTCTGCACGCCCAGCCGTGGGGGATTGCTGACGGGTCGGTTACCGCCGCGGAATGGACTGTGCGGCAAACGGCGTGTGTTTTTTCCCGATTCGAAGGGGGGCATTCAGGCCGATGAACTGACGGTCGCAGAGTTGCTGAAGACGAAGGGCTACGCGACGGCGATCCTGGGCAAATGGCACTTGGGCCACTTGCCGCCATACCTGCCTACGAGGCACGGCTTTGACTACTTCTACGGCACGCCGTATGTGAACGACATGGATCGTGTGCCGACTTCGCCCAAGGGCAAGGCGGCTTATGCAAAGCCGAAGTATGAGTATTGGGACGTGCCGCTGATGCGGAACGAGGAGATCATCGAGCGGCCGGCGAATCAGAATCTATTTACGAAACGGTATTCAGAAGAGGCGGCGAAATTTATTCGCGAACACAAGGAGCAGCCGTTCTTTTTGTATTTCGCGCACAACATGCCGCATGTGCCGCTGTTTGCGTCGGGCGATTTTGCCGGCCAGAGCCGGCGCGGTTTGTATGGCGACACGGTGGAGGAGATCGACCACAGCGTGGGGGTGGTGCTGGACGCGATTCGCGATGCGAAGCTATCCGAAAAGACGCTGGTGATTTTCACGAGCGATAATGGGCCGTGGCTGATGTACAACCAGCAGGGTGGTTCGGCGGGACTGCTAAGAGAAGGGAAGGGATCGACGTGGGAAGGTGGGATGCGCGAGCCGGCAATTGCATGGATGCCGGGGACGATTCCCGCGGCGAGCGTTTGTCAGCAGTTGGCGAGCACGTTGGATGTATTGCCGACGTTTTGCTCGATGGCCGGAGTGGAGGCGCCCAAAGATCGGATGATTGACGGATATGACATTACGCCGGCGCTGAAAGGCGACAAAAGCCCGCGACAGGAGATGTTTTTCTATCGGTCTTACGACCTAATGGCTGTACGGCTCGGGCAATGGAAGGCACATTTCCTCACGCAGGCCGGCTATAACCAGCCGGAGGCCGACAAGCATGAGCCGCCGCTGCTCTTTAATCTCGATGTCGATCCGGGCGAGAGTTATAACGTTGCGGAGAATAATCCGGCGGTGCTCAAAAAGATCGAGGCTCTTGTGGAGCAGCACCGGGCGGGTATGAAACCGGCGGCGTCTCAGGTGGATCTCTGAATCGAGCGCGATCCTCCGGGACTATGTTTGGTCCCGGCTATTGAGTACGCACGTGTGGGGCGTTATTTTCGACGACCCACTGCAGAAACGCCTCGTGATACTCGGTGAGCTCGATTTCGGCTTGGTTTTCGGCATCGAGCGGTGAGACGACATAGATAACTTGCTCGTCGAGCCATTTTTTGGCGTCGTCGAGGTCGATCCAATATTCGCCATCGTCCATTTTCACGGGCGCGCCTTTGTCGCCCGGCAGCGTCATGAAATAGACGATCTCCATGCGGAAGCGCTCGGGCATTTCGAGTGGCGGTAAGTTCGGTCGATCGAGGGCAATGACTTTCATGCGCTGATTGTATCTGTAGGGAACGGCCTCCGTGGCGTTCCGGTGGTTGAGTGGAAGTCACTGGTGATTCACGGTCCGCCACGGAGGGCGGACCCTACAGCGCCCGTTGGTCATTTCGCTTGCCATAGGGGTTCTTGCTGAGCCGTTTGCCGATTTCGCCCTTGAGGCGCTCGAGGACGGAGGCTTTATCGGTATTGGCCAAGATTCGTTTGGCGACGGCCTTGGGATTTTCGCCGCCCCAGCTTGCGCCGTGCTCGAAATAATATTGGGCGGCCTGGCCGACGATATAGGAGCCGAAACCACCGGCGAGGCCTTGCGGGACGGCTGTGAGCAGCGTGGATTTGCCGAACGTGAGGCCTTTCAAGAGCGACATGAGCGCGGAGGAGGCCAAAACGCCGGCGGTCATGAGGCCGGCGGCGGAGGCGATGGAAGCAGCGAGCTCGGCGGCATGGGAGCGCGACATGGAGAGGCCATAGACGGCGGCGAGGGTGCCGATCATGGCGGCGTCGATGGCTGTCCCGCCTAGCACGTCGGCGATGGGCACGGGATTGAGGCCAACGCCGATGACTTTGAGCGTGGCGTAGCTCCAAATGACTTGCTGGGCGCGGTTGTTGCGAAGCTGCACCCGCAGAGCAGCGATCCGGTCACTTTTATCGGCCGCGTAGAGAGCCGCGTTCAATGCGATTAATGAAAGGCCTTCGCGGTCGAGCATTTCCAAGATCAGGGCCTTCACTTCTGCCACGTCGGGCTGCGGCGTGCGCCATTCGCTGCGCTCACTCCGGTCGGCGGCTTGGATGATGTATTCACGTTCGCGCGGGTCGGCCGCCGCGGTGATCACGTGCTCGGGCGGGACGATCTCAGCCAGCCGCTCGTTGCGAATTACCGATAGCAGCCGCTCCCGTTGCTCGCGCGAATAGAGATCGACTTTGTTGAGCACGACAATCAGCGGCTTGTGAAATGTCGCCAACTCGACGAGCGCCCGATGTTCGGTTTCGTTGAGGTCCGAGTCGGTGACAAATAGCACCAGGTCGGACCGCTGGGCGGCTTCACGGGCCATTTCGCCGCGAGTGCCGCCGCCGACTTCGTTGATTCCCGGCGTATCGACGAGCACGACCTGCGATTCGCCGAGACCCGGCAACGTGTAGCCGGTTCCGTCCCAGGCCACATGCCAGACTTCGCGGGTCCAGCCGCCGCGGACATCGACGCTCGCGACATCTCGGCCGACGAGGGCATTGATGAGCGCGCTTTTGCCCGTGGAAATCTCGCCAAAAATGACAATTTCGACCCGCCCGCTGACGAGCTTGTCGTGCATCTGCTTGAGGCCCGCCAGCTCGGCCCGCAGCCGGGCTTTTTCCTCGTCGCTGCATTGGCGGACGCGGTCGAGGGTTTGCTCGACGGCGGCGATGGCCTGTTGGTAGGAGTCGGACGTGGCGGTGGAAGCGGTCAAGCGAAACGGGAGGCTAAAAGAGTCGCGGCTGATTTATAACTCAGGAAACATCGTACTACGTACTGAGTACTCAGTACTTCGGCCGGCCACTATATTAGTGGTGAAACCTGCGGGAGCGGAGCCGATTTATGCGACGACGATTGATAGCTGTCATTGGGCTTATTGGGGTCTGCTTTTCGGCGGCAGCAGCTTTGTCGGCGGAGCCGCTCGTTCAACAATCCCAGTTGCGAGCGGCAATCGACAAAACGCTGCCGCTGCTAACGGCTGGGGCGACGGGACACCGCGAAAACCGCACGTGCTTTGCCTGCCACCAGCAAGGGCCGCCGATTTTTGCGTTGACCGCGGCTCGCAAGCGGGGCTTCAAGATCGACGACGAGGAAATCGACCGGCAAACGGCATTCATCGCCAAGTTTCTGGAGGGCAACCGCGAGAACTATCTGCAAGGCAAAGGGCAAGGCGGCCAGGCTGATACGGCGGGGTATGCGCTATGGACGCTTTCGGTCGTGGGCTACCAGCCGGATGACACGACAAGTGCCGTCGCAGAATATTTTTTGCTGCGGCATAAAGAGAAGGACCACTGGCTGAACAGCTCCAATCGGCCGCCGTCGGAAGCAAGCCCGTTTAGCACCACGTATTTGGCCCTTTACGCGCTGACTTCTTTCGGTACGACAGAACAAGCCGAGCGCGTCGCCGCGCGAACGGCACAGGTTCGCGAGTGGCTGCTAAAAACGCCGGCCGCGGACAATGAGGACCGTGTGTTTCGGCTGTGGGCCTTGGAGGCCGCAGGCGCGGCAAAAACCGACATTGCGACGGCGGCCAAAGAATTGCTCGCGAAGCAGCGCGACGACGGCGGCTGGGCACAGCTCGACAGTGGCGACTCCGCGTATTCTGAAAACTCTGATGCTTACGCGACCGGGTCGGCGCTTGTCGCATTACAGGCGACGGGCGAATTGGCCACGAGTGATCCGGCTTACCAGCGCGGCCTGGCCTATTTGCTGAAGACGCAACTCGCCGACGGCTCGTGGCACATCGCAAGTCGTAGCAAGCCGTTCCAGCCCTATTACGAGAGCGGCTTTCCGCATGGCAAAGACCAGTTCATCTCGTGTGCCGCGAGCGGCTGGGCGACGTGGGCGATGGTTCTGGCGTGCGAGCGATAGGCGTCGCAATACTAGCAAGTTACAATCCGTGGGGAGGCTGAGATGACTACGCTACTCCAGAAAGCTATGAGCGCTATTGCACAGCTGTCGGACGCGGAACAAGACGCCGTTGCAGCCCGGCTATTGGCCGAACTGGAGGCTGAGGATGCATTTGATCGCAAGCTTGAGAAAACCGCGCATAAATTGGGGAGATTGACGGAAGACGCCCTGGCCGAACATCGGGCTGGCCTGACCTTGCCCTTTCCCGAATAGCTTGCGATGAAATCTCGGATAACGCGTTCCTTTGTCCAAGGGCTTGCGCGGCTTCCCATTCATGTGCAGCAGCAGGCGCGAGAAGCGCACGAGCTGTTCGTCAGCAATCATCAGCATCCGAGCCTGCATTTTAAGCGGATCTGCGCAACTCCGCCGACATACTCGGCACGCGTGGGCAGCGGGTATCGAGTAGTTGGCGGTTTTGAGGGCGACACCGTCGTGTGGTATTGGATTGGTACGCACGCGGAGTACGATCAGTTGATTAAACACCTTTAGCATTCGCTGCCTAAAAACGGACGGCTCTTCTATGCTCAGATTTTTTCTTCTGTTCGCCGTTACCGCCGCGGCGACGTTCGTCGTAGCTCACGCCGCGGACGGACCGCCGGTTCGTCATGTGGTCCTGGTTAGCGTTGACGGGCTGGCGGCGAGCTATCTCGATGATCCGCGGGCCGATATGCCGAACCTTCGCAAACTGGCGAAAGAGGGGGCGGTGGCCAAAGGCATGATCACGAGTTTTCCAAGCGTGACGTGGCCGTCACACACGTCGCTGATAACCGGCGTGCAACCTGCTAAGCACGGAGTCATTGGCAACAGTGTCTGGAGCCGCAAGCTCGGCCGGGCGCTCACCTATATTGGCGATCCCGAGTTAACGAAGGCCGAGGCGATTAAGGTTCCGACGCTGTACGACGTAGCTCACCAGGCTGGTTTGAAGTGCGGTAGCGTGATTTGGCCGTGCTCGACTGCGGCTGATTCGCTCAACTGGATCATTCCCGACGCTGGCCGCGCCGATTTGCACGCGAAGTATACGACGCCGGGCTTCGTGGCCGAACTCGGTAAAGCAGGAATCGATATTTCGAAGCTGGGCGAGTGGGGCTGGAACAAGGATAAGTCGTTTGATCGTGACGTGCTCTACACGCGTGTTACGCAGTATCTCTTGGAAAAGCAAAAGGCCAATCTGGTTCTCGTCCATCTCGTCACGCCCGACGGCGTGGAGCACGCCTATGGTCCGCAGACGCCGGAGGCGTACAAAGCCGTCCATGAAAGTGATGACCGCATCGGGGAGATTTGGAAGACGATTCAGGAGCCGCCGTTTGCCGGACATTCGACTTTGTTTGTCGTCTCCGACCACGGCTTTGCACCGTATGAAAAATTCATTCGGCCGAACGTGGTGCTGAAGGAAATGGGGCTCATCGAGACGGATGCAAAGGACAAAGTGACGACACGAAAGGCTTGGTGCGTGGCTCAGGGTGGGTCGGCGTTCGTTTACATCCTCGACAAGGACAAGAAAGCCGAACTGCTCATCAAGCTCAGCGATCGCTTGGCCAAGCTCGAAGGCGTCGAGGCTGTTGTTACGTCGGAAAACTTCGCCCATTTCGGCCTGCCACGGCCCGAAGCGAACGGCGAGTCGCCTGATCTGGTGCTGCTGACGAATCCGGGCTATTCGTTCCAGGATCAAGTCGCCGGCGACACGATCGCCGGCGCCGGCGGCCTTAAAGGCACGCACGGCCATGATCCCGGCCCGGCTTACATGCACGCGACGTTCGTCGCGGCGGGGGCGGGGATTAAGGCGGGTGTGCAACTTGGCCTTATTCACAACGTCGATGTGGCACCGACGATCGCTCGCCTAATGGGTTTGGCGATGAAGGACGTCGATGGCCGCGTGCTGACGGAAATTCTGGCCGAGTAGCCGATCAGGCTCGACAGCCAGAGTCCTGATTGCCGGTTGCCGCGAATGAAGGGGTCGGGAGTCGATTGCGATGATGACCCTCCACATGGACAACATTATACCGCAATCGACTCCCGAC